>NZ_FUHM01000001.1 GCF_900155565.1 Anaerosalibacter sp. Marseille-P3206
TTGTGGGTTCGAATCCCACCCTGGGAGCCATAATACTGCCGGGGTGGCGGAACAGGCAGACGCACAGGACTTAAAATCCTGCGATCCTTAAAAGATCGTACCGGTTCGATTCCGGTTCCCGGCACCATTATTACCTAATTTAATATTAAATACTATCGCGGGATGGAGCAGTATGGTAGCTCGTCGGGCTCATAACCCGGAGGTCGTTGGTTCAAATCCAGCTCCCGCAACCATAATTTAGTTTTATGATATGAGTGTCCGATAGGACCAACCATAATTTTATTAAACAATACATGGCCCTATGGTCAAGCGGTTAAGACATCGCCCTTTCACGGCGGTATCCCGGGTTCGAATCCCGGTAGGGTCACCATTTCAACTACCAAGTGTAGTTAGGGGCGCATAGCTCAGCTGGGAGAGCACCTGCCTTACAAGCAGGGGGTCATAGGTTCGAGCCCTATTGCGCCCACCAAATTCAACACTACGTGTTGAAAATTGCCGTAAGGCTTATGTGGCCTGGTAGTTCAGCTGGTTAGAATGCTAGCCTGTCACGCTAGAGGTCGAGGGTTCGAGTCCCTTCCAGGTCGCCAAATATGCTACCTACGGTAGCAAATTGCGCGTAAGCGCTTATGCTGGTGTAGCTCAATTGGCAGAGCAACTGACTTGTAATCAGTAGGTTGGGGGTTCAAGTCCTCTCACCAGCTCCATTAATCCGTTTTAAAGATTAAAAACAAGGAGGAGTTCCCGAGTTGGCTAAAGGGGACGGACTGTAAATCCGTTGGCTACGCCTTCACTGGTTCGAATCCAGTCTCCTCCACCATGTATTATTTGCGGGTGTAGCTCAGTGGTAGAGCCCCAGCCTTCCAAGCTGGTTGCGAGGGTCCGATTCCCTTCACCCGCTCCATGCACCTATAGCTCAGTTGGATAGAGCAACGGACTTCTAATCCGTGTGCCGGGGGTTCGAATCCTCCTAGGTGCACCACAATATTGGGATGTAGCCAAGCCGGTAAGGCACTAGACTTTGACTCTAGCATTCCGCAGGTTCGAGTCCTGCCATCCCAGCCATATATGACCTATTAGCTCAGGCGGTAGAGCACCTGACTTTTAATCAGGGTGTCCGGCGTTCGAGTCGCCGATAGGTCACCAAAAATGGAGAGGTACCGAAGAGGTCATAACGGGGCGGTCTTGAAAACCGTTTGGGTCTTGCGGCCCGCGTGGGTTCGAATCCCACCCTCTCCGCCATTTTTTTAATAACTAGGGCAAGGAGAAGTACTCAAGTGGCTGAAGAGGCTCCCCTGCTAAGGGAGTAGGTCCTTCACGGGGCGCGAGGGTTCAAATCCCTCCTTCTCCGCCATTAGTAAGTTTGGGCCTTTAGCTCAGTTGGTTAGAGCGCCCGGCTCATAACCGGTAGGTCCGGGGTTCGAGTCCCTGAAGGCCCACCATACCAAACTTTCTAATCAAAAGGCTATAGGGGTGTAGTTCAGTGGTAGAACGTCGGTCTCCAAAACCGAATGCCGTGGGTTCAAATCCTGCCACCCCTGCCAGCCTATTTACAAAAGTCAATAAGGGCGCATAGCTCAGCTGGGAGAGCACCTGCCTTACAAGCAGGGGGTCATAGGTTCGAGCCCTATTGCGCCCACCAAATTTAACACTACGTGTTGAAAATAGTATAAACGTTACATGGGCTTGTAGCTCAGGTGGTTAGAGCGCACGCCTGATAAGCGTGAGGTCGGTGGTTCGAGTCCACCCAGGCCCACCAAGTACAAATTATAAAACCTAAAAACTTCGTTTAATGAAGTAATTAGGGGCCTTTAGCTCAGTTGGTTAGAGCGCCCGGCTCATAACCGGTAGGTCCGGGGTTCGAGTCCCTGAAGGCCCACCATTCTTTTGCCCAGATAGCTCAGTAGGTAGAGCAGGGGACTGAAAATCCCCGTGTCGGTGGTTCGATTCCGCCTCTGGGCACCATTTATTTTTAAAGAGTAGAGAAAATCTCTACTCTTTTTTGATTATGATATTAAACTTTTTAGTTAAAAAATGTTTTTGTAGAAGTATAAACAATTTGATATACAATGTTTTTAATATTATCCATTACAAAGTCTTTTCCTATTTGGATTAATATTATATTACGAGGTAGTTGAAAGTTAGTAGAATCTTTAACTGATAGACCTATATCAAATTCAAGTAAATCTATATATAGGCATTTTTCCATGGTAGACAACATACCGTTATTTACTTGAAATTGTACATTTAAAACTCCTTTCTTTGTATTCCACTTAATATTATAATCACTTTCATATATGATTAGAGGTTCAATTTCAATAGAGTTTGTTATACAATTAATATTCATCATATCATCTATTACTTTGAAATCTTCAATTTTAAGTTTTATTTTATTTGAAGAATTGCTTGAAAGTACTATAGTTTTTTTATACTCAATTATATCTAATATTTTAAGTACATAAGGAAGGTAATATAGATCATCATAATTATGTTGCAATATTAATTTTTTACTTTTATCATTTTTATTATCTAAGTAGTCATAAAAAAGATCAATACATTCCTTCCCAGACAGGGTATCTTTTCTATTTATTCCTAAATATTTTTCGATAGATTTAAGCTTAAAGTTCTTTAAATCAAATAAATATTTATTTGATTTAATAATCTTGTATATGTCAAAACTTTTTTCTATAGGTATTTTATAATCAATATGATGATTTTTATATTTGCTATCTAAAAAAGGTATGTCAAAAGAATCACCATTAAAAGTTATAAGGCACTCACAATCATTAAAATCCTTAATTAAACAATTTAAAAGAATTTTCTCTTCATCAACTTCTTCTAATAGATATTGTTTTAGTATATAGTCTTTACCATTATATATGAGGAGACCTACTAGATATACAATATCTTTATTTCTGTTAAAACCTGTGGTTTCAATATCAAAGAAACATATATTATGAGTATCAAAATATGTTTTTATATCCAAGGCATCATATTTAAGTTTATATGTAAGAGTTTCCATTTTAATTCTCCTTTAATAAAAAACATGTTATAATGTATATTAGTCTTTTATTATTATATATTCGATTTCCTTTTTAATCAAATTTATATAATGAAGTTTAGATATTGAAAGGAGTAGTTACATGGTAGATATAATTGAACTGAAGGAGCTAAAAGAAAAAGATATAAGTACTTTGACTGATGAAGAATTAAAAGATATTTTAATGAGATTAAATGATATTCAATTGAGTAAATTAGGTGAAATGTCTATATATTATTCTATTTTTGGTTGTTTAGATATTATATATCATATTAATAAAGATAATATATTTGATAAAATACAATCACAAGAAGAAATACAATTGCTAGAAAAACATTTCAAATCAATACTTAAATTTCTTGAAAATCTAGATGAAAGAATGATAAGTGATGATAGTGAATTAGAAGAACTAAAGGTTTTGCGAAATAATCTAGAAGTTCTATTAACAGATCTAGAACCTTATATAGTTGAAACTTCCTATTTAGATGAAAAGTTTAATTATTATTTAATTAAAAAATTAATCAATGAGCAAAAAGAAGAATTTGATATTGATGAAGAAATGATAAATAACTTTGTTTATCAAGTTATGACCTTTTTAATGAAAGATGTTGATGAATATGAAGTATTTGTTGAGAAAATATCTTTGATAATAACAGCTTTACCCTATAGGATAACAAAGGAAAAGTTTTTTGAAATAGTAACTAATACATTAAGAAGAGACTTTTCTAATTACACAAGTTCTCTTGTAGAATATGAAATAAAAAACTACAAAAGGATTTTTGATGGTTCTATGGAATCTTCATTTGGAACTTGTTATGATGATTATTTTAGAAAAGTTTTAGAGCTAAAAAAGCATAAGAATTTAAAATCTTTGACAGTAGAAGAGCTAGGTTCATATTCTCAAAAGACATCGATACTTTTAAGTGAAATGGAAGATTTAGATTCTTTAATAAAGCATATGGGAATTGTAGTTAACAAGCTGATATCAGTATCTTTGATTAGAACTTTTGATATTGATTTTTGTTTAGATAAAAACATTTTAGAATTATTGAATGATTATCTGAAGGATACAAAAGAAGATTACAAAAAATTAAAAGATGCATTAAATCATAAGACAAATAAGTTAGAAAATGAAATGATAAAAACCAATGAACTATTTGAAAAAATCATTATGGAGTCAGTAAATAGAGAGGATTTAATTGATGAAAAATTAAATGAAAAAATGATGATTACAAAAAAAGTTCTTACTTATTATAATGATTTTTCTTTTATGAGTGATGAAATATTATTTTATGATGAAGAGGAAGACCATGTATTAGATAAGGATTATTTAGAAGAAGTGCTAAATAATTATATTCATTTTTTAAATAGAAGTATTAGGATTATGTCTAATGACGAAAGAAAGCTTAGAATGCGCAGATTATTATCTAGTTTAAAATTTCCTTTTGAAGACCCGGAAGATTTTACAGATTATATTGAGTCTTCATTAGATTTTAGAATTACTAGCAAAGAAGAAATTGTAATGGCTATGAAGAACATAAATTATATGATGAATATAGATAATTAAAGTTTAAGGTGGTAATCCACCTTATTTTTTTTATTATTCCATATTATAGTTATATTATCCTTCTAATGTGTCAATACTATATTAGTGTGATGATTGGAGGGATAAAAAATGTACAAAATTGGAATCCCTAGAGGAATGCTATATTATGATTATTATCCTCTTTGGAATGAATTTTTTAAGGAATTGGGAGCAGAGGTTGTACTTTCACCAAAGACTAATAAAGATATATTAGATAGTGGAATTCTTTCAAGTGTTGATGAAGCATGTTTACCAGTAAAAATATTACATGGTCATGTAAACTACTTAAAGGATAAAGTAGATTATATATTTATACCCAAGATAATAAGTATTCGAAAAAAAGAATATTGTTGTCCTAAAATATTAGGATTACCTGACATGGTAAGATTTTCAATAGATAAATTACCACCATTATTAGATACAAACTTAAATTTATTTAAATTTGATCGAAAATATAAGACTGCAATATATGAAACTGGTAAGTGTTTGGATAAAGATATAAAAACTATAAGAAGAGCTTATAAAAGTGCAACGGACTCTTTTGCAAGATATACTTATTTATTAAATAGAGGTGTTATTCCTATAGAAGCAATTAAGCTATATAATAAGGCTTTTAAAGATTTGAATGTCAACTCAAAAAAGTCAAATATGACTATAATGGTTGCTGGGCATCCTTATAATTTATATGATGAATATTTAAATATGAATTTAATAGATAAATTGATTGATAATAATATAAAAGTTTTAACTCCAGAAATGGTATCTGAAGAAAATATCATAAAATATTCAAACAAACTTCCAAAGAGAATGTTTTGGACTCATGGTAGAAGAATAGTTGGTTCAGCTTTTAACCTTATTGAAGAAGATAAGATAGATGGGATAATATATTTATCGTCTTTTGGCTGTGGTATGGACTCTATTCTAATAGATTTAATTGAAAGAAAGGCCAATACCTATAAAGTCCCTTTCACTCTTTTAACTTTAGATGAGCAGAGTGGTGAGGCAGGTGTTAATACGAGGATTGAAGCTTTTATAGATATGATTAAATGGAGGTATAAAAATGGTGCTTACATTTCCACACTTAGGTAATGTTCATATTGCTGGGAAGGCTTTTTTAGAAGAACTTGGACAGGAAGTAGTTCCACCACCTCCATGTACTAGAAAGACATTAGAAATTGGAACCAAGTACTCACCAGAGACAATGTGCTTACCTTTCAAAATCAACATTGGAAACTATATAGAGAGTATTGAAAAAGGTGCTGATACTATTCTTATTACTGGGAGTTGTGGTCCTTGTAGATTTGGGTATTATTCTGTACTAGAAAAAAATATTTTAAAAGACTTAGGATATGATGTGGATTTTATTGTGTTTGATCCCATAAGGGAAGGAATAGGTCAACTTAAAGATGGATTTAATAAAGCATTTAATATAAAAAGTTATAAAGATTTAATACGAGCAGGTAAGCTTGGTTGGCAATTAATACAGCGAACAGATTATTTAACTCAACTATCAAATGAAAAGAGAGCTTATGCAATAGATAGTTATCAAGTAGATAGGATAATGAATGAATATCATAGTGAAGTTGAAACTACTTTTGGTGCTGAAAATATGCTTAATTTGATAAATCAAACTGAAGAAAAATTACAGGCAATAAAAATTGATAAAGATAAAAACCCTATAAAAATAGGTATAATAGGAGAAATATATACAATAATTGAACCCTTTGTAAATGTTGAAATTGAAAAGAAACTAGGACATATGGGAGTATTAGTAGAAAAGTCTCTAACTCCTACCAAGTGGGTAAATCATCATGTGACTAAATTCCCCTTTGGGTCTAAAGAAGAAAATGAAAAATATAAACTAGCTAAGCCTTATCTTTCAACATTAGTGGGAGGACATGGAAGGGAAACAGTAGGGAGTGCTATTTATTATGCCCTTAATGGTTTTGATGGAGTTATTCAATTATTACCTCTTAATTGTATGCCAGAAATAGTTGCAAAGAGTATACTTCCTAGGGTACAAAGGGACTACAATATTCCTATTATGACACTGGTTTTAGATGAGATGACAGGAGAAAGTGGGTATTTAACAAGACTTGAAGCATTTGTAGATTTACTCATAAGGAAAAGGGAGGAAGAAAAGAATGGAAAATTATTATATGGGCGTTGATGTTGGTTCAGTAAGTACAAATATTATTCTCATGGATGAAGACAATAATCTAATAAGTAAAAAATATTTAAGAACTCAAGGAAAACCAATTGAAATTATAAAAGATGGTTTACATGATTTAAAAAAAGAAATGGGAAATATTAATATTAAGGGAGTTGGCACAACAGGTAGTGGAAGGTATTTAGCAAATTTAATGTTAGGGGCAGATGTGGTTAAAAATGAAATAACATCTCATGCTGTAGCAGCACTAAACTATATACCTGATGTTAAGACTGTGATTGAAATAGGAGGGCAAGATTCTAAAATAATAATAATTAAGGATGGGGTAGTTGTAGATTTTGCTATGAATACTGTTTGTGCTGCAGGTACAGGTTCGTTTTTAGATAGGCAAGCTTATAGATTAGGAATAGGTATTGAGGATTTTGGAGGAATAGCTTTAAAGTCTAAAAACCCAGTTAGAATTGCAGGAAGATGTGCAGTATTTGCTGAATCAGACATGATTCATAAGCAACAACTAGGACACAATCAAGAGGATATAATATGGGGATTATGTGAAGCACTGGTTAGAAATTATTTAAATAATGTGGGTAAGGGGAAAGATATTTCTAGTCCAGTTATGTTTCAAGGTGGAGTAGCGGCAAATATAGGTATAAAAAGAGCATTTGAAGATGCATTGGGGGTAGAGGTATATATACCTGAAAACTATGATGTAATGGGTGCATTAGGAGTAGCTATATTGGCAAAAGAAGAAGTTAAATCTAAAAAGGAATCAAGCTTTAAAGGATTAGATATTGCTGATGTTGAATATTGTGTGAAAGGTATAGAATGTAATGGATGCTCTAATATGTGTGAGATACTTGAAATTTGGGCTGATAATCAGGTTCTTGCAAGATATGGAGATAAATGTGGAAAGTGGTCTAATATGAGTAAAGACAATATTAAACTAGCTTAAACCTTAAGTTAATACTTGAGGTTTATTTTTTTTAATGAAATTAATTCAATATTAGTGTAAAATATATATAGTATTTATTGCTTCGAAAAAAATTGATAAAATGGAAATTAAAGACGAAATTTTGTATAAATTCTTATATAAAAAAGGATTTTTGATTGTTTTGTAGAATAAATAATTATGGATGGTTAGGGGGTAGAGAAGCGTGGCTATTGTTGAGATTAATGATTTAAAGCCTGGAATGGTTGTAAATAAAGATATAGATGATTATAAAACGGGATCAATATTAGTGAAAAATGGAACAGTTTTAAATCGAAGACTTATTTTACTCATAAAGAATTTAGGAATAAGACAAATAGATATATTAGACGAAGCTGCTTATTTAAAAGAACATCCTGAAGATAATTTAATAATTAAATTTGAAGTATTATCAGATAAAGTAGAATCAGTTTTTAGCGATGTTAAGATTGGTAAAAAAGTAGTTATATCTGAGGTTAGTGAAGAAGTAGATATGTTGATAATAGAATTGACGAAAAATGATAATATACTAGGTAGATTAAGGGAATTAAAGGAAACTGATGATTATACATTTAATCATTCTATGAATGTTTGTATGTTGTCAACAATGGTAGGTAAGTGGCTAGGATATAATCAAGTTGAGTTAAAACAATTATCATTAGCAGGATTGTTTCATGATATTGGGAAAATGAAAATATCAAAAAACATTATAAATAAACCAGATAAATTGACTGAAGAAGAGTTTGAGATAATTAAGAAACATACAATATATGGTTTTAATATCATAAGTGAAACAGTTGGTATAAGTAAAAATGTAGCATTAGGGGTACTACAACATCATGAAAGGGAGGATGGAAGAGGATATCCTCATGGGGTTAGAGGAGATAAGATACATGAGTTTGCAAAGATTATAGCAGTATGTGATATATATGATGCTATGACCTCAGATAGGGTATATAAAAGTAAACAATCTCCATTTCTAGCAGCTGAACATTTAGATGAGAGTAGTTTTAAAAATTTAGATCCTAGAATTACAAGAATATTTTTAGATAATATATCAAATTTTTATGTTGGAAATGTAGTAAAGTTAAGTAATGGAGAGATTGGTGAAATAGTTTATATTTATCCTAATAAACCTACAATACCTATAGTAAAGGTAGGAGATAAATTTGTTGATTTTCTTAAAGAACGGGATATTAAAGTAGTAGATATTTTAAAATAAATTTAACCAAAAAGGTGCCTTCAAGGCACCTCTTTTAAGTTTTTATTCAAAGTTGTCAAAGCTATCTTCGTATGTTTCTCCTGCAGTTATTACACCTGTTTCTTCCTCATCTAAACTTCTAGGTCTTGGGCAAGGATTGCTTGATTCATCAATTTGTTTAGGGAATAGGCTTGGGAATGTAGTACAAATTGGTGAAACTTCAGGTGATAATACTGGGAAGCCAGTAGATAGTACACATAATTGAACTGGAACTATTACTTTCTTTTCACAAGTTATACATAATGCAATAATTAAGTTAGCCCTAACAGCACCAGTAATAGGATCAATTGTTATATCTCTAGAGATACTATTGGTTGCCAATCTAGTTTCACAAATTGAATTACAGAATTCTGCAAATCTTGGTAAAAATGCAGAGTCAAATACGGATGGAATACAAAGTTCAAAGAAACTAGTCATAACAATAGGATTAGACTTTGGCGCAATTGGTATATTGCTAGTAAGTGTAACTGTAGTTCTTCTATTTCTATTATCAGAAACAACAGCATCAATTTCTACAACTACATTTCCAGATATTTTTACTGTTTGAGTTCCAAAAACTGGAGTACCTTTTCCTTCTTCATCACATTCAGATGTATCTGCAAAGATTATTTTTTCTGATTTCAATCCATCTGGGCCTACAACTGTTATTGGACATCCTTTGCCATCTTTTACTATTTCTCCTCCAGACAATACTGTATCAGGATCTATTACTAGATTATTAGGATCTAAGGCATTTTTAGGGTTGAAAAACTTTCTACATCTTATATCGGCAATTCTAACAATCCTTGCATTTGGGCCAAGTGCTGGAGTAAAAGGCTGATTAGTAATAGTTCTTAAAGCTTGAAGATTAACAAGAGTTGCATCATATACCTTTTGAACAAATATAGGTTCAGTACGAACTCTTCTCAATGTTCCATCCCATTCACATCCAGTTGTACCTTGGCAACATCTATCAGTAATACCTAAATCAAATACATCAGATTTAATTTCAGGATTCATATTTTCCCTCCTAACAAAACTTTTTCTTCTCAATGCTAATATATTCTTATTATTAAACAAGTGTTACTGATTATAGAAATTTCGCATATTATCAATTTGTTTTAAATACCTATATATAGAAATATATTTTCATATAGGTGGTGTAGCTATGAGTTTTTATAATCAAAAGTCTTCTATTGTAACTGATAGTCTAGGAAATATTTTTAATTTAGAGTGGAGAGATGGGGTTATCATTGGATATTATTTTAATAGGTTTGAGGAAGAAATAGAGAAGGTAGAAATCGCCAATAATGTTTTAGAAGAGTATGATGTAGCAATCAGAAGTGATGACTGTATATATCTTATTTATCAAGGTAATGACAAACACTTATATTTGTCAAACATATTTAAAGAAGAAAAAGAAATTACACAGATTACTGAAAGTCCAATTCCACATGTGTATAATTTACAATTACTGCTAGATGGAGATGACATACATATATTTTATGATATATTGATTGATGAAGGAAATAAAGTTTATAGGATTTATCATCATCATTACAACAACAATCATTGGAATACAAATATTGTAGAAGATACAAGAGTTTTAAATATACTAAATCCAATAAATATAATTTGTGAAAATGAAAAAATATATATTATTTTTTATGACCTTGTTGAAAATGAAGAAATTTTTGTTAAAACCTATGATATTTTTGAGCAAATATGGTCTAATAAAACAAGACTTACCTACGATACTAGTTCAAAACTGTACTTAGATACATTATTAGAAAATAATATATTGCATTTAACCTATAGTAAATATATAGATGGTAATTTTGGAATATCATATATTAATTTTGACATTTCAAATAATAGTTTTCACAAGAAAGTTGAGTCTATTATGTCAAATATAGAAAATTGCTCTCATCCTATACTCATAAAATATTTAGATAAACTGTGGATTATATGGTTAGAATATGAAAGCATATTTAGTAGATACAGTACAGATGATGGTAGTAAATGGAGCAATATTTATCAATGGAGGGAATCGAAGCATATAGATTTTGTAAGGTATAAATATGCTGAATATCCTACGAAAGATAGTAATAAAAAATTAAACTATTCTTTTGGAAAAGTATATCCTGATATTTCATTTTTAGGATTTGGGCCACTAGACAATATTATAGAAATACCTTTAAAAAAAAAGAAATTTTTAATTTCAAAAATTCCAATGATATAAAGGTAAAAAAGGATAATATAGACAATAATTCACTAGAAAAGATAGATTCCCTTGAAGAAAGAGTACAATATATAGAAGAATATCTAAATAGTCGCAGTAGAGGATATTTTAATAGATATAAAAACAGGTAAGTCGAGAAATGTCCTTGACTTACCTTAAAAATTAATTTAATTTTTTATATTCATCTTTTTCAAATTGTTCTCTTATTTTATTCATATCATTTGTCTTAGCAAGTAAAAGCATTAGTTTAATTCTAGCTTTTTGACCTGGAAGATTACCTCCAAATATTACACCTAATTTTCTTAAATGATTTCCCCCTCCTTCGTAACCATATGTATCTAGAACCCTTCCAGTTGGACATCTGGAAACTAATACTACGGGGATATTTTTTGAAATACTCCTTACTATTCCATCAATCATTTCTGGAGGTAAATTACCTCTTCCCATTGCCTCTATGACGATGCCTTTGTATTCACTATCAATACAATAATTAATAATATCAGAATTTACTCCAGGAGCAGATTTAAGTAGGAGAACTTTTGTTTCAATATTATCTGTATTAATATGTTCTCTTGAAATAATATCTCTATAATAAAGGATTTCGTCATTATCTACAATACCTAAGGGACCAAATTCAGGGGATTTAAAAGTATCTAGTGAAAGGGTATTGGTTTTTGTTACTTCACTTGCTGCATTGACTTCGTTGTTCATTACAACAAGAACTCCTTTGTTTTTAGAACTATCAGAAATTGCAGTACAAATAGCAGCAGAAAGATTACTAGAGCCATCATAGCCTAGTTCAGAACTATTTCTCATTGCACCTACTACGACTACAGGTTTTTCACTTTTTACAGTTAGATCTAATAAATAAGCTGTTTCTTCTAAAGTATCTGTTCCGTGAGTAACAACTACTCCAGTGATATCATCTCTAGAAATAGTTTTTTTAACTAATTTAGATAAGTCCATCATCATATTCGGTGTGATATGAGGACTTGGATAATTACCAAAATTAATAATTTCTATATTCGCAAAATTTTCTACATTTGTAACCATACCTAATATTTCTTCACTTGATAATGCTGGGATTGCTGCATGAATTCTAGGATCAACTTTCATTGAAATAGTGCCACCAGTAAATATAATTGCTACTTTTTTTGAAGTTTGCATTTTGACACCTCCATATTAAAATTTTAATAATAAAATATATACCATATAATATTTTAACATGAAATCATAAAAAATGCATAAAAAAAAGACTCCCGAAGGAGTCTTACATCCAATTATGGATGTCATAAAACCGTTCAAAAGGGGTATTGGGAATAGAGATCTTATTTGAGGTTACCAGGGGGATAACCACGAACAAATTATAACAAATTACGACAGCTTTTGCAACACCTTTTTTTAAAAAATATAAAAAAATATATTATATAGCTTTTACAATGTATTAAATTCCTATATAATAAAGATAAATAAGGCATAATATATTATATTAGATTATTAACTGATGATGAGGTGATATAGATGATGGTTTATTTGGACAATAGTGCCACGACGAGACCTAGAGATGAAGTAATTGAGGAAATGAACTATATGCTTAAAATTTGCTATGGTAATCCTTCATCCCTTCACCACTTAGGTTTTCAGGCAGAAAAAAAGGTTGAGGAAGCTAGAAAAAGAATTGCGAATTTCTTAAAAGTTAGAAATGATGAAATTTATTTTACATCAGGTGGAACAGAGAGTAATAATATAGCCATACAAGGTCTAATCAATAAATATAGTAGACAGGGAAATCATATTATTACTACTAAGATAGAGCATTCTTCTGTATTAAATATAATGAAACATTATGAAGAAGAGGGTTTTAAGATTACCTATTTAGATGTAGATGAAGAAGGAGTTATTGATTTAAATCAATTCGAAGAATGCTTAGATGATTCAACAATATTAGTTTCAATAATGTTAGTTAATAATGAAATAGGAACTATAGAGCCTGTAACACAAGTTAGGGAAATAATGAATAAAAAAAATTCAAAAGCTTTATTACATATTGATGGTATACAAGCTTTTGGGAAGATACCGTTAGATTTAGCTAGGTGGAATGTAGATACTTTTTCTTTTAGTGGTCACAAGATATATGGGCCAAAGGGAATTGGAGGATTGTATGTTAAGAAAAATATACTCTTAAACCCTATTATATTTGGAGGTAATCAAGAAGAAGGGCTTCGTTCAGGAACTGAAAATGTTCCCGGTATTGTTGGAATGGGAAAGGCTGTGGAAATTATTGATAGTAACTTCAAAAGTGAGAGTAAATCTGTATTTCAATTAAAGAAATATTTTGTCGAAAGAATTAAAGAAGAAATATCAAATATTAGAGTTAATAGCCTTATTGATGACAAATTTTCCCCATATATAGTTAATATTTCATTCTTAAATGTTAGAGGTGAAGTGTTGTTACATTACTTAGAGAACAAGGAGATTTATGTATCTACAGCTTCAGCTTGTTCATCACATGGAAAAGGTAAAAGTCATGTTTTACAAGCAATTGGTCGTAATGACAATGAAATAGAGGGAACTTTAAGATTTAGTTTTTCTTATTCAAATACAAAAGAAGAAATAGATTATGTAGTAGAAGAATTGAAAAAATCAATAGATGAAATTAGAAAAATAACTATGAGGTGATAATGTGGATAGAGTTATTAGTGTAAGTCTTGGAGAAGTTGCATTAAAAGGATTAAATAGAGGGTATTTTGAAAATAGGTTAGAAAAGCAAATTAAAAAAGTTACAATAGAATATGGTGCTCCAAAAACTTATAGAGAACAAGGAAAAATGTATATTGAAGCCGAGGAAAAATACACTTCACAAATTATAGATAAACTTAAGAAGGTTTTTGGGATAGTTTATATAAGTCCTTGTATTAGAATCGATAAAGATATGGAGTCTATTGAACAAGCTTCTATAATTGCATTAAGGGAAGCCATAGAGAAAAATAATATAAGTACGTTTAAGGTACAAACAAGAAGAGTGGACAAAGATTTTCCTATAAAATCTCCTGAAGTATCTAGGAAAATAGGAGCAGTATTGCTTAAGAATGTTGAAGGTGTAAGTGTAGATGTACATAATCCAGAAGTATATGTATATATAGATATAAAGGATAAGTGTTATGTTTATACAGAAAAAATTAAAGCCTACGGGGGATTGCCTGTTGGTACAAATGGTAAGGGTTTGTTACTATTATCAGGTGGTATAGATAGTCCTGTAGCTGGATTTATGATGGCCAAAAGAGGTGTGTCTTTAAGTGCAGTTCATTTTCACAGCTATCCTTTCACTAGTGAAAGAGCAGAGGAAAAAGTAAAAGAGTTAGCAAGAATTATGGCTAATTATTGTGGAGATATACCTTTTTATAGTGTTAATATATTAGGAATACAAAAAGAGATAAATGAAAAATGTCCAGAAAATCAAATGACTATAATTTCTAGAAGATTTATGATGAGAATAGCAGAAAAAATAGCAGAAAGAGAAGGAATTGATGCACTTATTACAGGTGAGAGCTTAGGTCAAGTGGCTAGTCAGACTATACAAGGTATTGCTGTTACCAATTCATCAGTTAATATTCCAGTATTAAGACCTTTAATAGGATTTGACAAGGTTGATATAATAGATATTTCCAAGGATATTGAAACCTATGAAACATCTATACTACCTTTTGAAGATTGCTGTACAGTATTTTTGCCAAAACATCCACTTACAAAACCAAAAGTTGAAGACATAGAAGAGTCAGAAAAAAATCTAGATGTAGAGGGCCTTGTTAATGATGTTTTAGACAATATGGTTTATACACTTATTTCACCATTCTAATAGAAAAATAAAAATCTAAAAATGTTATTATTGACAATGATGTCAGTTATGATAAAATAATATAGACAGACATGTCCATATTAAAGGAAGGAGGAGAATATATTATTTGCCCAAAATAGTTGATTATGAACAAAGAAAGCAAGAAATTATAGAAAGTGCTAGAGAAGTGTTTGCAAAACGAGGATATTATAATACTAATCTATCAGACATATCAAAGAGTTGTGGGATGGGTAGAACAACTATTTATCAATATTTTAAAAATAAGGATGAAATTTTTTATTATACCGTAGGAGATACTTTAGCTGATATACATGAAAAAGTAGAAATTATTGTAGAAGATGATAATCTAAGTTTTATTGAAAAACTTAAACAATTAGTTTTTGAACTAGCTAGCGAATATGAACACAATTATATATTTGTACTGCTTGCAGAAATATGGATAATAGTAAAAAGGGAGAACAATGAAATACAGAAATCTATTAAGGAACATACGGAGAAGCTAAAAATGTCCATTAAAAAATTAATTATGGAAGGTATTGAAGCTAAAGAGATTAAACCTATTGACAGTGAAAGTATGGCAGATACTATATATTCTTTTATAGAATCTTTCACTTTTCAAATGTTATCTAGTAACAATAAGGATATTCAAGGTAGAATAGATTCTGTAAATACTTTGATTGATGGATTAAAAGCATAGATATTTGTAAAAAAGGGGGAGTTATCGTGGCAAGTGTAAAACAAGTTGTTAGCACTGCATTGATGAATGAAGGAGTAAAGTATATAGAAAAAAATCCAATGGAAAACATGCCTAAGCTTTTGAATTGGGCAGAAAAAATTGTAACAAGGGAGAATCATAAGAGATACTTACAAAAATTCAAAGACATTGTTGAAGATAAAGACAATAACTGGTATCAATTAATGGAGAGATACTTCTCTGAATTATCACCAAGTACTAGAAAGAAATTTTTAATTAATTATATGATTAACTCAGGTATTGTTGGTATTCCAATTCAAGACAAGATGAAGAAGAAATATAATTGTAATATACCTTGGGCGATATTAATGGACCCAACAAGTGCTTGTAATTTAAAATGTACTGGTTGTTGGGCAGCAGAATACCAAAAGAATGATTCGATGAGTTATGAAACTCTTGATAGAATAATAAAAGAAGGAAAAGAACTTGGAATATATATGTATATATTCTCTGGTGGAGAACCACTTGTAAGAAAAGATGATTTAATTAAACTTGCTGAAACTCATGATGATTGTTCTTTCTTGTCTTTTACAAATGCTACATTAGTTGATGAGGCATTTGCTAAAAAACTTGGTGAGCTTGGAAACTTTGGACTTGCAATAAGTGTTGAAGGATTTGAAAAAGAAACAGATATGAGAAGAGGCGACGGAACCTATAAAAAGGTAATGGAAGCGATGGATCTTCTTAAAAAAGAAGGAGTTGTATTTGGATTTTCAACTTGCTATCATAAATATAATACAGATGTAGTGGGTTCTGAAGAGTACTTAGATTTATTAATTGAAAAAGGATGTATGTTTGGTTGGTATTTCACTTATATACCAATAGGAAAAGATGCTGTAACAGATTTGTTAGCAACTCCAGAGCAACGTGAATTTATGTACCATCAACTTAGAAAATTCAGAAGCGAAAAACCTATATTTACATTAGATTTCTGGAATGATGGTGAATATGTAAATGGCTGTATTGCAGGAGGTAGAAATTACTTACACATAAATGCTAATGGTGATGTAGAACCATGTGCTTTTATTCACTATTCAAATTTAAATATAAAAGATGTAAGTTTAATCGAAGCATTACAATCTCCACTATTCATGCAATATAAAGAAAATCAACCATTTAATGAAAATCATTTAAGACCATGTCCATTACTGGATAATCCAGAAAAGTTAAGGATGATGGTTGAAAAATCAGATGCATATTCCACTCAACCTATAGATAGGGAAGAAGTAGAAGATTTGACTGCAAAGACTGACGCTATATCAAAAGAATGGGCTAAGACAGCAGAAAAATTATGGAGTGAATCAGAAAAGAAAAAACAACAAAAAGAAGCATTGCAAGATGCATAATTAAAAGCCAAGCTGGTATTACCAGCTTGGTTTTTGTTTAAATGAATAAAATTAAAATAAATCATAAAAAACTAGTTTAATAGCTAGTTTTTTTTATTAAGTAAAAAGATTTATTTATTAAACAATAAAAAATATTGAATTGTCTGAACCCTTCTAATTGTAACACTTAAAACATTTATTTATTTTATAAAAAAGTATTGACTTTTTTATAAAACTTTGATTATAATGGTATAGTTAATAAAAATGTTTAGTATCTTTAAACCATTAGTTTAATATATGATATGTTTTATAGGGGTGATATTATGAATATTGGGGAGAAAATAAGAAGATTAAGAAACAAAAATTCTCTAACTCAAGAAGAGTTAGCAGAACGTTGTGAATTAACCAAAGGTTTTATTTCACAAGTAGAGAGAGATTTAACTTCTCCTTCAATTGCTACTTTGGTAGATATTTTAGAGGGACTTGGAACAAACTTAAAAGATTTTTTTAATGATGTAGAAGATGAAAAGATAGTTTTTTCTAAAGAAGATGCTTTTGAAACTGTAAATGAAGACTATAAATACACCTTAAAGTGGGTTATCCCAAATGCACAAAAGAATCTTATGGAGCCTATACTTTTAGAAATTGAACAGGGTGGAAGATCCAAAGAAGATTCACCCCATGAAGGAGAAGAATTTGGATATGTGATTTCGGGAAGTATAAATATATATATAGGAAGTCAAGTTTTTAAGGTGAGAAAAGGTGAGAGTTTTTATTTTAAGGCAAATGCTAATCATTATGTAGAAAATGCAGGAAAAACAATTGCAAGGATCATATGGGTGAGCACTCCACCAAGTTTTTAATATTTAGTAGGGGGGATTGAAATGAAGAATAATAAAGTAATTGACTTGAAAAATGTAAACAAAGAATATAACGGGGTAGAAGTTTTGAAAAATATCAATCTCTATGTGAGGGAAAACGAATTTCTTACATTATTAGGACCTAGTGGTTGTGGAAAAACAACTACACTTAGAATTATAGGAGGTTTTGAACAACCTACTAGTGGTGAAGTTATTTTTGAAGGGAAAAATATAACTAGTATTCCACCTTATGAAAGACAAATAAATACGGTTTTTCAAAAATATGCACTTTTCCCACATATGGATGTATTTGATAATGTAGCCTTTGGCTTAAAAATAAAGAAAATACATAAGAGTGTAATCAAAGAAAAAGTTACGTCTATGTTAAAAATGATCAACTTAGAGGGATTTGAAAATAGATCAATTGATTCACTTAGTGGGGGTCAGCAACAGAGAGTTGCTATAGCTAGAGCCTTAGTAAATGAACCAAAAGTATTGTTACTAGATGAGCCTTTGGGAGCACTAGATTTAAAACTTAGAAAAGAAATGCAAATAGAACTTAAGAACATGCAAAAAAGAGTTGGCATTACTTTTATATATGTAACTCATGATCAAGAAGAAGCATTGACCATGTCAGATACTATTGTTGTTTTGGATAAAGGAGAAATACAACAAATTGGCACTCCTGTTGATATATACAATGAACCTAAAAATGCTTTTGTAGCCAAATTTATAGGTGAAAGCAATATTATAGATGGAATTATGCATGAAGATTTTGTCGTTGAGTTTGCTGGTAAAACTTTTGAATGTGTAGATAAAGGTTTTGCAAATGATGAAGAAATAGATGTAGTTATAAGACCTGAAGATTTAAATATTGTCACTGCAGACGAAGGCATGTTAAAGGGCATAGTTAAATCTGTTACCTTTAAGGGTGTGCATTATGAAATGATTGTAGACAGTGGAGATTTTCAATGGAAAGTCCATAGTACAATAATGAAACCTGTAAATACTGAAATTGGAATGAGTATAATTCCAGAAAATATTCATGTTATGAAGAAGGTGAGAAAAAAATGAAACTAAAATGGATTTCTTATCCTTATGTATTTTGGATGATTTTATTTATAGTTATTCCACTTATGCTTGTACTTGTTTTTAGTTTTACAACGGGAGATTTACCGGGAGATTTGACATTTACTCTTGAAAATTTTAAAAAGTTTTTTCAGCCCCTTTACTTAAAAGTACTAGGGAAATCTGTAGATTTAGCATTAAAATCTACATTGGCTTGCCTTATTTTGGGTTATCCTATAGCTATGATTATTTCTAAGGAGAGTATAAAAAAGAGAAATGCTATGATTTTACTATTTGTACTTCCAATGTGGATGAACTTTTTACTTAGAACATATGCATGGATGACCTTGTTGGGTAAGAATGGAGTTATAAATTTTTTATTAACTAAAATGGGATTTGAACCACTTAATTTATTATATAATGATAGTGCTGTACTTATGGGAATGATATACAATTTTCTACCCTTTATGGTATTACCAATATATTCAGTACTTATAAAGATTGATAAAAGTCTTATAGAAGCAGCAGAAGATTTAGGTGCAAGTAAATTGGAAGTGTTTTCAAAAGTAATATTTCCACTTAGCTTACCTGGTGTTATTTCAGGAATTACTATGGTTTTCATGCCAGCATTAAGTACTTTTGTTATATCAAGACTTTTAGGAGGAGGACAATATTATTTAATAGGTAATTTAGTAGAGCAACAATTCTTATTGGCAGGAGATTGGAATTTTGGTTCAGCAATTTCTATAATAATGATGATATTTATTTTAATTGCCATGATAATAACTACTAAATTTGATAAAGATAAGGAAGGAGGGGGCTTATGGTAAATAAATTTTTAAAAAGACTTTATACTACACTAATTTTTCTATTTCTGTATGCTCCCATTATAATACTAATAGTTTTTTCATTTAATAGCTCTAAATCAAGAGGAACTTGGGATAGTTTTACATTTAAGTGGTATATAGAATTGTTTAAAAATCAGGAAATAATGAAGGCTCTTTATTATACTATAACAATTGCTATATTATCTGCTGTGATATCTACTGTAATAGGTACTTTTGCGGCAATAGGTATATATAATATGAATTATTTTGGTAAAAAAGTAGTTTTAAATTTAAATTATTTGCCTGTACTAAACCCAGATATAGTTACAGCAATATCTTTAATGACATTATTTAGATTTATGAATTTGGAATTAGGGTTTTTGTCAATGTTATTATCACATATTACATTTTGTATACCTTATGTAATTCTATCAGTACTACCTAAGTTAAAACAGATGAATAAGCATTTAGCTGAGGCAGCAATGGATTTAGGAGCCACTCCGTTTTATGCACTTAGAAAAGTGATTATTCCAGAAATAATGCCAGGTATAATTACGGGAGCGCTGATGGCTTTTACATTGTCAATTGATGATTTTGTAATAAGCTTCTTTAATACGGGCTCTGGAGTCACAAATTTAAGTATTACTGTATATTCTATGGCTAGAAGAGGGATCAAACCAGAAATAAATGCTCTTTCTTCCCTTATGTTTATTACAGTATTAGTATTGCTTTTGATTATTAACAATAGAACTTCAAAAGATATTGAAAGAAGAGGTGAAATGTAATGAAAAAAAGTGTAAAAATTTTGTTGATGGTTTTAGTTGGTGTCTTAATTAGTGTTAGTTTATCCGCTTGTGGTAAAGGTGGAGACAAAAAGACATTAAATGTATATAATTGGGGAGATTACATTGACCCATCAGTTATTAAGGATTTTGAAAAGGAATACAATATTAAAGTTAATTACAGTACTTTTGATACCAATGAAGATATGTATGTAAAAGTAAAATCAGGTGGTACTAGTTACGATGTGTTATTTCCATCTGATTATATAATTGAGAAGATGATAAGAGAAGATATGCTATTGAAATTAGACATGAATAATATACCTAATTATAAATATATAGATGACAAATTTAAAAATCTTGAATTTGATCCTAACAATGAGTACTCTGTTCCATATATGTGGGGAACTGTAGGGATTATTTACAATAAAAACATGGTTAAGGAAAATGTAGATAGTTGGGATATACTATGGGATGAAAAATATAAAGGTCAAATACTTATGCTTAATAGTCAAAGAGATTCTATAGCTGTAGCTCTTTTAAAACTTGGATATTCAATGAACACAAGAGATTTAAATGAATTACAAGAAGCTAAAGAACTTTTGGTAAAACAAAAACCATTAGTATATGCTTATGTTGGTGACGAAGTTAAAGACATGATGATAGGTGAAGAAGCAGCTATGGCAGTAGTTTGGTCTGGAGATGCTGTATTTATGAAAGAACAAAATGAGAATTTAGAATATGCCATTCCAAAAGAAGGTACAAATTTGTGGTTTGACAATATTGTTGTTCCAAATACTAGCAAAAACAAAGAAGAAGCTGAATTGTTTATAAATTATTTGTGTAGGCCAGAGGTTGGGTTAAAGAACACTGAATATATAGGTTATTCAACTCCAAATGTAGAAACATTTAAATTACTACCTGAGGAATTGCAAAAGGATAAATCTGCATATCCAGAAGATAAAGATTTAGTTAAAACAGAAATATTTAAAGATCCGGGGGATTTTGTAAAGGAATATTCAAGGATATGGACAGAAGTTTTAGTTGAAGAATAGAAAAGACTCTAGGGATTTTCCCTAGAGTTTTTTAAAAAAGTAGTAAAATATATACTTTTGTTGTATAAATGTATTATAATTATATTATAAACTATTCCTAAACATAACAGGGGGTTTTATGATGCAAATAAGATTTTTAGGAGCTTCTAAAGTAGTAACAGGTTCAAATTTCTTGATTGAAACAGATAAGTACAAAATTCTTTTAGACTGTGGGATGTTCCAAGGAAGTGAAGAACTTGAAAAATTAAATTTTGAAAAATTCAGTTACAATCCTGCAGATATTGATTATTTAATCTTGAGCCATGCCCATATAGACCATAGTGGAAGAATACCGAAGCTTGTAAAAGAAGGGTTTAAGGGAAAGATAATATGTACTAGTGCTACATTTGATTTGTGCAAGATAATGCTTATAGATAGCGCAAATATTCAACAGTCAGACGTGGAGTGGGAGAACAGAAAAAGGCAAAGAGCTGGTAAGGAACCTATAGAACCACTTTATACAGTAGATGATGCTGAATTGAGTTTAAAATATTTTGAAACATATTTATATGATCAAAAAATTACTTTAAATGAAGATATAATAGTTAGATTTAAGGACGCAGGGCATATTTTAGGCTCATCAATTATAGAGTTATGGGTTAAGGAGAAAAAGGAATTTACCAAAATAGTTTTTTCAGGAGATTTAGGTATGCCTGGAAGACCTATAATCAAAAAGCCTGAGTATATTGATGAAGCAGATTATTTAATTATTGAATCAACTTATGGAAATAGGATTCATGAAGATATAAAAGCTAGTGCTAAAAAATTGGTAGACATTATAAATACTACTGCTCTAAGAGGGGGATCTGTTATCATACCTTCTTTTGCAGTTGGAAGAACTCAGGAAATCATATACGAGTTAAATAAATATTATGAATACGATAAGAGTGTAGAAGAGTATATGAGAATTCCAGTATATGTAGATAGTCCAATGGCAGTGCGAGCTACTGAAGCTTTTCAAGCTAACCCAAACTGTTTTAATGAGGAAACTAAAAAAATGATTTTAAATGGGGATAATCCTTTTGAATTTCCAAATTTATTTTATGTAAAGAGCCAGCAAGAATCCATGAAATTAAATAAGTACAATTTTCCTAGAGTTGTCATTTCATCAAGTGGAATGTGTACAGCTGGAAGGATAAGACATCATTTAAAACACAATCTTTGGAAGGGTAGTAATAGTATAGTGTTTGTAGGTTACCAAGCTGAAGGAACCTTAGGTAGAAGACTTTTAGATGGAGAAAAAAACGTAAAAATACTAGGAGAAGATATAAAGGTTGAAGCAGAAATATATAATTTAGAAGGTTTTTCAGGTCATGCAGATCAAAACGTTCTTATGGATTGGTTAAACAAATTTGAACAAAAACCAAAGAAAATATTTGTTGTTCATGGAGAAAAAGACTCATCAGAAGAATTTGCGGAACTTATAGAAACAAAATTAAGTGTAGAAACTATAGTACCAAATTTAGGAGATGGATTTAAGATAGAAGAGGTTGTTAAACAGAGTCATACTGGAGTTGTTTTAGAACCTATTAAGGAAAGCGAAGACATTAAAAGAGAACTTCAAGAAGTATACAATCAATTTGAATCTTTAGTATATAGAACAGACGAATTAATAGATCCTAAATTTTTAAGTGAAGATTATGATAATCTAAAGAATAAATTATTAGAATTACAGCAAAAACTAATGGATGTTAATATGCTTATAAGTAAATGATTTACGAGGTGATTTGATGGAAGATAAGAAGAAAGATAAACTAGTTATTGTAGAAAATAAACTTGAAAAGGTGATAAAATGGATTGAAGTAATACTTGCTATTTTGATTATGATGGCAGTATTTTTAAGTGGTAAGGATTTAATAAATATAATTTATAAAGTATATGTTACTGAAGCAATAAATTCTTATGATATATTTCAAAAATTCTTATCTCATTTACTACTTTTAGTAGTAGGATTAGAGCTTGCTCTTATGCTAATAAAGCATACTCCAGCTAATGTGTTAGAAGTAATGTTATATGCCATAGCTAGAAAAATGCTTATATATACAAATACAACTACTGATATTTTAATTGGAGTGATAGCATTAGCTTTAATTTTTATAATAGATAAATATTTTCATACGAAAGATATAAAAAATGTAATAAAATAGCGACCTTTATAAGGTGGCTTTGGAGCTTCATGGGGGACTTGAACCCCCGACCTACTGATTACGAATCAGTTGCGCTACCAACTGCGCTAATGAAGCATATAAGCATAGAAATGCGATTTTAATTAAATATAACAGCTAGTCTTAATAGACTAGCTGTTATATTTAAACTATTATTTTATCAATGGTGCCGAAGGCGGGAATCGAACCCGCACGAGGGTTAAGCCTCACAGGATTTTGAGTCCAGCGCGTCTGCCAGTTCCACCACTTCGGCTCATTCAATTACAAAAGATATAATAACATAAAACAAATTAAAAATCAAGGATTTTATTTGTTTACTCAAAACTTTTTTTACGATATACTAAATACATACTAATATAGAAGGGATGATTATTTTGGGAAAAGATAGATTAATGATAATAGATGGAAGTAGTTTAATATATAGGGCATTTTATGCTCTACCACTCTTATCTACAAAAGATGGCATATATACAAATGGAGTATATGGATTTTTGACTATGTTATATAAAATTAAAGAGGAATATGATCCAAAATATTTATGTGTTGCCTTTGATAAAAAAGGTCCAACTTTTAGACATTTAGAATTTGAACAATATAAGGCTAATAGAGATAAGGCACCAAATGAATTGTCATTACAATTTCCAATTTTAAAGGATGTTTTAAATGCAATGAATGTAAATCAAATAGAAATTGATGGCTTTGAAGCTGATGACATAGCTGGTACAGTAGCTAAATTTGGAGAAGCGAACGATTTAGATGTTATATTAGTTTCAGGGGACAAAGATTATCTACAGTTGGTATCTGAAAAGAGTAAAGTATTGTTAACAAGAAAAGGGATAACTGAACTTGAAGAATATGATTTAGATGCCATGTCAAATAAATATGGTATAACACCTGAGCAATTCATTGACTTAAAAGGACTTATGGGAGATAATTCTGACAATATACCTGGAGTACCTGGTATTGGAGAAAAAACAGGTTTAAAACTATTAAAGCAATTTAATTCAATGGAAAATATTTATGAACATATTGAAGAAGTAAGAGGGAATAAGACAAGGGAATCTCTTATAGAGCATAAACAACAAGCTTTTATGAGCAGAAAATTAGCTGAAATTGTAACCAATGTACCTATTGATCTAGATATTGAAAAAATGGAATTAGTTGAACCTGATTGGGAAAAGTTAAAGATTATCTATGAAAAGCTTGAATTTAAGTCATTAATTGAAAAAATACCAAATGACAAAGTAGAAGTGGATACCAAAACATTTGAAACTAATTTTACTATTGTTGAATCTAAAGTAGATTTTGAAAAGATCATTGAGAATATAGAAAAAACTAAAAAATTTGCTTTTAAGTTTGTAATATCAGATGAGAACATACATAAGGGTGAGATATTAGGTATAGCTATAAAAACAGAAGACTCTAATACTTATTACATAAACTTTGAAGGAAATGAACTTTTACCTTGTTTTATAAATAGTTTTAAAAATATATTTGAAAGAGAAGATATAGGAAAAATAGGTCATAATCTAAAAAATGATATAGTAATACTTTTCAAATTAGGTATAAATGTTACATCTATTACTTTTGATACAATAATTGGTCAATATTTAATCAATCCTTCTCAAACAAATTATAGCATCAGTGAGTTAGCAAATGAGTATTTAAATATTCAAATAGAAGGTGAAGAAGATTTACTTGGTAAAGGTAAAAACAAAAAAACATATAAATCTTTAACTGTAGAACAACGAGGAGAGTATACTTCAAAGATATTAGACTTAGTATTTATGTTAGAAAATGAAATACTAGGTATCATTGAAAGTCAAGGAATGAATGAACTTTTTAATAATGTAGAATTACCTCTTATAGAGGTATTAGCTAGTATGGAGTACTATGGATTTAAAATAGACATGGACATATTGAAAGATTTAGGAACAAAATTTGATGAGGAAATAGAAGGATTAACTAAAGAGATATATTCTCTAGCAGGAGAAGAATTCAATATCAACTCGCCAAAACAGCTGGGAGAAATACTTTTTGATAAATTAGATTTGCCAGTTATTAAGAAGACCAAAACTGGATATTCTACAAATGCAGAGGTTCTTGATAAGTTATTTGATAAACATCCAATTATAGAAAAAATACTAAAGTATAGACAAATAATAAAGCTAAAATCAACTTATATTGATGGATTAATAGCATTAGTAGATGAAGATACAAACAGAATACATTCTAGTTTCAATCAAACCGTTACAAATACAGGAAGGATAAGTAGCACTGAACCTAATCTTCAAAACATACCAGTAAAAACTGAAGAAGGTAGGGAAATAAGGAAGGCATTTGTTTCACAAAATCAAGATTATGTGTTAGTTGATGGAGACTATTCTCAAATTGAATTGAGAGTATTAGCTCATATTTCAGATGATCCAAAATTGAAAGAAGCTTTTTATCATAATGAAGATATTCATACAAAAACTGCTAGCGAAGTATTTGGGGTTGCAAAAGAGGAGGTAACACCTCTTATGAGAAGTAGAGCAAAGGCAGTAAACTTTGGAATAGTTTATGGGATTAGTGATTATGGCTTGTCTAGAGATTTGAATATTTCTAGGAAAGAAGCAAAAGAGTATATAGATAATTATTTGAATAACTATGAAAAAGTAAATGAATATATGGATAATATAATTGAAGTGGGAAAAAGAGATGGATTTGTTGAAACCATATTGCATAGAAGGAGATATTTACCAGAGCTTAAATCTAAAAACTTTGTAGTTAGATCTTTTGGTGAGAGAATTGCAATGAATACGCCAATTCAAGGAAGTGCAGCAGATATAATTAAAGTAGCTATGGTGAAAATTTATACCAAGCTAAAAAAAGGAAAATTCAAATCTAGATTGATACTTCAAGTCCATGATGAGCTGATAATAGAGGCACATAAAGATGAAATAGAAAGGGTAAAAGAATTGTTGCAAGAAGTTATGGAAGATGCTATAACATTAAGTGTGCCATTAAAAGTAGATATGAAGGTAGGTAACAATTGGTATGAAACAAAATAGTTGTAAGGTTATAGGTATTACAGGAGGAATAGCATCTGGGAAGAGTACTGTTACAGAGGTATTAATAAAAGAAGGTTTCAAAATAATAGATGCAGATAAAATTGCTAGAAAAGTAGTTGAAATAGGAAAACCCGCTTATACAGAAATCGTAAATACATTTGGTGTAGAAATATTAGAATCAGATTTAAATATCAACAGAAGAAGACTAGGACAATTAGTATTTAATGATTCAAATCTTATAGATAAGTTAAATAAAATAATTCATCCTAAGATATTTGAAGAAATTGTACATTTAATTGATAATTATTGCAAAAGTCAAAGGGTAATATTTATTGATGTCCCTCTATTAATTGAAGAACTAGATAATTTCAAATTATATGATGTGAATATAGATGAGATATGGTTAGTATATATAGATAGAGAAGAACAGTTGAAAAGACTTATAAAAAGAGATAAATATGATTGCGAGGAAGCAATAGCTAGGATTAATTCACAGATGTCTTTAGAAAAGAAAAGAGAATATGCAACTGTGATAATAGACAACAATAATGGAATCGATGAATTAATAATAAAAGTAAAAAAACTAATTGAACCTTTCAAGTAGACATCGGAGGGATGTTTTTGAAAAAAATAATTATAATTATATTGTTTATATTATTATTGTTTATGGGAATTAATATTGGATTAAAATTAGTTTATCCACTTCATTATACGGAGTATATAATTAAGTATTCTAGTGAATACGAGATAGATCCACATTTAGTTGCAGCAATAATCAATGTTGAAAGTAATTATGATGTAAATGCTAAGTCTCAGAAAGAAGCTAGAGGCCTTATGCAGATATCACCTACTACTGCAAAATGGGCTTCAAATAAATTGAATATGGAAGACTTTTCTTTAGAGAGTCTTTATAATCCTAAAACAAATATTCAAATTGGCTGTTGGTATATAAATGTATTAAATGAGGAGTTTAATGGAAACTTAAAACTGATTTTAGCTGCATATAATGGTGGCAGTGGTAATGTGAATAAATGGCTTAAAAACGATGAGTACAGTAAGGATGGAGAGAATCTACATGATATTCCATTTAAAGAGACAGATGAGTATGTAAAAAAGGTATTAAAAAACTATAGTATGTATAAAAAAATATATAAAAATACTTTTGAACAGGGGCAAAACAAATTAGATTCTCTATTAGGAAACAGCATAATAATACTAAAAAAAATGTTAAAACAGTTTTTAGCAAATATCTAGTTTGGGTAGGAGGAAACAAACTTGAAAAAAAAGAGCATTATGACTATATTATTGATTATAGTTATTTCATTAATGGTATCGGGTTGTGATAAAAAGGACAATCTAATAAAAAACATTGATTTTAGAGAAGGAGAAAATCAAACTACTTCAAAAGAAGAAGAACCTAAATATGGTGGAGAATTAGTATTGCCTATAACAACTATTAAATCTCTTAATCCTCTTTTGAGTGAAAATGTAAGTTACTATTATTTTAGCAAGTTGATATTTGAGAGTTTATTTGAATTAGATAATGATATGAATGTAAAGAATGTTTTGGTAGAAGATTACTCACTAGAAAATGGAGGCAAAATAGTTAATATAAATTTAAGGAATGATGTGTTCTGGCATGATGGAGAGAAATTTACAGCAGAGGATGTAAAGTTTACTATTGATTCGATAAAGTTTGGAAGTAGTGAGTCGGCTTATAGGAGTTTGATTTTGAGTGGGGTTAAACCTTTTGGTTCATCTGATATACGTCATGTTTTAGATGTAAATGTAACAGGAGATTATACTTTAAAAATAATATTTGATAAAAGTTATAGTAATGCATTAGAAATATTGACATTTCCAATAATACCAAAACATAGATTTGCAATGGGAAAAAGTGAAAAAGACTCTTATTTAAATGCTTTAGCAAGTAATATAACTCCAGTTGGAACTGGACCTTACAAATTTGATGAATATGAGAAGTTGAAAACTATTAAACTTAAAGTAAATGAGAGTTGGTGGAAAGGTAAACCCTATATAGAAACTATTATAGGCAAAATGTTAGATGATGATGAATTGGTTCTCACTTCTTTTGAAACAGGACAGATAGATTTAGCTAATACAGTAGGTATTGATTGGGAGAAATATGCACAAAGTGAAAGAGTTAAAATATATGAATATATTGGGCAGAACTATGAGTTTCTAGCTTTTAACTTTTCAAAGAAGATGTTCCAAGGAGAATCTGGAGTTGCAATTAGAAAGGCAATTGCTTATGGTATAGATATTCAAGATATAATACAAAAAGTATATTTGGGACATGCTACTCAAATTGATGTTCCAATTCACCCTAATTCTTGGCTTGTAAGTGAAGATGCTAATGCCTATGGATATAATACTACTGTTGCAAAAAAAATATTAGAAGACGCCGGATGGACTAATGTTGATGGAATTTATAGAGATGAATCTGGGAATAAGCTTTCTATAACATTGACAACAGATAACAATAACTTGCTTAGAATAAAAGCAGCTGATATGATTGCAGAGAACTTAAATGCTATTGGAATAGAGGTAATAAAAGATTATAATACAAATATTCCTGATAAGCTAACAGATGAAATGATAAACAATGAATGGGAAAAGTTTCAAGGAAAGATTTCCAAAGGAAACTTTGATGTAGCATTATTAGGGTGGAATTTGGCAAGTATTCCTGATTTGTCCTTTGCTTTTCATTCGTCTCAGATAAAACAAGGAACAAATTTTATAAGATATAGTGATGAAAAAATGGATGAATTATTGGTGGGCGCTTTTAGTGCACCAAATAGGAATATGAAAAGTGAAGCCTATAAAAAGTTACAAAATCATATCGTAGAAGAACTACCCTATGTGAGCCTTTATTTTAGAAATAAATCAATACTTGTAGATAAGAAAATAAAAGGAAATATATCTCCTACTTTTTTTAATATATATTCTAATATTGAAGAATGGTATATTTCCAGTGAATACCATAAAAAATAAGGGTTGATAATATTTAAAAAATGTTTATAATATTACTATGGATGAATGATTGTAAAAAAGGTGGAATTAGCATATGTAATTTGCTGTTCCACCTATTAGTAGTTGAGACAATGATTTAAATCTATGCAGAGGTGGTGGAATTGGTATACACGATAGCTTGAGGGGCTATTGGTGGAAACGCTGTGAGGGTTCGAATCCCTTCCTCTGCACCAACTAAAAATAGGTTTAAGATATTTTTACTTTATAATAAATATCTTAAACCTATTTTTTTATTTATTTTATTTAAGTATAAAGGCCTACTATGTGAGTTTTTTAACAATATATACAAGTTTATAAAATAGTGCTATAATTAAAATATCATAATGAAAGAGACCCAAATGAAGATTTATGGGTCTTTTAATATGATATTTCCGTTTTACTAAAAAAAGTATTTGATAAAATTAGTACTTAATTTTTTAAATGTGTTAAAAGTTAAAAGGGCTTCATGGATTAAAAATTATAGAAGCCTTTTTTACAATATCATTAAGAGAGGTGGAAAAGATGAAGCTAGAGAATCTTACTTTTAAAGGAGGAGTTCATGTTCCTCATTATAAGGAATTAACACAAGGAATTCCCCTTAAAAGTGCAAAAGAACCAGAAATGGTTATTATACCTTTACAACAACATATTGGAGCTCCTTGTGATCCACTGGTAAAGGTTGGTGACAGGGTAAAAGTAGGACAGAAAATCGGACAAGCTAAGGCATTTGTGTCAGCGCCTGTTCATTCAAGCATAGCTGGTATTGTTAAAAAAATAGCACCTATGACTACACCTACTGGAATGAATATCAATTGTATAACAATTGAGTCAGATGGAACTAATGAATTAGATGAGAGTGTGAAACCAAAGGGTACATTAGAATCCCTTAGTTCCAAAGAAGTACTTGAAATCATTAAGGAATCTGGAATTACCGGTATGGGTGGTGCAGGATTTCCTACTCATGTTAAATTATCACCACCACCAGAGAAGAAAATCGACACCATAATATTAAATGGAGCAGAATGTGAGCCTTACCTTACTGCTGACCATAGATTAATGTTAGAAAGACCTGAAATGGTCGTATTAGGTTTAAAAGCAATAATGAAGGCTGTTGAAGTAGATAGAGGTTTTATAGCTATAGAGGATAACAAGCCTGATGCTATTGATTCAATGAGAAAGGCCTGTGCTGGGGAAACAAATATTAAATTAGTAACTTTAAAGGCAAAGTTTCCTCAAGGAGATGAAAAGCGTATTATCAACGCAGTAACAGGAAGAGAAGTACCATCTGGAGGACTTCCAATGGATGTTGGCGTTGTTGTTGATAACGTAGGTACAGCAAATGCAATAGCAGAAGCTATTAAATTTGGAAAACCATTATATGAGAGAATAGTTACAGTTACAGGAAAAGGAATTATGGAACCACAAAACTTAATTGTAAAAATTGGAACTTCTTTTAATGAGGTAATTGAACAATGTGGTGGTTATAAAGGAACTCCTGGAAAACTGATTATGGGTGGACCAATGATGGGATTAAGTCAATTTACAGATGAAATACCTGTTATCAAAGGAACTTCAGGTATTTTGATACTAACTGAAGAAGAAGTAAAACCACAACCAGTAGCACCATGTATTAAATGTGGTAAATGTGTACAAGTATGTCCAGTTCATTTACAACCATTATATATTAGCAAATTTTCTTTAAATAAGAAATATGATAAAGCTGAAGAATCAAGGGCATTAGATTGTATTGAATGTGGTTCATGTTCTTTTATTTGTCCAGCTAAAAGACCTTTAGTAGAGTCAATTAGGGTGGCAAAAAGAGAGATAATTGCAAAGAGGAAAAAAGCTAAATAAAGATAGGAGGAATAACTAATGAATAATACACTATTCGCCTCTTCTTCTCCACATATTAGATCAGAAGAGAGTGTTAAAAGGATAATGTTAGATGTATGTATTGCACTAACACCAGCGATAATAGGTAGTATATATTTTTTTGGATTTAAAGCATTTAAGCTTATATTATTATCCGTTGTATCAGCAGTGGTATTTGAAGCTTTAACACAAAAGGCTTTAAAAAAACCTGTTACAATAGATGATTTTAGTGCAGTGGTAACAGGTATACTTTTGGCTTTCAATTTACCTGCTAATGCACCATGGTGGATTCCAGTTGTAGGTTCAGCTTTTGCAATTATAATAGTAAAACAATTTTTTGGTGGATTGGGTGAAAATTTTATGAACCCAGCATTAGCTGCAAGAGCAATGTTATTAACTTCATGGCCTGGAATTATGTCAACTTTCACAGCACCAGGTCCAGATGCAGTTACAACTGCTACACCATTAGCAATTATGAAAGGTTTAGCAGGAACAGAAATAACATTACCAAGTTTAAGTCAAATGTTTGTAGGTAATATTGGAGGAGCAATTGGAGAAACTTCATCACTGTTATTATTAATCGGTGCAGTTTATCTATTATTAAGAGGAGTTATTGATTGGAAGACTCCAATTTCATTTATAGGAACTACTGTTATAATGTTATTCTTATTTGGAGTAGAACCAAATCTTATTCCATACCATATTTTTGGCGGTGGTTTGATATTAGGATCATTTTATATGGCAACAGACTATTCATCAACACCAGTTACCCCTATGGGTAAAATAGTATTTGGTATAGGTGCGGGATTTTTAACTGCTCTTATTAGAGTAAAAGGAGGATATCCTGAAGGTGTTTCATATTCTATATTGTTAATGAATGTAGCAACACCACTTATAGAAAGATTTACTAGGCCTAAAGTATTTGGGGAGGTGAAGTAAGTGAATGATACATTAAAACTAGGACTTATATTACTAATAATCACTTCTATATCAGCAGTGGTATTAGCAGTATCAAATAACGTTACTTCTGTGGCAATAGAAGAGCAAGCAAAAATATTAAATGATACAGCTAGAAGAGAAGTGTTTGAAGATGCTAAAGAATTTGAAGAAATAGAAAGTGAAGTTCTAGATAGCATAAAAGAAAATAAAAATGAAGTAAAAGAAATATATAAAGCTTTTGATAGTGATGGAAACGTAATAGGATATACAATATCTTTGGATACAAAGGCATATCATGGAAATGTTGAACTATTAGTAGGTATAACAATAGATAAAAAAGTTGCTGGAATTAAGGTTTTAAATCATAGTGAAACTCCTGGTTTAGGAGCTAAGGCAGCAGAACCTGATTTCCAAAATAGATTTGTAGATAAATCAGCAGAAGGCGAATTAACTGTGGTAAAAGAAGAGACAACTTCCGATGATGAGATACAAGCTATAAGTAGTGCTACTATAACAACAAAAGGAGTTGTAAATGGAGTTAACTCAGCAATTGAGATATATAATGAAGTTTTAGCGAAATAAGGATTTACTCTTTGGAGGTGTAAAAATTGAAGTTATCTAAAGTATTTAAAGATGGGTTGTTTAAAGATAATCCAATATTTGTACAACTTGTTGGAATGTGTTCTACCCTTGCAGTAACAACATCAGTTAAAAATGGTTTGGCAATGGGAATTGCTGTAACAGTTGTATTAATGGGTTCGAATCTTGTAATATCACTTATTAGAAATATAATACCGGATAAAATTCGTATTCCGTCATTTATAGTCGTAATTGCTACATTTGTAACAATTATTGATATGTTTATGAAGGCTTATTCACCAGAGCTTTATAGTGCATTAGGAATATTTATTCCATTGATAGTAGTTAACTGTATAATATTTGCGAGAGCAGAAGCTTTTGCTTCAAAAAATGGAATAGTTCCATCTCTAGTAGATGGTTTGGGAATGGGACTAGGGTATACTATGGCATTAACTATATTAGCGGTTGTAAGAGAATTATTTGGTGCAGGGACTATTTTAGGTTATCAAATTATGCCTGAAGCATATCAACCAGCATCTATAGCTATAATGCCACCAGGAGCTTTTATTATTCTTGGAATTCTTATAGGTATATTTAATAAAATTAGAATGAATAATGAAGAAAAGAAAAAAGATGAAATGAAAGGTAAAAAAACTGCTGTTGAAGCTTAGTGTAAGGGGGGAAATGTTAGATGTCATTGTTTACGATTTTGATTAGTACTATATTTGTTAATAATTATGTTTTTGCTAGATTTTTAGGTATCTGTCCGTTTTTAGGAGTTTCAAAGAAGACAGAAACGGCATTTGGAATGGGAGTTGCTGTAACTTTTGTTATAACACTTGCTTCTGTTATAACTTGGATGATACAAAAAGCTATATTAGATAAATTAGGTCTTGAATATCTTCAAACCATTGTATTTATTTTAGTAATTGCTACATTAGTTCAATTTGTTGAGATGGTTATGAAAAAGACAAGTCCTACACTTTATAGTGCTCTTGGAGTATATTTACCTTTAATAACTACAAACTGTGTTGTATTAGGAGTTGCAATATTAAATATTCAAGAAGGATATAATTTAATCCAAACAATTGTTAACTCTATAGGAGCATCTGTAGGTTTTGGCCTAGCATTAGTATTGATGGCTGGAGTTAGAGAACAATTAGAACTTTCTGATATACCAAAACCATTAGAGGGTTTTCCAATTGCGCTTATTTCAGCAGGGCTAATGTCAATAGCATTTCTAGGATTTAATGGACTTGTATAGGGGGTTAAAAAAATGAGTATAATATTATATCCATTATTAGTATTAGGAGGGTTAGGATTATTATTTGGTATAATTCTTTCATTAGCCTCAAAAGCTTTTGCAGTTGAAACAGACCCTAAGGTAGAAGAAGTAAGAAGTGTTCTTCCTGGAGCGAATTGTGGAGCCTGTGGATACCCAGGATGTGATGGATTTGCTTCTTCAGTTGTTGAAGGAAAAGCACCTGTAAATGGTTGTGCTGTAGGTGGAAAAGCGGTTGCTGAAAAAGTTGCAAAAATAATGGGCGTAGGAGCTGGGGAAACTGAAAAGAAAGTGGCTGTAGTATTATGTCAAGGTAATAATTCAAAAGCAGTTAAGAAATATAAATATATTGGAATTCATGATTGTAAGGCAGCAAATATAGTATCAGGTGGAGATAAAGCCTGTCAATATGGTTGTCTAGGTCTTGGAAGCTGTAAAGATGTTTGTAAATTTGGTGCTATAGAAATAGTAGATGGAATTGCTGTTATCGATCCAGAAAAATGTACTTCTTGTGGTCAATGTATAAAAGCATGTCCAAAGGGTATTATACAATTAGTGCCTTATTCTCAAAAATTGGTTGTAAAATGTAGAAGTTTAGAATTTGGTAAACCAGTAAAAGAAAAATGTAGTACTGGATGTATTGGATGTCAAATGTGCGTAAGAGCATGTCCTGCGGAACCAAAAGCTATGCAATTCGAAAATAATGTACCTCATATAGATTATGAGAAATGTATTAATTGTGGACTATGTGCTGAAAAATGTCCAACGGGTGCCATATGGTCTATTCTAGAAAAAAAGAAAGTAGCAGATAAATAAAAAGAAAAGGGCCTAGTTTAGGCCTTTTTCTTTTTATTCATTCATAAAATTGTAACTTGTAAATGAAAAATATTAATGGTAAACTTAATATGTGAATCATAGTAAAAAAAAGGGTGTTTTTAGTTGACAAAAGGGGATAAATATTTAATAATTTTTATTATAGTAATTAGTTTATTGTCACTATTTTATGCAAAAAAAGCTATTACTAGATATGATGAAAAATATATACTTATTCAAGTAGATGGTAAAGACTATAAAAAAATATCTTTTGGGCCAGAAGTTATAGGAAAAAAGATACCAATAAAAACCGAATTCGGATATAATCTAATTGAAATAGGAGATGGAAAGGTAAGGATAATTGAATCAGATTGTCCAGATAAATTAGGTGTTAAACAAGGATATATATCTAATCCTGGAGAGGTTATAGTTTGTTTACCAAATAGATTAGTAATTGAAATTAAGGGAGATAGTATAGATGAGGATTTAGATTATATTAGTCATTAAAGAAAGTGTGATAAAGTGAAAAATTTAAAAAAACTTATTTTTTTGTCCTTATTAGTTTCACTTGGACTTGCTTTAAGTATCATTGAATCTTTCATTCCAATCCCATTTATTGTTCCAGGAGCAAAATTAGGATTGTCAAATATGGTTGTTTTGATAACTCTTGTAGTTTTTGGATTCAAAGAAGCCTTAATTGTTGGAATACTTAAAAGCTTAGTTTTTACACTAGCTACAGGAAGTATTTCAAGTTTATTTTATAGTTTATCAGGCTCAATATTGAGCTGTATAACTATGTTTTTAGTGTTTAAATATTTTTCAAATATTTTTAGTTTGATTGGGGTTAGTATTTTGGGAGCAGTTGCTCATAACACTGCTCAAATATTAGTAGCTAGTCTGATGATGAATAATTATAAAATATTTTCTTATCTACCTGTTTTACTATTGACTAGTCTTTTCACTGGATATTTTACTGGATTAGCTTCAATATTTATTAGTAAAAATTTAAAAAAGACATTTCCTAAAATATACAAGACAAATTAGTAAAGTATAGGTGATTATTATGAAAAAAATAGTTCTTGCATCTTCTTCTCCTAGGAGAAAAGAGCTTTTAGATAAGTATAACTTAAGTTATAAAATTATATCAAGCAATATCGATGAAGCTACACATATTGGTGAAACACCAGAACAGATAACCATGGCGTTAGCTTACGAAAAAGCTTTAGATGTGGCAAATAAATTGAATGATAATGAAATAATAATTGCTGCAGACACTGTAGTATGTTTTGACAATACTATCTTGGGAAAACCAAAGGACTATATGGAAGCTTTTAATATGTTAAGAATGTTAAGTAATCACTATCATCATGTAATTACAGGAATAGCGATTTTAAAAGCAAACACAGATATTAAAATAATAGACTATGAAAAGACTAAAGTGGTTTTTAGACAGTTAACAGATAAAAAAATAAAAAATTATTTAGAGACATTAGAATACAAAGATAAAGCAGGAGCTTATGCTATTCAGGGAAAGGGAGAAGTGCTTGTAAAGGGAATAGAAGGCTCATATTCAAATGTAGTAGGACTACCTATTACTAAGCTTGAAATGCTTTTAGAAAAGCATTTTGATATGAGTCTATTATGATGATTGAAAGGAGAATACTATGGGGGACAATGTAGATTTAAATACAAGCTACACTATAAAAGATATGCCATTAAGTGAAAGACCTAGAGAAAAACTTTATAAATATGGAGTTAAATCACTATCTAATGCAGAACTTATTGCAGTTATTATACGAACAGGCAATAGAGAAGATACTGCTATTGATTTAGCAAATAGACTTCTAAGTATGGATAGTAAAGGATTAGGATTTTTGTCTGATGCTTCTTTTGAAGAATTGACAAGTGTTAAAGGAATAGGTAAATGCAAAGCATCTCAGATTCTGTCTGCTATAGAACTTGGAAAAAGGATTAGTACTCAGCGTGGAGAAGAAAAAGTAAAAGTTACTTCTCCTATAGATATAGTTAATTTACTTATGGAAGAGATGAGGTATCTAAATAAAGAGCATTTTAATGTTGCTATATTAGATACTAAGAATCAAATAATAAGTATTGAGGGTATTTCTATTGGAAATTTAAACTCATCGATTGTTCATCCTAGGGAAGTATTCAATGCAGCCATTAGACGTAGTGCAAATGCAATTATACTTATTCACAATCATCCAAGTGGAGATCCTACACCGAGTAGGGAAGATATTAATATTACCAATAGAATAATTGAAGCTGGTAATATTATTGGCATTAAGGTATTAGATCACATCATTATAGGAGATAATAGATATATAAGTTTTAAAGAGAGAAGTATAATATAAATTAGACATGCAAGGAAGGAGCTAAAATATATGGGATTATTTAATGCTTTTATTAAAGATATGGGTATTGATTTAGGTACAGCGAACACTTTAGTTTATATTAAGGGAAAGAGTATTGTAACTAGAGAACCTTCTGTAGTTGCAATACATGCCAATACAAATGAGGTTTTAGCCGTTGGTGAAGAAGCAAAGAAGATGATAGGAAGAACACCAGGACATATAGTAGCAATAAGACCGTTAAAAGATGGGGTTATTGCAGATTTCGATATAACTCAAAATATGTTGAAATATTTCATAAAAAAGGCAAATAGTCAACGTTCAATTTTTCAACCTAGAGTGGTAGTCTGTGTGCCATCTGGAGTAACAGAGGTTGAAAAGAGAGCTGTAGAGGAAGCTACAATACATGCAGGAGCTAGGGATGCATATCTTATTGAAGAACCAATGGCTGCAGCTATTGGTGCAGGATTACCAGTACATGAAGCAACAGGTAGTATGATAGTAGATATTGGAGGAGGAACTACAGAAGTTGCAGTTATATCTTTAGGTGGAATTGTAACTAGTAAATCTATCAGAATTGGTGGAGATGAACTTGATGAGTCTATTGTAAGTTATATTAAGAAAGAATATAGTCTTATGATAGGTGAAAGAACTGCTGAAGAAGTAAAAATAGTCATTGGTTCAGCAGATGGAGGCAATAAAGAAACAAAAATGCAAATAAGAGGAAGAGATTTAATCAGTGGTTTACCAAAAACTTTAGAGATTACATCTAGGGAAATTCATGAGGCAATGAAAGAACCAATATCAAATATCATTGATGCTATAAAATTCACCCTAGAAAAGACCCCACCAGAATTGGCATCAGATATTATGGAACAAGGAATCATGCTTACAGGTGGAGGAGCACTCTTGAATGGTATTGATAGACTTATTAAAAGTGAAACTGGAATGCCAGTTCATATTGCTGAAGATCCACTTGATTGTGTAGCAATAGGTACTGGAAGAGCTTTAGATAGTATAGAAGTGCTTAAAAAGACTACTGTAAATTATAAAAGAAATTAATAAGTGGTGATAATAAATGTCGTTTTTTAAAAAATATAAAAATAGAATGATAGTAGCTGTAGTTACTATCATTCTCATTGTTATTATTGGTATGACTAGTAGTGAACGAATTAAATTAACAGGGATAGAAAAAAGCATTGGAAATATACTATCTCCAGTACAAAAGTTTTTTTTCAATATAGGTAAATCTATTTCTGATGCTTTTAGTACTATAGGTAATATAGGAAAAATAAAAGAAGAAAATGAAAAATTAAAAAATGAAATAGCGAAGTTAGAAGATCAAAATAGAAAATATGAAGATATTATTTCTAAAACTGATTTTTTGAGAAATGAATACAAACTTAAAGAGGGTACAAAACATAATTTGATTTCTGCTCAGATTATTGGCAAGGAACCAGAAAATTGGTTTGATAAGTTCACAATAGATAAGGGTACAAAGGATGGAGTAAAAAAAGGTGATACGGTTATACAAGGAGTGGAAGTTGAACAAAATGTAGTTCAAGAAGGCATTATAGGTAGGGTAGCAGATGTAGGAGATAACTGGGCAAAGGTTATTTCAATAATAGATGAAGGTAGCAATATATCTTTTAAAATTATTAGAACACAAGATGGTGGTATTTTGTCTGGAAATGTAGACAATGAAATAAAGGGTTATTTATTTGATAGCAAGGCAGATGTCATGAAGGGAGACAAGCTTTTTACTTCAGGACTAGGTGGAGTTTATGTAAAAGACCTTTATATAGGTGAAATAAGTGATGTAGTAAAAAAAGAAGAAGATTTAATGAAAAGAATATCAGTTTCACCAGCAGTTGACTTTAAAAAGATTTATAAAGTATATATTATTTCCAATAATTAATAAAGGGGTATTTACATTGCAAGGTTTAATTATGTTTATTATAGTTGTGATAAATTTTATATTACAGAGTACAGTATTTCAGTATACAAGAATATTTGGTGTTATGCCAAATACTGCATTAATAATAGTGGTATGTATAGCGATATTGAAAGGCAAACATATTGGTGGTGTAATAGGTCTATTAGCTGGTTTTATACAAGATATTATGTTTAGTCAGACTATAGGGCCTAATGCATTAGTACTTTTTTTTATTGGCTATCTAGTAGGTATGACAGATCAAAAGTTATATAAAGATAGTTTATTTATTCCATTTATTATTACTGCAATATCTACCTTAGCTTATCATGGCTTATATTATGTTTTAATGTTTTTTTTAGGTACGAATATTAGATTTACTTACTTTTTTAAAAGAATAGTATTGATTGAAATACTATATAATAGTATTTTAGCTATTCCCATTTATAAATGGTTTTCAAAAATATTTACCGTTCCTTCCATTCGTTTTGGTAAGAGATAGGAGTGAGGTAAGTGAAATTTTTAAAGAAATTAAAAAACAGATACAATATTATAATGCTATTTCTTTCTCTAATGTTTATAGTGCTTTCGTTTAGGTTGGCAACTCTTACTATAGTAGAAGGAGATAAATATAGGGAATTATCTGATACAAAAAGGGTAAAGGAAATTGCTATCACACCTCCTAGAGGAGAAATAAGAGATAGATATGGGAGATTATTAGCTGGCAATAAGCCAAGTTTTACTGTACAAATTTTAAAAGATGAATTAAATATAAAAGATAAAAAGGAAAAAAATAAAGTTATTTTAGAATTAGTAAAGTTGCTTGAAGAAGATGGTGTAGTTTATATAGATGAATTCCCTATAAAATTAAACACATTTCATTATGTTAATGAAAGTAAACTTGAAATAGAAAATGTTGATCCTGTAGATGAAATTATTGATGTAATTATTAATAACGATTTATTAGCTGAATTATTAGACACATACTATTTAGGACAAAGAGAAGGACATTTTTTGTTTTTAACAGCAAATAAAGCTATACATGCCTTAGAAAGTAAAGGAATAGATATACCTATATCTACTTCATTAAACGGGGAAAGTGTGGTTTATACTTTTTATGAAAATATGGATATTGAAAAATGGAAAGAAGAGAATAGTTTACCTTCTGAGATAGAACCAAAGAGGGCTATAATAAATCTTATAAATAATGACAAAAGTGTTATTAGAAAGCTTATAGACCATCCTATTTCTAGAGAGTTGACTTATAATATGCTAAATGAGAAAGGACTTATTAACAACATTAAGATGGAAGACTTTTCTCTTGAATTTGAAGAAGAATATGTTAAACAGAAAAAACATCTAATGAAAAACTTTAATGGAGTAACGATGGAATCTAGTGCAAAAGATGATTTTGTAAACATTGTATTAGATACTGCTATTAGTGATTTGTTAGAAAGTATTATAGAAAAAACAGGTAAGGACGGCAAGGTAATTAAAAAGATTATACCTGGTGAGGTATTAATTAATTTAATAGAAGAAAAAGGAGAAGAATGTTTAGTTACTTTTAATGTAGATGAAAAAAATAAAGTTACTTATAAATTTAAGGAAAATAAATCCTCCAATGTACAAAGCCCTATTAAGTATCTTATTGATAAAGGTAAAAAAACTAAAGCTATAAATGAAATGATACTTAATAAAGATATTATATCTAAAGCACAAGAGATCTTGTTAAGCAATGGTGTAAATCCAAAAATATCTATTGCTGATTTGGATAATATAGAGTATGTTTCTATAAATAATAAAAATGAATGGTATAGTAGATTTAAAATACCAGAGAAACATAATGTAGAGGAAGCATTTAATGATCTTAGGAAATCATATAAAATAAGTGATGATTTAAGTGTATATGAAGTTAGAAGTATGCTGCTTATTTATGAGCAACTAAGTAAGCAAGGTTATAGAGCTTATCAACCTATAAATATAGCTTATGGTATAAAAGATAAGACAGTAGCTAAAATTGAAGAGGGTGGTATGGACTTACCTGGAGTAAGTGTTTCTATAGAACCTGTCAGATATTATCCTATGGGTTCTACAGCAGCTCATATATTAGGTTACCTGGGGAAAATATCTCAGACTAATGAAATTGATAAATATGTAAAAGAAAAAAAATATTCTCCAAATGATATTATTGGTAAAACAGGTGTTGAAGAAAAGTTTGAAGATCAATTAAAGGGTGAAGAAGGTATCAAGAAAGTTGAAGTTGATGTGTTTGGAAACACTATTAATGTATTAGATGAAGAAAAAGCTACGCCTGGAAATAATTTATATTTAACAATAGATGCAAAACTTCAGCAAGTAGCTGAGGAATCTTTGAAATATAGTCTTGAACAAATACAAAAAGGTGGAACATATGAGAGCAAGTGGGGTAATTATAAATATGGCACAAATAGAAAAAAAGGAAGACCATATGTAAATGCTACTTCAGGTGCAGTTGTTGCTATAGATGTAAAAACTGGAGAAGTGTTAGCTCTTGCTAATTATCCAGCATATGATCCAAATTTATTTGCAACAGGTATATCTAGTGCAGATTGGGCCAGCCTTTTTCCAGAAAATGAAGATGATCCACTAGCACCTAGACCTCTTTACAATATATCCATACAAACAGCGATACAACCTGGTTCAACGTATAAGATGATAACTGGTTTAGCTGCTTTAGAAAAAGGTTTAAGTCCAAATAAAACTATTAGGGACATGGGCTATGTTGATATTGGAAATAAAAGGTTTGGCTGTTGGTTATGGAATAGCCATAGAGGGACCCATGGTCCTGAAAATATCTATGATGCTTTGAGAGATTCATGTAACTATTACTTTTATTCTGTTGTAATGGGAAAAAATCCTCGTACAGGGGAAAACTTAGGAATGAAGGTAAATATAGAAGATATAGTTGCTTTATCAAAAGAATTTGGATTAAACGATAAAACTGGTATTGAAATAAATATTCCAAATGAAACACATGGAGGAGTTCCAGATCCAGCAGTAAAGATTGCTTCAACAAAAGCATTATTAAAGAGATATTTAAAACAAAATATCAAGAATTATATAAAAGAAGATGTTAAGATTACAGACAAACAACTTACAAAGAATATTGAGGAGATTGTAAGTTGGATTGATTTAGAAGAGGTTTTAACTAGGGGAGAAGTTATTAGAAGATTAGATAAGATGGGAATCGACCCAGAAAAGAAAGTCAATGGAGAAAGACAAGGATTAGCAGATAGGATAAAATATGACTATTTGAATCAAGCAAAATGGAATATAGTAGATACACTTAATATTTCTATAGGGCAAGGGGAAAATTCCTATACTCCTATACAGATGGCAAACTATGTTGCTACTTTGGCTAATGGTGGTTATAGACACAAAGTGAGTGTAGTTGATAATATTAAAAATTATGATAATACTATGGTTTTACAAGATATTGAAAATAAAGGAGAAAGAATTGAACTTAATAATTATGATAATTTGGATCATGTAAAGATCGGTATGAGAAAAGTAGTTAGTGAGGGTACAGCTAGAAGTATTTTTCCAAACTTTCCTGTTTCAGTAGCGGCAAAGACTGGAACTGCACAAAAGAGTGGAATCAATCCAGCTACTGGAGATACTTATGATGATTTTGCTTGGTTTGTAGCCTTTGCACCATATGAAGAACCAGAAATAGCTGTGGCTGTCGTACTGTTTCAAGGTGGAAGTGGAGGTTATGCGGGGCCTATAGCTAGAGAAGTGATAGCAGAATATTTAGGGCTAAATAAGGAAGAACAAATAGAGAAATTGCCTTTTACAACTGAATTGGACAGGTAAGAAGCCTACCAATTCAGTTTTGTTTTAATGAATGAGTGATAATAAAATATAAAATTAATACTTTTTTAAAATATAAGAAGGAATTTAATAAAAAATGAAGAATACTAATTAATGAAGGTTTGTGGAGGTTTTGCAATGGATTATGACTTTATTTCATTTAAAGGGACACAGGATGGAATTTATATCCACATAAAAGAAGGAGATTTTAATTATATAAAAGAAGAGTTAGATATGAAACTTAGCAAAGCTGGTTCGTTTTTCAAAGGTGGTCAGATTGTTGCTTTTAAGGGAAAGCGATTGTCCGAGGAGGAAAAGAGCCAATTAAGAAATATCATTAAGGATAAATATAAATTAAAATTAAAAGAGAAAGAAAATATAGAGGAAGATAATATTGAAGAAGCTCAAAAAAGTGATTGTTTTCAAGGAATTGAGAAAGGGATGACTTCATTTATTAGGACAACTGTAAGGTCTGGACAAATAATTCAATATGGAGGTAATATAGTTGTACTCGGTGATGTAAATCCAGGAGGAATAATTGAAGCTAAAGGTAATATTGTTGTTCTAGGTACTTTACGGGGTGTCGCTCATGCAGGATGTGATGGCAATAGAGATGCTATAGTTTCAGCTTATGACCTTCAGCCTACTCAACTTCGAATTGCTGATTTGATTGCTAGAAGTCCTGATGGAGAAGTTATTAAAAGTTCAAGATGGCCAGAAATAGCTAAAATAGAGGGCGATGAAGTGGTAATTGAGACATATTTACCTAAAAACAATTTGTAGAGGAGGATTGATGATATGGGAAAAGTATTGGTAATAACCTCAGGTAAAGGTGGGGTTGGTAAGACTACAACTACTGCTAATATAGGGACTGGACTTGCCATGTTAGGAAAAAAGGTTGTTGTAGCAGATGCTGATATTGGTCTTAGAAATTTAGATGTAGTTATGGGATTAGAAAACAGAATAGTTTATGACATAGTAGATGTAGTAGAAAAAACTTGTAGATTAAAGCAAGGTCTTATTAGGGACAAGCGTTATGAAGGGCTTTATCTTTTACCTGCAGCACAGACAAAAGATAAAAATGCAATTAAACCAGAACAAATGCTTGAGTTATGTAATGAGTTAAAAGAAGAGTTTGATTTTGTACTAATAGATTCGCCTGCAGGTATAGAACAAGGTTTTCAAAATTCAATAGTTGGTGCAGATGAAGCAATTATAGTTACAACTCCAGAGATATCTGCAGTAAGAGATGCAGACAGAGTTATTGGTCTTTTAGAAGCAAAAGGGTTACATAATCCTAGGCTTATTGTCAATAGACTTAGACCTGAGATGGTTAAAAAAGGAGATATGATGAATATAGATGATATGATTGATATATTAGCTATAGAATTATTAGGTGTTGTGCCTGATGATGAAGCTATAGTTATTTCTACAAATAGAGGAGAACCTGTAGTTACAGATGAGGGAGCTCTTTCTGGAAAAGCTTATAGAAATATTTCTAAAAGAATATTAGGTGAAGAGGTTGAGTTGATGAACTTAGAGACTGAAGATGGAAAGTTGACTAAGATTTTTAAAATATTGTTTGGTAAATAAAAGGGGGAATTGGTTTGGATCTGTTTAAAATATTTTCTAAAGACAAAGCGAACAGTAGGTCAGTGGCTAAAGAAAGACTCAAGCTTGTCCTCATAAATGATAGAGCAGATATTTCTCCTAAATATTTAGATATGATAAGAAATGATATCACTAGAGTCCTATCTGAATATATGGTAATAGATGAAGAAGAATTAGATATTAAACTTACTAGATCTATTAGAGAAAGTGATGATAAACCTGTACCTTCATTAGTAGCTAATATACCTATTATAAAGATGAAGAATAAAAATGTAGGATAAGATTAAAATATTTTAAATGTGTAAAATAAATTAAAACCCTAGCTTAAGTTAGGGTTTTAATTTATTAGAAAGGGATATAAAATGAAAAATAAAAAGATAGCTTTTGTTTTATTAGTAATTATGTTTTTTATGATTATTTTAACTGCTTGTGGAAATATAGTACAAAAAGAAGATGATAATATATCAAGAACTGAGTTTATGATGGATACTGTAATAACCATTAAAATATATGATAAAATAGATGAAAATTTATTAGATACAGTATTTGAACGTTTAAAAGAAATAGAAAATAGGATGAGTAAGACTATAGAAAAAAGTGATGTAAGTAATATAAATGCTAAAGCAGGTATAGAAGCTGTACAAGTTCACGAAGATGTTTACTATGTTCTTGAAAAGGCCCTTTATTTTGCTAAACTAACAAATGGTGCATATGAACCTACCATTGGACCATTAGTTGAACTTTGGAATATAAAAGGTCAAAATGAAAGTGAAGTAAAATCATTACCTGATGAGAATGATATACATGAAGCTTTAGAAAAAGTTGATTACAAAAAACTTCAACTATTAGAAGACAACAAAGTTTTTTTAAAAGAAAAGGGGATGAAAGTCGACCTTGGGGGAATTGTAAAAGGATATGCAGCAGATGAGATTAAAAGAATCCTAAAAGAAAAAGGTGTTAAAAGTGCTATAATAGATCTTGGTGGAAACATTTATGCTTATGGAAGTAAAACTTCAGGAGAAGCTTGGAAAATAGGAGTACAAAATCCTTTTGACTTAAGTAACTATATAGGAATAATAAATGCAGTAGATAATTCAATAGTTACATCTGGAGGTTATGAGAGATACTTTGAACTTAATGGAAAGAGATATCATCATATAATTGATTCTAAAACTGGATATCCTTCACAAAATGAACTTTCAGCTGTATCTGTTATAAGCAAAGATTCAATTGACGGAGATGCACTATCTACAGCACTTTTTATACTTGGGATTGAAGAAGGACAAGAATTGTTAAAAGAAGTTGACAATGTAGATGCATTGTTTATTACCAAGGAAAAACAAGTTTTTGTACCTTTGAGTTTAGAAGATAAATTTAAACTTAAAAATAGTGAATTCAATATAATGAATAATAATTGATAATGTGAATAAAACCCATCTATTATAAATATCATATTAATAATAGGTGGGTGATTTTATGAAAAGGAAAAGTACAGGAAATATTCTTAATAGATATAGATATTTTTATAAAGATAAAAGGTACTACAAAAAATTATTGAACAGAATAATTATAGTTCTAATAATTTTATTGATTGTGGTAGTATTTAGAAAAATCAGTTCAACTTTTACAGATAATGTTATTAGAATAATCAAAAATGGTACCTCTTATGAGTTTAGTATAAAAGAAGATGGTAAAAAAATAATAGAAGGATCTAAAAAAATATTGATTGTCCCTGAAAAAGTGAAGAAAGTATTCAATATAAAAGGAGGAAATCTAGATTTTGCGCCACCTGTAGAGGGAAATATTTATAAGCCTTTTGGTGAGCTTAGCACTACAAGGGAAAAGAAAATATTCAATAAGGGCGTTGATATTATACCAAGTGGAGATAGCACTATATTTTCTGTAGGAGATGGTATCGTTACTCAAGTTGAAGACAAGAATAGCTTAGGATATTTTGTAACTATTAAATATGAAGATTTTGAAGCAGTTTATGGATATTTAAAGAAAATATATATAAATAAAGGTGATAATGTTTTGAAAGGACAAAAAATTGGTTCCCTTGGAACCAATTCTGAAGGTGGAAATAGATATTTACATTTTGAAATATGGAAAAATGGAAATCCTGTAAATCCAGTAGAAATTGTGAAGCTTAATCAATGAGTTAGGGACTCCTGACTCATTATCTTTTTTTTGTTACATTAAAAAATAATAACAATGCTAAGGAACTAGAAATAGAAGAAATAGTTAATATAAGCTTGTACCCCTTTAAAACATAAAGGAAAGGTCCAAAGATTGAAAACAGAATAATCATTAGTGCATTTGTGAAGGATAATAATGTCATAAATGTTGTTCTTTTCTCTGGAAATGCTTCTGTACATATAGCTTGAAAGGCACTCCAGCCTCCATCTATTCCTATAGCATATAGTGTAGCAATTATAGTAAATGCAGGAATAGATTTTACATAGGCAATTGGTATTATTGTTATTACCATTAGGGTAAAGAATATTTTTGTGAATTTTTCTTTGCCTATTTTATCTGAAATAAAAGTACATAGTGTTACACCTATTACGGTGCCACAACCTAAAATAGTATATATATATCCTATTTGAAGTTGACTTAGATTAAAATCATTATTAAGATAAACGCCTAAATAACTGAAAAAAATATAAGGTGATGTTATTGACAAAAATTGAATAATTAAAAGTTTTAAACCTACTGGGTTTTTAAGTATTTCTAGTACATCCTTAAAGCTGATATTTTGATTATTTGATTTTTTAGATTCAGGAAGTCTTGTTAGTAATGTCAAGCATATAAGTGCTATTATTGCAAACGGTATGTATATTCCCTTAATATTATTAAAGGTATTAACTATGTAAGTTGCGTATAGTGGACTTACTAGTATTGCAACACCAAAGGCAATTCGAATTATTCCAGCTGCTTTTCCTCTTTTTTCAAAGGGAACAAAATCACTTATGTAGGATATAACTGAAGCATTTAATGAAAAATATCCTAAGCCTATGAAGGTTCTTCCGAAGGCAAAGACTAATGGGGTCTTTGCAAAACCACTAATCAAAGTACCTATGATATAAATAATCAAAGAAAAAGAGATATACTTTTTCTTCCCATATTTATCTGCCCAAACTCCTAAAAGTGGTACAAATAGTCCAACTAATGAAAATCCTAAACCTAATCTAATTACTGAACTATCTGCAATATTAAAATAGTTGGCTAAAAATGGAGCTATAGGGCTTATAGAGTTTAGTTCCATAGAAACTATTAAATGAATCAAAAATCCTGTTAAAAAAATTAAAAAAAAGTTCATAATATTCCTCCTCGTATAATATGTTTAGAACATCAAATTAGATGTTTTAAACATATTTTATTTTTAGCAAATTGTAACAATGAAAATGTAATTTTAAATTATTATCAAAATGAGATTTTTAATCTCAGGCGCGTATTTGAATTGTAGGGAGGCGTAGCCGACCGAAGATTCAAATACGCGCGCCGACCTCACAGATTCACCTTAATATACAATTTGCACTTTAAAAGCAATTTTTAATTGAGATATCCTAATGCTATAATTAAATAAAGAATGGTTAGCGAAGGATAATTCTGCTCCTCCTTGCAAAACTATATAGTTTTTGCCTAAAAAGCATGCTTCCTGACTTAGCTATCATACCTTCCAACTCAGATGCTGCATCTCTTTGACTAGACCAACAGCAAGGTAATTTTCAAAGATGAATGCTAATAATGCGAGGTTGAAGTTAGTAGCTAGGATTAGGATATCTCTTTTTCTAATTGTTCTCCTATTATCTATGAAAGGTGGTGATAACATGAAGAACAATATTTTATCAACTTTGTTTGTTGGTATTGATGTTAGTTCTAAGACTAATGTCTTATGTGCTCTCGATTTTCAAGGTAATAAACTTCTCAACCTAAAGGCTTCGAATAACAATCCTGGTGCCGAATCTATGTTAAAAAGCATCTTGGAATGTTTAAATTCTAATAACCTTAAATATGCTGTTATTGCCTTAGAATCTACTTCTATCTATAGTGTTCATGTGGCTAATTTCTTATCTTCACATGAGAATTTAGCCTTGTTTGAACCTAAAGTCTATTGTCTTAATCCAAAGACTATTGTTAACTATAGAAAGTCTTTTGTGGACATGGATAAAACAGACCCACTGGATGCATATGTTATTGCTGATTTTGCCAGATGCGGAAGAATTACCTCTTCTCCTTGGCGTGGTTCTCAGTTTCTTGCTCTACAAAGGTTAACCAGGCATAGACTTCATTTAGTTGAATGCATTACACGTGAAAAAACTTATATGATTTCTAACATATATCTAAAATTTAGTCAATTAGCAGTTTTAGATAAGGAAGATAAACCATTTTCTGATAAATATGGTGCCACCTCTGCCGCTGTTTTAACAGAGTTTTTATCCTTAGATGATATTACCTATTCTTCGATTGAAGATTTAGTTGCTTTTATCAAAGAAAAAGGTAAGAATCGATTTAGTAATCCTAATAAAACAGCTAAATTACTACAAAAAGCTGCTAGGGATTCTTATCGATTAGATAAAGTATTATATGAACCTTTAAATGTTTCAATTGCTTCTTCTTTTAACCTCATTAAAGCCTTTGAACGTGAGGTTAAAACTATTGATAAAGCTATTGAAAAGAATATTAAAGGCATTAATACTACTGAATATCAATCTCTAAAGTCTATTCCTGGTATTGGTCCCGTATTAGCTAGTGGTATCTTAGCAGAGATTGGTTCTATTAGTGTATTTGGTTCTCATAATGCTTTAGCTAAATATGCAGGTCTAACCTGGCGGGTTAACCAATCAGGAGATTACACCTCTGACAATACGAGCATGACTAAAACTGGCAATAAATATCTTAGATATTATTTAATTGAATCTGCTAATAGTGTTAAAAACAATGTGCCTGAATACAATAAATATTACCTTAAAAAATTCGGTGAAGTGACTACTCACCAGCATAAACGAGCACTCGCACTTACATCTCGTAAATTAGTACGCCTGATTTTTGGATTGCTGACCAAGAATCAAATCTACTCCAGCGATAAAGTTGGAGAGACACAATAAAATATTTTTATTCCAATAGCCTATTTTTTGGTAAATAACCATAGGTTTTATTGAAGTTATCCTTTTTTAATCATTTCGCTTGTTTTATTTAGAAATTTGTTCTTGACATATTACCAGATTGCTCTTTAAGACATCACATCTAATTCTAGTATATTTTAGTTGAATTTTCAACAAAAAGAATGTATAATATTCGTGAGTCTAATATATCGTATAACGATACTATAATTTGGAGTGAAAAGTATGAAAAAAATTGAAAAAGCGGAGAAGATTTATGAGTACATTAGAGAATGTGAAAAAATAATTCATAGAAAAGGACATGAAATAGCACAAGAGCATAATTTAACAATAGATCAGTATCATATATTGGTTGTACTTAACCATTCTCAATTAACACCAACTATTGGTGAAATTGCTGATAAATTTTGTAAAGCACAAAACACCATGTCAGAGAGAATATCTAGACTTGAAGAAAAAAAATTAGTTGAAAGAATTAATGATTTAGAAGACAGAAGAATTACAAGAGTTAATATTACTAAAGAAGGTAAAGAGTTAGTAGAAACTATTAGGAAAGAAAGGAGTAGTGTTTTTGTTTTAAATGCTATTGCAAACATGAAGGAAGAAGATGTTGATGAACTTATTAGACAATTAGAAAATTTATATTTACATCTAGAAGAGGAGGAATAATAAATGATTAAAAAGTTTGTTTCATATTACAAACCACATAAGAAATTATTTATTCTTGATATGGTATGTGCATTTTTTATAGCTATATTAGATTTAGTATTTCCAGTGGTTACTAAAAATTTTATTAATGACTATATTCCAAATGGAAATGTATCTTTAATGATTAGATGGACAATTTATTTAGCATTACTTTTTATACTAAGATATATTGCACAGTATATTGTAAACTATTGGGGGCATGTTGTAGGCGTTAGGATTGAGCACGATATGAGAAGAGATATATTTGAACACCTTCAGACATTGTCCTTTACTTATTTTGACAAAAATAAAACTGGGCATATCATGTCTAGGATAGTTAATGATTTAAGAGAAATAACAGAACTTGCTCATCATGGCCCTGAGGATTTATTTATATCTCTTGTTATGTTGATAGGTACTTTTATCATTCTTGTAAGAATTGAGTGGAGATTGACTTTAATAATATTTGCTTTTGTTCCAATAATGATATGGTTTGCAATTTCTAAGAGAAACAAAATGTCAGAGTCATTTAGGCAAGTTAGAAAGAAAATAGCCAATGTAAACTCACAACTAGAGAATAGTATTTCAGGAATAAGAGTAGCTAAATCTTTTACAAATGAAGATTATGAAATAGATAAGTTTGCTGAAGGAAATGAAGCGTTTATGGAAGCTAGGGAAGCTTCATATAAGGTAATGGCAGAGTTTATGTCTGGTATTAACTTTATGTCAAATATATTAAATCTAATCGTACTAAGTGTTGGTGGCTTATTTGTCTATAAAGGAATTATAAAATATGGTGACTTGGCAGCTTATATATTGTTTGTAAATCATTTCTTACAACCAATAAGAAGACTTACTGAGTTTGCCCAGCAATATCAAGATGGAATGACAGGTTTTGAAAGATTTATGGAAATAATGAATATTGAACCTGATATTGTTGATAGCAAGAATTCAGTTGCATTAGAAGATGTTAAGGGAGAAATTGATTTTGAAAATGTTTCATTTAGTTATAATAATGGCAAGGAAACAGTTCTCTCAGGAGTAAATTTAAATATTGATGCAGGAAAGACGGTGGCAATAGTTGGCCCATCTGGAGCTGGAAAAACCACATTATGTCACTTAATTCCAAGATTTTATGAAATAGATGAAGGGAAAATAAGTATTGATGGAATAGATATAAAGGACATAAAGCTTAAATCTCTAAGAAAAAATATTGGTTTAGTTCAGCAAGATGTATTTTTGTTTACAGGAACAATAAAAGACAATATACTATATGGAAATCCAAATGCAACTGATGAAGATATAATTGATGCAGCTAAAAGAGCTAGTATCCATGATTTTATTGAAACTTTACCAAATGGATATGATACCTATATTGGAGAAAAAGGAGTTATGTTATCTGGAGGACAAAAACAGAGGATATCTATAGCAAGAGTATTTTTAAAAAATCCTCCTATATTAGTATTAGATGAAGCTACATCTGCCTTAGACAATCAAACAGAAATAGCTATACAGAAATCATTAGAAGAACTATCTCATGGTAGAACAACATTGGTTATAGCCCATAGATTATCAACTATAAAAAATGCAGATGAGATTGTTGTATTAAGCAGTGAAGGTATTGAAGAAAGAGGTAGACATGAAGAACTTCTTGAATTAAATGGCATATATGCTGAACTCTATGAATCACAATTTAAAGCTTTGTAGTAGTAGACAAGTTTCAAAAGTACCTCCCCATTCATATCATAATATTGTAATATAAATGGGGAGGTTATGTAATGGATAATAATTATAATATTCCATATCCAGAGCTGTACTATCGGATATATCCTAAAGTAGTAGATGTGGTAAACAAAAATGTTGGTTTTACTCAAATGGATGAAATTATCTCACAAGACAAAGTGGACAATATGGTAAATGAAGTGTATGAACAGATGTTAGAAGAGTGTCCAGAAATAGGTGAAGATCCTATGGAAAGAAGACAGAGAATGCCAAGATTTAGGGCTATGCAAAGACCTTTCTATGGTAGAGGAAGGCTTTTAAGAGACATAATATCAATAATACTTATATCAGAATTGCTTAGAAGGAGGAGTCCCTACAATAACTATGGACCAGGGTACGGTTATGGGCCAGGGTATGGATATGAACCTTGGTATTAGTATGAAATAAGCCTTTAGGGCTTATTTTTTTTGACTCATTTTATAACATAGGAGATAAGAATCCAAATTTAAATATAAAAAGAGGTTTTATATGATATTTATAGAATATTAATAATAATATTAAATGGTAGGTGATATTATGAAATATAATATGTACTTAATTATTATTGGAATTATGGCACTGATTGTATTTACAATTATTATTGTTAAAGATGTAAAAAGGAGAGAAAGAAGAGATTATGTTATAGCATATTTACCTATTAACTTTGGAAAGTACTTTTCAATGTTTATAAGCTATTTTTTAATTGCCTATTTTAGTATTAATTTCTTTGTGAGAGATATGAAGGAATTGTATACAAGTTTGTCACCAAAATATGTTGATAGTATTTATAATCTATTAGATCCTAAAATATTAGATGCAATTGCAAATAGATTATTAAATGATGGCGAAGATGTATTAGCTATTCAGACATTTAGATTAGCAGGGAAAAGTAAGAATTTCTATACCGGATTATTGCTTATCATAATTGGAATTTATTATATTTATACATGGTTAACTAGGGATGAGATATGGGAAGAGGGGATTTATTATGATGGATCTACTTTGTTTTGGGAAGAGATAAAAGATTATAAATGGGAAAAAGAAACAAAGAAGAAGAATGGAGATATTGTAGTCAAGTATTGTAAATTAAATTTAGGTGTATATAAAAGTAAAGTAGGAAAGGCCATAACTAATGAGGATACTAATCCATTGATACTAAAGGTTTATAAAGAAGATAAAGAGAAAGTAGACGAGTTCTTAAGTAGAAAAATACTTCAATCGTAACTTATTTGTAACTTATATTTCCTAACTTGGTAGTATAATATAGTTGTAGGATGATTTTTCTAAAAGAGAAATATAAGAGGGGGATTTAAATGAAAAGGAAAATATCTATTTTATTGGTATTGACAATGATTTTAACTTTCATTCCATTTAGTTCATTTGCACAACAAAATTTTGATAAACAATTAAAAGAAGCTATTGTCAAAAGTAAAAAGCTATTTAATATTGGCAGTGAATATGACAAGTTTGAACATAATATCAATTCTTATGATGAAAATACAGTATTTTATTTAAACTGGTCAGACAGCAAGGGGAAATTAGGTAATATTGATGTTTCTATTACAGTAGATGGAACAGTTTTAAGCTATGGGAAGTGGAAACCTTATTTTGGAGATAATAAGCCAAAACTTCCAAAGGTAAGTAAAGAAGAAGGACTTAAAATAGCAAAAGACTTTATAAAAAAGGTTAATCCTGAATTTGCAAGTAATATTAAATATGTAGATAATGATGAAATTTTAAATCCAAATTCGGATAGTTATTATTATTATTTTGTAAGAACTGTTAATGGTATTCCTTTTAATGAAAATTCTATTGACATATCTGTAGACAATACTACAGGAGAAGTAAAAAATTATTATACAAATTGGGATATGAATATAGCATTTCCAGATGCAAAAGATATGATTTCTGCAGAAAAGGCAAAAGAATTATATAAGGAAAAAATCGGTTTAAAGCTTTTAATTAAGTCTAGTTATAATTTTGATTTAGATGGTCAAAAAGAGAATAAATATTTGGCCTATGGACCATTGGATACTAATTTAGGTATCAATGCAAAAAATGGAGAGGTTACTTTCTATTCTAATTATTATAGAGCTTATGACAAAGCTGAAGGTGCGAAAGGCGTAGAAGAAGCAGAATTAAATCCAGATGAACAAGAAGCGGTAGATAGTATTTCAGGCCTTATTTCAAAAGAAGAAGCTGAAAAAGTTGGTAGAGAATTACTAAAAATAGATTCAGAATATAAAATTGAGTATATTAGTTTGCATAAGAATTGGAGAAATAAAAATGATTATACATGGAATATAAGTTTCATTAAAAAAGTAGATTCAAAAGATTTCTATGCAAGTATTGGTATAGATGCAAAGACTAAGGAACTTGTACAGTTTGATAAATTTGGTTATGTAGATCCAAGTAAAAAAGTACAATACAAAGAAGCTGAAGCTCTAAAGATTGCAAAGGAATACATCACAAAGATGAATCCTGATAAAGTTAATCTTATTGAGTATAAAAAGAACTATAATTATTATATACCAGTAGAAGAAGAGCAAACAGAATATAGATTTGAATTTGTAAGAAAAGAAAAGGATGCATATGTTGTAAATGATTGTATAGAGGTTTCAGTTGATACAAGAGATGGAAGTATAAACGAATACAGAATTAGTTGGGGTAAAGACAAATTACCATCTCAAGAGAAGGTAATAGCAATTGATAAAGCTTATGATATATTGTTTAATGAAATTGGAATGGAACTTAAATATATTAATCCTGATAGATATGATGGTAATTATTCAACAGAAAAGAAAGAAGCTATATTAGTATATGGCCTTAAGAATGAAAAACCAGCAAATATTGATGCTAACACTGCTACAATATTAGATTATCAAGGGAAGCCTTTTAAGGAACCTACATTAGTTAGCTATAGTGATATTGATAAAAGTTATGCAAAGGAAAAAATAAATATTTTAGCTCAATATGGTATAGCATTACCTGGAGATGAATTTAAGCCAAGTGATAAGATGGTTCAAAGTGATTTCTTATATTTATTAGCTAAAGCAAATGGTTCTTATTTTGAATTAGATGATTCAAAAGATACTATATACAATTATTTAATCAATATGGGAATTGTAAAAGAAGATGAAAAGGCTCCAGAAAAAATAATCACTAAAGAAGAAGCAATCAAATATATAATAAGAGCATTAAAATATGATAAAGTTGCTGATTTAAATGAAATATATAAAGAGCTATTTAAAGATACAAAAGATATCAATCCTGAGCTTAAGGGATATGTGTCTATTGCCTATGGACTTAAAATAGTAGAGGGAAACAATGGTTACTTAAACCCTAAGGCTGAACTAAAAAGAGAAGATGGCGTAAATATGATTTTTAATTATCTATTTAACAACTAAATAGCAGAGAGGTGGGGGACAGTTTTCTGTCTCCTTATTTTTTTGTAATTATTTTGCAACTTTTAATTGTCTAATTAATGGTATAATATTGGTGGAAGGTGGTGTGATTATGAACAATAAGATATATTCAATATTAGTTGTTGAAGATGAGGATTCTATAAGGAAATTCATCAAAATCAACTTAGAGAGAGAAGGATTTGATGTAGTAGAAGCGGCTACTGGAGAAGAGGGCTTAGAAAAAGCTAGATTGGGTGAAATTGACATAGTGGTATTAGATATAATGCTACCTGGCATAGATGGATACGAAGTTTGTAAGATACTTAGGAAAGAATTTCCTACTATTGGAATAATCATGTTGACAGCTAAAAGTCAAGATATAGATAAAATAACGGGACTTGAATATGGTACTGATGATTATATGGTAAAACCATTTAATCCAATGGAATTAGTATTACGAATTAAATCCCTTGTAAGAAGATTGGAAATGGTAAATACTGTGGAAGAAGATTTGTTATTGGATGAACCTTTTAAAATAGATACTTATTCTAGAAAGTTTTATAAAAATGATGAAGAGATAGAATTAACCCCAACAGAGTATTCAATTATGAAAATATTCATGGAAAATCCGGGAAAGGCTTTTAAACGTGATGAAATTCTTAATTGGGTATGGGGAGTAGATTTTTTTGGAGATTCGAAGATAGTAGATGTAAATGTGAGAAGATTGAGAGCAAAAATAGAGGAGGATCCAAGTAACCCTAAATATATCGGCACGGTATGGGGTGTTGGTTACAGATGGGAAAACAGAGAGGAAGAATAGAGAAAACTATGAAAAAGAGTATTAGAACTAGGCTTGTAGGCAATTTTATGTTAGTTATATTTATAACTGTTATTGTACTAGAAATATTTTTGATAAATGCAGTAACTCATTATTTTCATGAAAGTGTTGAGGAGATACTGTCGAATCAAATAATATTTTCTGCTGAATTTTATTCAAGATATTTTTCTTCTTCATCTATTGAGGATTTGATTATTGATGATGTAGATGTTTTTTGGCAACAGACAGATGCAGAAGTTCAAATACTCGATTTAAAAGGAAATGTACTAATGGATTCAATAGGAGTTTCCTATCCAAATGTAGTTCAGACGGATGATGTGAAAAAATCATTAAATGGAGAAAAAGGTACTTGGATTGGAAATGTAGAATATGATGATGCTCCAGTAATGGCTGTATCCTATCCACTTACTTCTGACGGAAAGATAATTGGAATTATTCGATTTATTACTTCTCTTAGGGAAACAAATAGAACTATAAAGAGTATGGCTATAATATTCATTTGGATTGGTGCAATTGTAGTATTTATTTCTATCGTAGTAAGCTTTTTTCTTGCAAATAGTATTGTTAAACCGTTAAAAGAAGTAACTTTAATTGCAGAAAAGATGGCAGATGGACAGTTGAAAGTACGAAGTCAGAAAAAATTTGATGATGAAATCGGAAAATTATCAGATACTTTAAACTATATGGCAGAAGAACTAATAAAGAAAGAACAGTTAAAAAATGATTTTATTTCATCTATTTCTCATGAATTAAGAACTCCATTGACATCTATTAAGGGGTGGGCTATAACCTTAAAGGCTGAAGATTTACATGAAAATGAAATAATTAAAGATGGTTTAGACATAATTGAAAGGGAAAGTGATAGATTAACTTCAATGGTGGAGGAACTATTGGACTTTTCTAGATTTGTATCAGGTAGAATAACACTAAATAAGGAGGAAGTAAACATAGATTCTATAATGAATCAGATAGCTACTCAGCTTAAACCTAAATCAAATCTAAGAAATATAGAATTAACACTTGAGATAAAAGATAAATTGCCAATGATTTTTGGAGATGAGAACAGAATTAAGCAAGTATTTATTAATTTAATTGATAATGCATTGAAATTCACCTCGGACCGTGGATATGTAGTTTTTTCAGGAGAACTAAAGGATAATAATATACTAATATGTGTAGAAGATAATGGCTGTGGGATTTCTAAAGAAGAACTTCCATATGTAAAGGAGAAGTTTTTTAAGGGTGGAAATGCCAAGTCCAATGCTGGGTTGGGATTATCTATTTGTGATGAAATAGTGAAATTACATGGTGGATATATGGAGATACAAAGTGAAGAAAATATAGGTACAAAAGTTTGCGTTTACTTTCCTGTCAAGGAGGAATTAGGACAATGAAAAAGATAATAATGGTATTTATTTCTATAATTTTGTTATTGTCTATTACAGCTTGTGAATTCACCAATTTCGAAACTAGTGAAAAAATAATTGCTCCTAATAACAGTTTGCCACCTATATCTGGTAAATGGAGAGTTGAAAAATATAAAAGAGCTAGTTCAAATGGAATAACTGATGAAGAAGCAAAAGAGATTATGGGTAGTGAAGCATTGTTTCATGAAAAGATTGTAGTTATTGGTAATGACTTGTTTCTAAATCCATCATATAAGATAAAGAGTGTAAATACATTAGATTATTTACTATATCAATATAAAGTTAATCCTGATTTTTTAAATATAAAGAAAAATAAAATTCAAATAATATCTATGACAGGTGAGGGACAGTGTTATTATGAATTCATCAAAGAAACAGATGACAAAATGATAGTTAGCATTGATGGAGTATTTTTTTATATGAATAAAATATCTGATGATATAGAAGAGGGGAGCTTAGAGAAATATCTAGATAATGGTGTTAATTTAACAAAAGGCTCAAATGTAGAAGATGATGAAATATTGAGATCAGGTATTCTTATTGGATTAAAGTATTCTGATGAAAATGAATTTGAAGGTGACTTGCAAAAATATAAATATAGAACTATTTGGATATGTAGCAAGAATAAAGTTATAGATAAAATATATGATACTGAAGACTTATTTGTTCCAAGAAAAACTGGTTTTTGGAAGGTCGGGATAGACAGTATAGAATTTGATGATAGTATTAAGGATTTAATATATGCTTATCCAATAAACAAAGATTCAAATCTATTGGAATCTGATATAGCACCATTGAAATTAACCGGAAGTATAGTTGAATCTATTAACTATATAGGAAATGACTATATATCCATTGAGACTGTAGATCAAAATGGAAAAAGCAAAAGCACATTAAAGGTTCTTCCTGTAGATAATATAAGAAATGGAAGTCCTATAAAGATATCAGATATAACAGGAGAAAGCGGGAAAATTGCTTTTTATGAAGGGGCAAGCAAATATTTATCATCAGATTACAAACTAAAAAACAATTACGTAGATATAAAGCCTGATGAAGAAAGTTTTGGATTAGTTAGAAGAAATGGACATTGGACATTTAAGGGTAGGATCAATGTTTCTCATGAGAGTGGAAATTCTTATATGGACTTTAGTGTAAAGACCATTCCACCAAAGGAATTGGTTAATTATGACGAATTGGCAGTGTCTTGGAATGCAGTAAAGTTAAGGGCACCACAAGCTGTAGATGTGTTTACATCTCCAAATGAAGACATTGCAATTGTTATGACTAATAATAGTATGTTGATATATACTATTGAAAATGGGGAACTATCCCAAGAACCTATAAGAAAAATAGAATTACACCTAGGCGAAAAGGTAGTTATGAATGAATGGGCTACAGGAAAGTATATCTACACATGGGAAGAAGAATTTTTAAAGAATATGGTATCAGAGATAGAATAATATAAAATGACTAAGTAATTACTTAGTCATTTTCTTTGCAAATCTAGCTGTTTTTTCTATAATATTTACAGTAGTTAAGTCATTAAGCTGAGTGTCAAAGGAGTGTTTACCTTTTTTATGGACTAAAAAGTCACATTTTATATTATAATGTTTTAGTTTTCTGATTAGATTTACCGATGATTTAAATGGTACTGTTGTATCGAGTTTCCCATGAGCCACTAGGCAAGGTACCATTTTTTCACTTACCCAGTTTATGGGAGAATAATAGTCGTATATATCCTTTTTATCCAAAGGATCTCCATTTAAAGTTTTTTTAGTGGCAAATCTAGCAAATATAGATTTATTATCTGTAATAAATATGTCATTTAAATCTGATGGAGAATAATAGGCAATAACTCCTTTAATTCCTTCCATATTTTCATTGTTTTCTATAAAAGTATTGTGAGTAGAATATAAAAGAGCAAGGTGACCACCTGCAGATAATCCCATCAAAACAATATTGTTTTTATCTATATTTAGTTTTTCACTATTTTCCTTTATAAAATTAAGTGCATCAGTATAATCGGATAATATATCTTCCATATTGTTTTTAAAACCATATCTATAATCTATACTAGAAACACAAAATCCTTTTGAAGCTAAGTATTTACACCAAGATACATTGTTTGCTTGGTTTCTAAATCCAGAAATCCATCCGCCACCATGGGCAAAAAAGACTAAAGGATAGTTTATATTTTGTTTTTCTAATGGGTACCAAATATCAATTTTTAGCGATCTTTTATCTGACTCTTTATAGGTATATGTTTCATAATTATACTTTTTATTTGGTTCTAATGGCAAACGAGAAGTCATTATTTTAAAAATATAAATAATCAAGGATAAGACAAAGTAATAAAAACCTAAAGTAAAATCAATTAGTGATAGGGAAATAAATATCAAAAATAAGTATATTTTATTAACAACAAAATATGATTTCTTTAAGTTTTTCTTTATTTTATCCATATATATTCTCCTAAATAGTTATTTGCCTATGATCATGTCTTTAAGTGGATTTTCCATTTTTTCTGATTTAAGCAAAGCTTTTCTTGCTTCTTTGTCATTGATATCTAATTTATGCAATATATATTTTGCAATAATATATTCAAAAGGTAGCCAACTTACATGACTAATAGGCCATATTCTTCTCTTTGCCCCTTCCATTTCCCTATAGAGAATTTTTCTAGAAGGTATAGAAAGAGTAGAGTCAAACAATGCATCTACAAAAGTTACAGTTTTCATATCTAGTAAATGGGCATAGGATATAGGGTCTATTTTAAATAATGGATGAATTTTATTGTCATTAATTATTTCTGCCAAGCTCATCTCTTTAACTTTTGGAAATTGTTCTTTGTAGATATTATAGAGTTTATTTTTATCATCAAGGTAATGACTAGTTTTATATCCATTGTCAATAAGTCGTCTTGCAAAAGCTGTTGTAGGCGATTCATATAGTATTTGTGGTATATGACCTCCAGTTGTCATAAACAATTTGTGATTGATTCTTTTATCTAAGCAACCTACTATTGTACTAATCATACCCCCAAGACAATATCCCATAACAACATTATTTTCTCTCCACAAATTTTCTTGTTCTAATAGGTCTATTGTAGATAATGTATCAACTACTCCATGTTCCCAAAATTGATACATAGTATCTAAATCAGGATATAGAAAACTTCTACCACTAACTGAATTTGATTCAACTCTAGTATAATTACCAGGCAATATGATTATTGAGGTGTTTACTCCAACAGATGCTAAGTGAGGGCCTAACCATAGTAAAAACTTTATATTTCTACTACCTAGTCCATGAAGTATAAGGGTTGAAGCTTTTATATTTTCCTTTGGGGCATAATTATAAACTTCGACTCTTTCAGTACCAGGAGCAGGGTTATGATAAAGACTATCAAACCTAATAAAACTACATCTATAGTTTTTTCCCTTAAATATATACCCAGCAACATATTCAATTTTCTTTTTTTTATAAGTAAAATCTATTTTCATAACAAATCCTTTCTTTGACAATACATAATAATTTCTCCATAATATTATACCACAAAGTAAAATAAGTAATAGTATAATAGAAGGATTATTCTTGTAAATGTAGAATAAATACAATAAAAGAGTGATACAGCCTTACGGTTTTTGCTGTGACATTTATGGAGGTTAGAAATTATGATAAAGGTAATGATAGTAGATGACCAAGCTCTCATAAGAGAGGGATTAAATATGATGTTAAGTTTGTACGAAAACATAGAGATAGTAGCTGAAGCTAATAATGGAAAAGAGGCAATAGAGAAAATCGAGGTTAATGAAGTAGATGTTGTACTTATGGATATTAGAATGCCTGTAATGGATGGCGTAGAGGCAACTAGAATTATAAAAAAACGATATTCAAATGTTAAAATACTTATCTTAACAACTTTTAATGAAGATGAATACATTTTCCAAGGTCTTAATTATGGTGCTGATGGATATATTTTAAAGGATGTAAGTTCAAAAGAACTTGTAAAAGGAATTGAAACGGTTTATGAAGGCAATGTATTACTTCAACCAGAGGTAGCCACAAGGGTTGTAAGTGCTATGAAAAACAATATTGTTAATAAAAGTGATGATGTAGTTCTTAAAGAACTAACCCCTAGGGAAAGGGAAATTGCTTATCTTGTAGCTGAGGGAAGGACAAACAAGGAGATAAGCGAAACATTGTATATAACAGAAGGAACAGTAAAAAATCACATAACTAGAACTCTTGATAAACTAGAAATTAGAGATAGAACTCAATTGGCATTAATTATTAAGGACATAGATTAGAAGGGTTGAAAAAACCTCTTTATTATGACTAAAGTCATATATAAAACATTACTAAAATAGTTACTTTTGTTTGAAGAATTATAGATATAAATATTATATATTAATATTAAAGAGACAAATGCGACAAAAAGAACCGTCCCAGCTGTCGCAAAGGAGGGGTAGTATGAATGCAATAGAGGTCAAAGAATTGTCTAAATATTATGGAAAAGTAAAAGCCGTAGATAATATTTCTTTTTCTATAAAGAAAGGAGAGATATGTGGAATCCTTGGACCTAATGGCTCCGGAAAAACTACTACAATAAAAAGTATTTGTAATTTAATCATTCCTGATAGTGGAGAGATTAAAATATTTGGTCAAGATAACAAGAAAGCTATAGGTCATATATCAGCACTTTTTGAAGGAACAAGGAATCTTTACTGGAGATTGACTCCAAGGGAAAATTTACGTTATTTCGCAGGTATAAGAGGTCTTGGAGGAAGAAAAATTGAAAGAGATATAGATGAGTTATTGGATAGGTTCAATTTATCAGACAAAAAAGATACAATGGTTAACAATTTATCTAGGGGTATGCAACAGAAAGTTGCCATAGCAATGACACTTTTATGTGATACTGAAATAATATTGTTAGATGAACCAACTCTTGGATTAGATGTTCAAAGTCATATAGAAATAAAAAATATGCTTATGGATATAGTTTCTACTATGGATAAAACAATTTTACTTAGTACACACAATATGAATTTAGTTCAAGATATTTGTGAAGATGTAGTTATATTAAATAAGGGAAAGAAAGCCACCCAAGATAGTGTAGAAGCACTTATGGATATGTTTAAAAGTATGACTTATGAAATAGTATTAACAGAAAGCTTATCAGAAGAAGATGAAGAATATTTGTCAAAAACAAAATATGATTTTTATTTTATTAACAATGGTTCAAAAATAGAGGTAGATATTTCAGAGTTTGATAAAATATATGAAATCATAGACAAATTAAAAGAAAAAGATATATATATTAAAGAAATAAAACAGAAGGATAACAACTTTGAGAGAATATTTTTAAATATCACCAATGAGGAGGCGGAGTAATTGAAGAAAATGTATTATCTATTTAAGGTTTCTTTAGAAAAAACTATTAAGGAATTGATTAGGTATAAATTTGATACAATCTCCAATCTCTTAATTCTCTATATATTATTTATGGTAATGTTTTCAGGTATTAGAGGTTTTGGTATTTCACTAGGAGTATCACCTGTAGATATGGGAGATAATTTAGAAGGATTTATAGTTGGTTATTTTTTATGGACTATTATTATGGCGGCTTACTCTGATATTGCTTATAGTATAGTAAATGATGCAAGTAAAGGAACTTTAGAACAACTAAACATGTCCAATATGAGTCTATCTCGGATATTGGTTGTGAGAAGTTTTTCAAATTTATTGTTAGACATAGTATTTTCAATTATTCTATTATTAATTATTATGCAAGCAACTAACCATTGGTTAGAAATAAAAATTCTCTCTATTTTAATTCCCATATTCATCGGTGTTTTTAGTATATTAGGTATAGGATTAATATGTGGAGGTTTAGCACTTATATTTAAAAGAGTTCAATCATTATTGAATGTAATACAATATTTTTTAATAGGTTTAGTTGCTGTATATCCAGATAGTATTATTGTATCGGGTTTACTACCTTTTAATTATGCTGCAAGAGGTGTTTTTTCTACTATGATGGGGGGATGTTCCTTTACGGATTTTAGAGTAGTAGATTATGGTATAATGGTAGGTAACTCACTTTTATATTTTATATTAGGATTAATAATTTTTAATCAATGTGTAAAAGTAGCAAAGCGTAGAGGGCTACTAGGGCAATATTAATAAAGGTAAGTAGTGGAAACCTTTGTTTGTCCTAAATACTGAGAGTAGGGATGAACTTGAGTAACAAATATTCAAAATACAATTTCTATTTGGGCAGATTAATGTATGTTTTTATTTTCATAGATATATTGCATAAATCGAGAGGTTGCAATATCAATTCTATATTATTAATTAGCATATTTTTGGCAATTACAATAAATGACCATTTAAGAATATATGGATTTTATAAATATGAGAAAGGTTATTATATATCTTTATTTGCAGCAGCATTAGTTGGTTGTATAGTTGCTTATTTTGTTCATGGATATATGGATATTTATATGTTTATGATTTTATATGAAATAATTCTCTATAATAGTGGAAAAATTGCAAAGGTATATTTTTTAATAGATGTATTAATGATAATGAGTGTAGCTACATTAAGACAAGTACCTTCTTTTAAAACATTAATAGATATTGCTTTTTGGAAAGAAAATTTATTTGATATAATGATAATGTTAGCATCTATTGCTTTCTATTCTTTAGTAGGCTATTCTTACAAGGTACTATATAAAGAGAAAGCCAAGGTAGAGAAACTAAACAATAAACTAGAAGAGTCATATAAAACTCTTAAAGAGCAATCAGAAGAAATAGAAAAACTTACAGTAGAAAAAGAAAGAAATAGAGTAGCCCAAGAAATCCACGATTATTTAGGCCATAGCCTAGTAGCATTAAATATGAATTTAGATGTAGCTGCAAATATTATTGAAAGAGATCCTAAAAAAGCAAAAGATATAATTGTTAAATCTAAAAATGTTGCTAAAGATTCAATGGATAGTTTAAGATTGGCAGTTTATGCCCTTAGAGATAAAGAAAAACATTTTATTCTTAAAGAATCGATAGAAAAATTGATTGAAAATATTAGTCATGAAGATAAAATAAGTGTTGATTTACAATTTGATGAGAATGTTGAAAAATTTCCGCCTGAATATAAAAATATAATATATAGAACTGTACAAGAAGCTTTGACTAATGGAATTACTCATGGCAAGGCCAATAGATTTAATATAAATATTTATATTAAATCAAATCAGGTACATTTTACCATTGAAGATAATGGAGTAGGATGTAAAGAAATAGTTAAAGGAAATGGACTATATGGCATCGAAGATAGGATAAATAGTATAGGTGGTCATATTCGATATACAACAAAGGCAGGTAGTGGTTTTAAAATTAAAGCTATAATCTCATAGAAAATAATAAATCTTTATAAGAATAAGAAAATAATGGTTGCAATAATAATCGTAAAGTGTTATACTTAAGTAAGCTTTGATTCTTTAACGAGTATCTAAAAATTTGTGAGATTAAAAAAACATCTGTATTAACATACTGATTGTGGTGATTTCCAAAATTTTTATAGAAAAAGTGTTTAAAGGATTGAAAGAAATAAATTATTATTTGGAGGTACTTAAATGACTAACGGTACAGTAAAATGGTTTAACGCAGAAAAAGGATTTGGTTTCATCACAGCAGAAACTGGAGAAGATGTTTTTGTTCATTATTCACAAATCAACAAAGAAGGCTTCAAGACATTAGAAGAAGGCCAAAATGTTCAATTTAACATTGTTGAAGGACAAAAAGGACCACAAGCAGAAAACGTAACTATTGCTTAATAATATACGAATCTGAAAACCTAGGAAACACCTGAAGGGTACTACTCTTTGGGTGTTTTTTTAAAATTCACACATGGAAGGTGGTTATAATGGAGACTTATGTAAAAAACACATACTATAGGGAAGTAAGGGAAAGTATTAAACAGTTAGTAAAGAAGGATGGAAAGTTTGATTTTGGTACATTCAATAGTACTATTCCCAATGTGAATATGCATGAGGCATATAGGCCTTTAGGGTATTTGGCACCTAAATGGTTTGAAAACTATAGGCTGAAAGAATGGGAAGCCTTCCAAGCTGGAAATGAAGATGTTTTTATATTAGGTGCTGTTTATAATGTTAAAGTAAGTGTGTTATTATATTTAATAGTATATGATAAAAGATATGATAAACTATATGAATATAGTGAAATCGTAAATCCTTCAAAGGCTGCTGTCGGTAAGGGCCTGTTAGATAGTGAGACAAAGGGAGAATCTAAAAATATTTATATACAATATATAAACAAATTGAAAGATGGAGTTATTAGAATTAATGCCCATATGAAACATAAAGGTAAATTACCTGAGATAAAGCTAGAATTAAAGGCTTATCATATTACTGAACCAATTGTAATATGTCAACCTTTTGGAGAAAATAGAGGGCTTTATTCTCATAAGAATTTTATGCCAGCTGAAGGGAATATTTTTATAGGAGATGAAAGAATAGATTTTGATAAAAGCTCATCTCATATGATTATTGATGATCATAAGGGATATTATCCTTATAATATGAAGTATGATTGGGTAACAGGTTGGGGAAAAGATGAATCAGGTAATGATTTTGCATTTAATTTAACTGATAACCAAGTTTTAGATCATGAAAAATACAATGAAAATTGTATATGGTATAATGGCAAGATGAATGTATTGCCACCAATAAAGGTACAAAGAGAAAATAATTCTAAAGAAATATGGAAAATCAAAGATAAACATGATATGGTTAATCTTACTTTTCATATTGCTAAAAAGACAAAGATCAAATTTAATTGTTTAGTTGTGGCTTCAGATTATGAAGCACCTTTTGGAAGATATGAAGGGTATTTAAAAGCAAAAGATAAACTAATACATATAAACACATGCTTTGGCATGGGTGAAAAAAAGAGAATAAGAATATAGGAAGGTGTTTATAATGTTAGCAGAATTGATAAAAAACGGATATGGAGATGAAGAAGGATTAAATTGTGCTGAAAAGATATTGTATGGAGCAAATGAAGTTTATCAATTAGGTTTAGATAGGGAAGCATTAAAAGTAGCTTCAGGTTTTGGTGGTGGAATGGGTATAGAATCTGTTTGTGGAGCAATAACTGGCGCTATTATGGCTATTGGATGTATTTTTGCAGATGAAAATACTCAAGAAATAAAAAAGACAAGGGATTTATCAAAAAAGTTTTTTGATAAGTATAAAGCTGAAATGGGTTATATTGAATGCAATCCTCTAAAGAAAGAGTATAGAACAGAAGAAAAAAAGTGTGCAGATGTAATACTAAAATCTGCTGAAATATTAGATGATATAATTAGGGAAGAGTTAAAAAGATAGAAAGTGATTAGAAAAATATTTTATGGAGGTGAAGTGATGAGTAGTACTGGAGCATTTTTTGATATAGATGGTACATTGTATAGAAATTCTCTTATGATACAGCATTTTAAGAAACTCATTAAGTATGAAGTTATAGATCCCGCTATTTGGCATAATCATGTAAAACACACTTACTCTGAATGGGAAAATAGATATGGGGATTTTGAAGTTTATTTAGAAGAATTAGCTGATTATTATGTAAAAGAATTGAAAGGAATCAATAAAACGCATATAGATTTTATAGCAAGTCAAGTAATAAAAATAAATGGTGATAAGGTATATAGATATACAAGATCAAGAATTGATTGGCATAAGAAAAATGGTCATAAGCTGTTATTCATTTCTGGAGGGCCTGATTTTTTAGTAGAGAAGATGGCTGAAAAGTATGATGTAACAGAATACAAAGGTAGTGTCTATTTAGTAGATGAAGACAATAATTTTACTGGTGAAGTCATACGAATGTGGGATTCTGAAAACAAACAAAAAGCAATTGATAAATTTGTAAACAAATATGATGTTGATCTTGATTTGAGCTATTCTTATGGTGATACTAATGGAGATTTTTCAATGTTAAAAATGGTAGGAAACCCCATAGCCATTAATCCAAATATGAATTTATTAAAATCTATTAAAGATGATAGGGAACTAAAAGATAAAGTTTCTATTATAGTTGAAAGAAAGGATATAATATATAAATTAAATCCTAATGTAGATGTCATTGAATTATAATATATTATAATAAAAAAGATCTCTTATAAAAAATGAGAGATTTTTATTTTGTCTTGAAGCTTCTTATTATTTATTATAGAATATATATTTAGAGTTACGAATTAAAATAATATTATGGTAGGATAAGGAGAAAAACTATGGGTAGAGAAGTGAAACTTACAGAAGGAAGTATATCAGGGGCTATGATTAAGCTAGCACTACCTATTATGGCAAATTCATTTGTGCAAATGGCATACAATTTTATGGATATGATTTGGCTAGGTAGAGTGGGAACTAAAACTGTTGCTGCAGCGGGTACAGCAGGATTTTTCTTGTGGATTGGTACAGCATTGTTACTTATACCAAAAGTAGCTGCTGAGGTAGGAGTTGCACAGTCTTATGGTAGGGAAGATTTAGATGAAGTTAAAAATTATATAGTGCATACAATACAGTTAAGTGTAGTACTAGCTATTATATATTCTTTATTTTTGATAATATTTAGACATCAAGTAATTGGTTTTTTTGGGTTAAAAGATATGGAAGTTGTAAGTATGTCTATAGAATACTTGGTTATTGTATCTTTAGGAATGGTATTTTTCTTTATAAACCCTGTTTTTGCAGGAATATTTAATGGATTTGGCAATAGCTTAACACCTTTTATCATAAATTCTATTGGACTAGCTTTAAATATTGTACTTGATCCTATATTGATTTTTGGCTTAGGGCCTTTCCCAAAGATGGGAATCAAAGGGGCTGCATTGGCTACAATTATTGCACAATTTATAGCTACTATTATATTTATAAAAGTATGTAGAAATAAAATATCATTGTTTTCAGGATTAAAATTGTTCAAAATTCCTAATTCAAGTTTTATAAAACAGATATTTAAGCTTGGTTTACCAGTATCTCTGCAAGAATTTTTCTTTTCTGGTATCGCAGTACTTATAGCAAGGATATTAGCTAAATGGGGATCTACGCCAATAGCAGTTCAAAATATTGGTTCTCAAATTGAAGCTATTTCGTGGATGACAGCAGGAGGGTTTTCTACAGCATTAAGTGCATTTGTAGGTCAAAATTATGGTGCAAATAAAATTGATAGGATAAAAGAAGGTTATAGGAAGGCAATGTACATTGTAGGTATAGTAGGGATTTTTGCTAATTGTTTACTTATATTTGGTGCAGAGCCTATATTTAGATTGTTTATTCCAAATGATATTGAAGCAATTAGGGAAGGTGTAATTTATTTAAGAATTTTAGGATTATCTCAGTTTTTTATGTGTATAGAAATAGCAACTTCAGGGGCATTTTATGGCTTAGGTAAAACAGTTCCTCCAGCATTAGTTGGTATAGTTTTTAATATACTTCGCGTTCCAGGTTCATTGATATTATCGAATTATACATCCTTGGGATTAAAAGGTGTATGGTGGAGTATTAGTATGAGTAGTGTTTTTAAAGGAGTAGTATTAACTACCTGGTTTATAATATATTTAAGGAGAAATAAAGAATTTAATTTTGAGTAAAAATAAAAAATCTGTATTCTATTATGTAGAATACAGATTTTTATTATTGAGTTTAATTAATTTTAACTTTTCTTTTCTAGCTAACTGTTTTATTTCATATTCTCTTTTTTGAGCAGATATTTTGTCGTTATGTTCTTCAAAGTATACAAGTTTAACGGGAAGTCTCGCTCTTGTATATTTTGAAGCTTTTCCACTTAAGTGAGTTTTAACTCTTTTTTCAAGATCAACTGTCCATCCAGTATAGAGAGTATTATCAGAACACTCTAATATATAAACATAACACATATTCATCACCATAAATATTATAACATTAAAAATACTTATTGCAGGAAAAATGTTTTATTTATAGAATATAAGCATAGTATATTATTTTAAGAGGATTAAAAACTGAAGGGAGAAATAAATTATGGATAAGTTTACAATTAACAATGAAGATGTAGTTTTACTTTTAATTGATATTCAAGATAAGTTGGTAAAGCCTATGAAATATGCTGACCAAGTGATAGAAAATACAAATATATTAATATCAGCTGCAGAAGAATTTAATATGCCTATACTTTATACAGAACAGTATCCTAAGGGATTGGGGAATACTGTTATAGAATTAGAAGAAAGATTAAAAAATGCCAAGAGATTTGAAAAGACACATTTTACAGCTTATATAGAAGAAGTGAAAGAAATTCTTAAAGAAATTGGGAGAAAGAAGATAATAATAACAGGTATGGAAACACATATATGTGTATTTCAAACAGCAAGGGATTTAATAAATGATGGTTATGATGTATTTGTAGTAAAAGATAGTGTTTGCTCAAGGACTAAAGATAATTATCTAAATGGATTATCTATGATGGAATCAATGGGAGCTGTTGTTACAAATACAGAGACAGTTATTTTTGATTTATTAAAAAAAGCAGGAACACCTGAGTTTAAGGTACTATCAAAACTAATAAAGTAAAATACGGAAGGGTACATAATGTTTCTATTGTTGTCAATATTATGTACCTACGCTATATTGGTAATTGATATAAAATAATGATAATGGGTATTATATAACAGTAATACAATCAATATGGTAATGTAAAAAGTTTTATGAAAAAATAAAAGTCAAAAATAATACTTTTCAATTAAATTTTGAGTGGGATCTCCAGCCACCCTTGACAAAAAATAAGAAAATGCTTAGTTAAAACTAACAAGGGCGAGGGGAACTCAAAAACAAGACAACGCAAATAAGCCCTTGAAATGTTCATTATAGCATTTTCTTAAACATTTTTGTCAAGGGCAAGCCTACGGTGGCTAGTGCTGCTGGGCTCAAAGAATCTAAAAACAAGACTTTAAGCACAAGAAGATATGTATTCTTCAGACAGTTGTATTAATTTAATCCATCTTGCAGGCATATTGGGTAAATCCTCAAGTTCAGGAATAACAACAGGTACACTAGCTTCCAATGAAGCGTGAGGTCTTAAAAAGTTGAAATAAACAGCAAACAATGTAACAAAAGTAACAGAACCATGCTGGGCACCAAATCCATGAGAGGATTTGTAATTGCCTTTAAAAGTGCGATTAAGACGTTCGATAACTTGCTTAAGTGGTCTAAATTCTTTTGAAACAGGATCATCATTAGTAAGACCAATGACCTGTGAAACATCAAAAAATATATCATGTTGGGCAAAAAAATGTTGAGCAAGAAGGTAAATAGGATTACCATCAACAATGATATTAAGATTCTTTGGAATTTCCTTAAATTTAGACAAAACATCATCTAAAGCAATAATAGCTGAAGGAGTGTCACGATTAGGAGAAACATGGTAAGACAAAATAATCTTCTTAACAGCATCAAAGAAAAAGAAGATATAATGCCATTTACCATTAACCCTAATATAAGTTTCATCACCACAAATAGAGTCAGATAGCTCATAAGGGTAATTGTCAACAAATGGCTTAGTAATAACACTTACAGTGTTAGCATAATTAAGAACAGTTTGATGAGAAATATCAACCTGATGAATATCTTTCATGATAGCAGCAGTCTTTCTAGCACTTAGGCCATAATTAACATAATAAGTTAAAACAAGACCTAAAACATGATTGGAAGCATAAATCCTTGGCAAAGAAACAGAACCTTTAACAGGAGAAGTTCTAGATAAAGGCTTAAAGTTAATATTAAAAGCTCTGTAAATATAATGCATTTTAAAAGAATGAGGCTTAATCTCAAACAGCTCCTTTTGTTCTTTAGATAAAGAATTTTTGTTTTTAAGATAAAAAGAGCACTCATTGTTTTTACACTTGTAGATAACAAAGAATTTACGATCCTTAATAGGCTCAAGAGCCTTGTTACAATGAGGACATCTTAAAATAACAGACTTGGAAAATTGATTTTTTCGGCTAAAAGTTGATTCACAAACCTTGCATTTAAATTGGCCTCTGCCACCGTTGTTATCGTATATGTAAATGTGAGGAGCACCACAACAAGGACAAGAAATAGATTCAGGAACAGGAACTTTAGAGTTAACAGGTTTAAGCTCTTTTCCTTTATCTAACAAATAATTCTTTAAAAGAACTTTGTGATCATATTTCTTAACCTTATCAAAGATAGGCATTTCGTCGACTTTCAGTTTACGATAAGGCTTATCAATGGGTTTATCAGGTAGCTTCGAAGCTTTAATAGCACCTAAACAAAATAGAAGATATAAAATAATGTTATTTTGGACTTGAATAAAGTATAGTAAATAAGTTATAATATCGAACATGGATGACAATTCCTTTCTAGTTAGATTTGTTTGACGACGATATTATAACTAATGAATGGATATTTGTCATCCATTTTTGTATATAAAAATAAAAAATATTTAGCTCTCTTTAGGGGGTAAATATTTTTATTAAGATAAATGTTTGAAAATCAAGGATTGTCAGAGATGTTTATTAATATTTTTGACAATACCATCAATATAGGGGAGGGAAAATTATGTTTTATAGTAAGAGAAAGAAAGTGAATAAATGGGAATACTTCGGCATATTATGGATAATAATTGTCGGTTTGCTTTTACATTTTACATATAAATGGTCAAATAATTCTATGATAGTTGGAATATTTAGTCCAGTAAATGAAAGTGTTTGGGAACATCTAAAACTGGGATATTGGTCTTTGATATTATTTTCTATACTTGAATATCCTTTTATTAACAGATATATAGATAGTTTCTTTTTAGGAAAGGCATTAGGAATTATTACATTAGAAGCTGTAATTATTATAATATTTTACTCATACACAGCTATAATTAAAAAAAACATATTATGGGTTGATGTTTCTGCTTATTTTGTTGGTACTATTCTTTGTCAACTTGTAAGTAAAAGCATCATTAAAAAGAGAGTGTCTAAAGTAGCTGAAATAATTGGACTAATTCTTTTAATACTAATAGGATTTGTTTTGATATATTTTACATTTTATCCTCCAAAACTTCCTATATTTATGGATCCTATTACAAAAACATATGGGATATATAAGTTAAAATAAAGTATTATTTTATTTTTATAAGTTTGGACAAGTAGTTGAAAAGGAGATTATATAATGGACATGAATGTAGTTGCTAAACCATCTATTGGTACGATGATTTTTGAAATAATTAATTTGCTTATTGTAATAGCTTTAATTTGTCTAATCTTTTATACACTTATTAAGATACCAAGATATTTAAAAGAGAAGAGAGAAACAATGAAAAGGATTGAGAATACACTAGATGAGATAAATCAAAAATTGAGTAATAGATAAGAATTAGGGGGATAAGGTATTGGAAAAGGTTAGTATAGTAAAATGTGATAGCTATGATTATCAGTTGGTAGAAGGGAAAATATTTGAATGTTTAGACAATATAAATGAAATAAAAGATAAAGTAAAAAGAGATAGCAAAGTATTAATTAAGGCAAATCTACTAAGAAAAAATTCGCCTGATGATGCAATAACTACACATCCTGCTGTTGTAGAAGCTATAGTTAGATATTTTCAAAAGCTTGGGTGTACTGTACTGGTTGGGGATAGTCCAGGAGGGCCTTTCACCGAAAAATCCCTTCGAGCAGTATATAGAGCTACAGGAATGTTTGAGGTTCAAGAGAGAACTGGCTGTGAGCTAAATTTTGATATTTCATATAATGAAGTGAAGAATGATAAGGCTAAGATGCTTAAAAATATGAAAATTGTCAAAGCTTTTGATGAAGTTGACTATGTTGTGTCTGCAGCTAAGCTTAAAACCCATGCTATGATGACATATACAGGCGCAGTAAAGAACCTTTACGGAACAATACCAGGGGTTACAAAAGCAGAATATCATTTTAAAATGAACAATATTGATAATTTTGCAAATGCCTTAGTAGATATTTGTGAATATGTAAGTCCTGATTTATCAATTATAGATGGAGTTGAGGGAATGGAAGGAGATGGACCTTCTTCTGGAGATAAGAGATTTGTAGGATTAATATTAGCTTCAAAAAATCCATATGCATTAGATACTGTTGCTTCAAAGTTAATTGGTATAACTCCTTTATCTATACCCACATTGAAGGTTGCTAAGAATAGAAAAATTTTTAGTGGAGAAATAAAGGATGTAGAATTTATAGGACTTAATCCAGATGAGATTGATATAGAACCGTTTAAGCTTCCTTCTTCAATGAATGTGAACTTTATTGGTGGTAGGGTTCCTAAGTTTTTAGAAAATTGGATTTTAAATAACTTTAGGCCAAGTCCTGTTTTTGATTATGATATATGTGTATCATGTGGAGTATGTGCAGAGAATTGTCCACCAAAGGCGATTGATATGTCAAATGGTAGACCAGAAGTTGACTTAAAGCGATGTATAAGATGTTTTTGTTGTCATGAATTATGTCCTAAGAAGGCAATAGATATTAAAAAGCATATAATACATGAAAGGATATTTAATAGGAGGTGATATTATGTCTAATAAAAAAGAAAAAAACTACGATGATATTGAAATGGTTGTTTTGAAAACAACTAATAGTAGTCCTGAGTTAAATTTCATAAAAAATCTACTAGATGAAAATGATATTCCATACTTGTTAAAAGATCATGGTATTGGAGGATATATGAGAATAGCTACGGGTTCTTCACTTTATGGAACCGATATATTAGTGGAAAAATCAACATTTGAAAAAGCAAAAGAAATTTTAAATGATTTTACTTGTGATGAATGAGAGTATATGGTACTTTAGAATGTGTTCTCTTATATCAGTAAATATAACCTTGTTTTTGGAGCAAAATGTACACTTGCCAGACATAGAAACATTTGATAAAATTAAATTGATAATCGTTATCAATTGGATGTGAGAATATGAAAAATAGAATTAGTACGGTGGATAGATATTATAAACAATTGGAAAACAAATACATATGTAAAATGTCAGATGAGTTATTGGGAATAAGATATTCAATACCTAAAGATGTAGGAGAAGGGACTGTTTCAAGAATAATAATAGATGAAGGCTTGGAAATAGCTCATTGGGATAGCTCAACTAACATGAAATGGTCATATGATAATGAAAAGAATGGTTCTAATATTATAGAAATATCATATTGCTATAAGGGCAGTGCAGAAATTCAAAGTCTTCCTAATAAAAGAAAGTATTTTTTTGAAAAAGGGGATGTAGCTTTTTATAGAATGAACAACAATATAGATGGTTTTAACTTTCATTATAAGGGATTTAAGGCTATTTCTATTCATATGAACTTAGATTCTGTAAAAAGTTTTATAAATCCCATATGGGAAGAAAAGATTGTAGCACAGTGGCAAAATTCTATAGATAATATATTTTCAAATAATGTTTTAAGTATAGAAAAAGTTCCTTACAATATTAAAGTAATAGCAGAAGAGATAAAAGATATCGATATAAGAAACATGATGGATTATATGAATGTTAAATCTAAAGTTATAGAATTTCTTATTTTATGTTTACATTTTAAATCAAATAAAAAGCATAGTTTATCTAATTTTACAAAAGAAGAAGTGGATATTATATATAAGGCAGAAAATATATTATTACAAAATATTTAAAATCCACTTTCAGTTGATGAACTAGCTCAAAGATTAAATATTACAGTTTATAAATTACAAAAAGGATTTAAGGAAATATTTGGAAATACCGTATATGAGTATACTAAAAGACTTAGAATTGAAAAAAGCAAAACTCTTTTAAAAAATATAGATATACCTATAATTGAAATTGCAAATGAAGTAGGGTATGAAAATCCAAGTAAATTTTCTAGTGTGTTTAAGTCCTATATGAAAATGACTCCTTCAGAGTATAGATTTAAATATAGGTAATATAAATAAAAAAGATTTCTATTAACGCTCCAATAGAAGTCTTTTTTATTTTTTGGATTAAAAATAATATTTTTTGGAGCTGAATATGATAATCATTATCATCTACAATAAACAATAGATATATTATTTTATAGAAGGGGGAATTTTTATGAAATTAAAAGATTTTGTTAAAGTAATAGTATTTTCAGTTATTGGTTTTGTATTAATGATGATTGGAAATTATGCAATTTCGATTTTTGGAGTTTATGGGACTTATATCCACACTGCACTAGCAACAATATTAGCAGCACCTATATTTGTGGCAATGTGTAGAAAAGTTCCTAAGCGTGGAACAGTTATTGTATTTTATTTAATTAGTGGAATGATATATTCCATTATGGGTATGTGGCCTATGTTAATCGTGCTTTTGGGCAGTGGCATCCTTGGAGAATTTATTATAGGAAAGAAAGAAAATTACCATAATAATACAAGAGTTGAAATATCCTACATTGTAGGACAATTAATTTTATCGTTGCATGGAGTATTTTTTATAGTATTTATTGGAGTTCAAGGCTTAGCAAAACAATTTCCAACCATGTTTACAGTTGAGCGTGCACAACAAGTCAAGGATTTCTTTTTAAATACAACTAATTTGTCCATTGTTTTAATTATTCAACTTTTATGTTCTGTTTTAGGGGCTTATATAGGTATTGGAATTTATAATAAATACTTTGATAGTAACAAATCTAAGAAAAAGAGTGTTTTTGGAGAATAAAATAATATGGATGAAATAGTTGTAAAAAATGAAGAATTAAAAGCAAAAAGAATTCACTTTTTTAATCCTTTAACCATATTATTTATGATGATTGGTATTTCGATTATGTTGATATTTGCTAATCAAGTTCAATATTATATATTTTTAATAATTGGATTTGTCACTTATATCATCACAACAAAGGAGAATATTATAAAGCCCTTATCTTTGATTATAATTATGAATTGTTTGCTTTATCCACTTCGTGCATTAGCTCCTAAGAATGCCTGGCTAGGATCTATATTTTTGATGCTTTTAATTTTTGTTAAATTGATTCCAGTTTTTCTATTAGTGAAAGCGTTGATGGATTATAGTCCTTCGGAATTAACCAGTTCTTTTAGAAAAATAGGAATTCATGAAAATATTTCCATTGCTATAACTATATTTTTCCGATATTTACCTGAATTCAAACATCAGATACAGGAAGTTAAACAGGGTGCGAAGATAAGAGGGCTATCTATGAGTCCTTTTCATATTAAAAGGAGTTTTGAGCAACTGGTGGTTCCTCAATATCGAAAGATTTAAATATAATGACAATGAAGATTGTTTAAAAGATATTTTTTTACAAATTAAAAAAGGGGAATTTATTGTTATAACTGGTTTATCAGGTTGTGGAAAGTCTACTCTTATTAGAATAATCAATGGGCTTATACCTGAATTTTATGAAGGAATAGTTATTGGTGATGTTAAGTTTAAAGGTAGAAGCATAAGCCAATACAAAAAGGGTGAGCTTGCAAAATATATGGGCAATGTATTCCAAGATCCTAAAGATCAATTTTTTTCAACGCAAGTGGAAGATGAGATTGCTTTAGTAGGGGAAAATCTTGGAATGAATAGGAGTACTCTTTTCGAAAGAGTAGAAAAAGCTATTGAGGTTTTGGATTTAAAAGATCTTAGAGATAAATCTGTATTTGAATTATCTGGAGGAGAAAAACAGCGTGTCGCTATAGCATCAAGTTTAGTATATGACACATATGTCATTATTTTTGATGAACCATCTGCAAGCTTGGATTATGTCTCTACTTTAAGTTTAAAAAGTATTTTAAAACAATTAAAAGAAATGGGTAAAACCATTATTATAGCAGAGCATAGATTGTTTTATCTTACAGATTTATGTGACAGACTTGTTTATATGAAAGATAAAACAATAGAAGGAATATATGATAAAGATATGCTTACGAGTGAATTGAGAAAAAACTTGGATCTTAGATGTTTTAAAGAAGAAGAGCTTGAAGGTCAGTGTATTTACAATAAAACTGAAAGTGAATTGGAAGCAAAAGGAATCGATATAAAAGTTAAAGATCGAATTTTATCTAAAGACATTAATTTTACTGTGGCAAAAGGTGAAATCATGGCTATCCTAGGGAAAAATGGTGTTGGTAAAACAACCTTATTAAAGCAGCTCGCTGGCCTTTTGAATATGAATGGATTTACAAGTTGGGGAAAAAATAAAAGAGAGCGGATAAAAAATGTATACTATGTTATGCAGGATGCAGACTCGCAAATTTTTTATGACACTGTAGAAAATGAAATACTTGTTGGGAATTTGCATAAGCCATACTTAGAAAAGGTAAAGTATCTTTTAAAAAAAGTTGATCTTTGGGATAAAAGATTAAATCATCCTCAAGAACTTTCAAGTGGTGAAAAACAAAGACTAACAGTAATAACAGCAATAGTCCAAGCAAGAAAACTTTTAATCCTTGATGAACCTACAGCAGGCTTGGATTATCGAAGGATGAATCAAATGGCAGAGATTATTAGAGAAGCAGCAGAAGTGATGCCAATAATTCTTGTAACTCATGATATGGAATTATTATTTAAATGTGCTTCAACTGCATTTTTATTAGATTGTAATTCAAATAGAAAAATACATGTTAAGGGTGGAGAAAAAGAAAGTCTTAGTTTCCTGAGAGGTAAGAAACAAGAATATTAGTGAGTATTTTGAAGATATATTATTTTATAGAAGGAGGAGTTTTTGTGAAAGCGAAGGACAAGAAAGGATTTTCACAATTTTTAAAAATGGCAGGATGTTATAAGAGTTTCATTGTTTTAGCTTGCATATTGTCTGGTATTAGTGCAGTTCTGTCATTATGCCCATTTGTTTGCATATGGTTTATAATTCGGGAGATTTTCAATACATTGCCAGATTTGTCCTATGTAGCAGGTATTACAAAGTATAGTTGGATGTCAGTGGTTTTTGCATTTTTGAGTATCATCTTTTCTTTCAGTGCATCTATGTTTTCGCATTTAGCAGCTTTTAGAATTGAAAAGAACATGAGAAAAAATGCTATGCATAAGATTGTTACATTGCCATTGGGTTTTTTTGGACATAATACCAGTGGACGTATGAGGAAAATTATAGATGATAATGCAACATTAACCCATAGTTTTCTAGCTCATCAGTTGCCAGATTTAGCAAGTGCTGTTGTAATGCCTATTGCTATATTAGTGCTTTTATTTGTTTTTGATTGGAGATTGGGAATAGTATGTCTTATTCCATTTTTTTTAAGTGTAAAATTTCTTAAACAGATGATGGGTGGGGATAGTGGTGATTTAATGAAGCAATATATGAATTCACTGGAAGAAATGAATACAGAGGCTGTTGAATATATTCGTGGAATTCCAGTAGTAAAGGTATTTCAACAAACAGTTTATTCTTTTAAGAATTTTCATAAAACTATTATGCAGTATAGAGACTTGGCATTGAGTTTTGCTTTTAATTGTAGATTGCCAATGGTAAAATACACTATAACAATTAATGGAACATTTATTTTGTTGATCCCTATAGGTTTATTGTTGATTAAAAATACAAATGATTATAAAGGTTTTTTACTTAATCTAATATTCTATATTTTGTTTTCGCCTGTTTGTGCATTGATGATGAATAAGATTATGCACTTAGGAGAAAGTTATTTTGCAGCTAAAGAAGCAGTGAATCGTGTAGATGAACTTTTAAATATAGAGTCTTTAGCTGAAGTAAAATCTCCTCAAAAGCCTAAAAATAATAGCATTTCTTTTAAAAACGTTTCCTTTTCTTATCCAGAAAGTCAAGTAAAAGCTTTAAATGATATTAATTTTAATCTTCCAGAAGGAAAGACTTTTGCATTGGTTGGACCATCTGGAGGAGGGAAAACAACTATTGCAAGTTTAATACCTCGTTTTTGGGATGTAGATGAAGGTTCAATTAAAGTAGGAGGTATTGATGTACGCCAAATAAATTCAAAACAATTGATGGAACAAATTGCTTTTGTTTTTCAAAACAACCATTTGTTTAAAGGAAGTATTTTAGAAAACATACGTTTTGGAAGAGAAGAGGCTACTCGTGAGGAAGCACTAAAGGCAGCAGAATTAGCACAATGCATTGATGTTTTGGATAAATTCCCTGAAGGCTTAGATACAGTTATTGGAACGGAAGGTGTTTATTTATCTGGAGGAGAAAGACAGAGAATTTCTATAGCTCGTGCTATTTTAAAAGATGCACCTATTGTAATTTTAGATGAAGCTACAGCTTTTGCAGATCCAGAAAATGAATATCAAATACAAATTGCTTTTGAAAAATTAATTAAAGGTAAAACTGTAATTATAATTGCTCATAGACTATCTTCTATAAAAAATGTAGATAGGATATTGTTTTTACAAGATGGTGAAATAAAAGAGCAAGGAACTCATAATGAACTTTTAAATAAAAAAGGTTTGTATGCACAAATGTGGCAAGAATATCAACAGTCTGTACAATGGAAAGTTGGGAAGGAGGCTGTTTATGCTTAAGTTTTTGCAGGATAGATTTGCTTTAAGTGAACAAGGAGCTAAGGATTTAGTAAGGGGAAGTATATATAGTGCTTTTGCTAATATTAGTTTGATGCTACCAGTATGGCTTTTGATTATGGTATTAAATGATTTACTTAAGCCTATATTAGGATTTGAAACTAATGGGCAAACTAGTATTATAATTTATATTGTGTTAGGATTTACCATATTAGGCTTTATGTTTATATGTCACTGGTTACAATATGGTAGTGTATATATAACTACTTTTAATGAAAGTGCAACACGTCGTATTTCTTTAGCAGAAAAGTTAAGGAAACTTCCTCTTTCTTATTTTGGGAAGAAGGACCTTTCAGATTTAACAAATACAATTATGAATGACTGTGCAGACTTGGAAAAGGCATTTTCTCATGCTATTCCACAATTTATTGGTGCTATTATATCCACAGCATTAATAATTATAGGATTATTAGTTAAGGATTGGAGGATGGGATTAGGGTTATTATGGGTTTTTCCTGTAGCTTTAATAATCATTATTGGTTCGAAGAAATTACAGAAAAAAGGAGCTTTAAAACATTATAAAGCGAAACGTGCTTGTGCAGATGGAATACAAGAATGTTTTGAAACAATACAAGATATCAAATCTTATAATCGAGAAGAGGTCTACTTAGCTGGATTAGATAAAAAACTAGATAAGGCTGAAAAGGCACAAATTTCTTCAGAATTGGCACTAGGAATTTTAATAAATAGTGCACAAATAGTTTTGAAATTAGGATTAGCAACAGTAATTCTAGTTGGAAGCAATATGCTTATAAAAGGACAAACAGATTTTTTAACTTATTTGATGTTTTTAATTGCAGCTTCTAGAATTTATGATCCTATTATAGGAGTATTTTGTTATATTGCACAAATATTTTATGTGGATATTCGTATTAATAGAATGAGGGAGATAGAAAATCAAATAGTTCAAGAAGGTGTAGAAGATTATGCAACAAATGGGTATGATATTGTATTTGAACATGTAGGTTTTTCTTATGATGAAGGAGAAACTGTTTTAAAAGATGTATCATTTACAGCAAAGCAAGGTGAAGTAACAGCTTTAGTTGGTCCATCTGGTGGAGGGAAAAGTACTGCTGCAAAATTAGCGGCACGTTTTTGGGATGTAGATAAGGGAAAGATTATATTAGGAGGAGTGGATGTTTCAACTATTGATCCAGAAGCACTTCTTAAAAATTATGCAATTGTTTTTCAAGATGTAGTATTATTCAATGGTACAGTTATGGAAAATATACAAATTGGAAGAAGAGATGCCACTCGTGAAGAAGTTATGGAAGTTGCTAAAATTGCCATGTGTGATGAATTTGTATCGCGTCTTCCACAAGGTTATGATACAGTTATAGGAGAAAATGGTGCTAGTTTATCTGGAGGAGAAAGACAGAGAATTTCTATAGCACGTGCTATTTTAAAAGATGCACCAATTATATTATTAGATGAAGCAACTGCTTCCCTTGATGTGGAAAATGAGACAAAGATTCAAATAGCTATTTCACAACTTATTAAGAATAAAACAGTACTTATCATAGCTCACAGAATGCGTACAGTAGCCAATGCAGATAAGGTTGTGGTATTGGAAGATGGTTATGTAGCACAGCAAGGTAGACCAGAAGAATTGATGGATGAAGGAGGACTATATAAACATATGGTAGAGTTACAAAATCAAAGTTTAGAATGGGAATTAAATTTTGATAAAAAAGCAATGGAAATAGAACAATAGTATTTAACAAAATTTCAAATAGGGATATGGTACTTTAGATACATTTATAGCATATTGCAGTTTTACTTTTGGGATTGTAATAAGACGAATTTTATTTACTATTTTTATTATTTAAGTTTTGTTTTATGATATAATGTTAATATCATAGAGGATTGGAGGTTGTTAACATGACCAACGAAGAATTTCAGAAGATAATCCTAGAAGAAATTAGAGCGTTAAGGGGAGAAGTAGTAGAACTAAAACAAGGTCAAACAAGATTAGAACAAAGACAAACGAAACTAGAAGAAGGTCAAAAACATTTAGAGATTGGACAAGAAGAGATAAAGAAAGATTTAAAAGCTGTAATCGAACAAACTGTAGGGTTAACAGAATTTAGGCAAGAAGCTAATGAAAAGTTGGATATTTTAATTGAAGAAAATGACATAATAAAAGAGATAAATGGTAGACATGAAGTAGATATTAGAAGATTGAAAAGAAGAATAATATAATTAGGTATTACTAATGATAATTATCTAAAATTTTAAGGTCAGATTACTTAATCTGACTTTTTCTATCCATAAGTAGATCAGAAAAACAGTCTGAAGTTTCATCTGTCTTTTTTGATAGTGCTTTGGAGTAAGCTTTGATTGACTTAATATGATACTTAAGGGGGAATAAATATGTTTAAAAAATTAGTATCAGTAATATTAACTTTTAGTTTGGTTTTAGGTATGTTTACTATCACGTTTGGTGATTCTCAGATGAAACCTATTGTTGTATTAAATGATACAAGAATTTCTTTAGAAGATGAAACATATATAAATGAAAAAGGGCTAATAATGTGTCCTTTAAGAGAGTTAGCAGAAAAGATGGGTTATTTAGTTACTTGGAATTGTAGTGATAGGAATATTACTCTTTCAAAGGACTCCGAAATCGTAAAACTAAAAGTTGGAGAACATAGAATTACTGTAAATAAAGAAAATATAGATATAAGTTCAAGTCCTATTATTAAAGAAGGCAAAACTTATGTACCAGTAGAATTATTTAGTAAAGCTTTGAACCTTGTTATAGGATGGGATAATAAACAACAAGTCCTAAAAATAAATCAACCTAAAGAAAATAAAGAGGACTTTTTTACAATGTCCATGGATGAAAAGTTACAAGATGAATTAGACACTTATATGAAAGCACTCCAAAAGCATCATAATTTTCATGGAAGTGTACTAGTTGCTAAAGATGGAAAAGTTCTTCTCAACAAAGGTTATGGATTTGCAAACTTTGAACAAAACACTTTGAATAAATCTCAAACAAAATTTGCTATTGGTTCTATGACAAAGCAAGTTACAGCAATGGCGATTATGCAACTGAATGAACAAGGTTTAATAGATGTAGAAGATACGGTTTCAAAATATCTACCTGATTTTCCAAACGGAGATCTAATTACTCTACATAATCTATTGACTCACACATCAGGGCTTAAGAATTATACTGAAATAAAAGAATTTCTAACTTTAAAACCAGAAAGTAAAGATCCAATGATAGTTATTGATTTAATAAAAGATATGCCGTTAGAATTTGAACCTGGTAAGGAGTTTAGATATTGTAATACAAATTACACATTATTAGGAATAATAATTGAAAAGGCTACTAATATGTCGTTTGAGGATTATTTACAAAAAAATATATTTGCTCCTCTAAATATGTCAAGTACAGGTATATGTTATGGTAAAAATAATGAACTTTATGATGCAACGCCATATTTAGGCTATTTGGAAGTCGTTCCTGTAGATGACGAACTAGTACTTACTCAAGCTTATGGTGCTGGAAATATATATTCAACAGTTGAAGATCTATATAGATGGGATCGAGGTTTAAAAACTGAACAACTTGTAAAAAAGGAAACATTAGATAAGATATTTACAGAACATGTAGCTGTATCAGAAGGTGGTAGTTATGGCTATGGGTGGATGATTGCACATACGGATAAAGGTAAACAAATTTTGCATGGTGGAAATACTTTTGGATTTACTTCTAATATAGCCAAGTATATAGATGAAGATCTTACTATTATTATTTTAACTAATAATGGTTACTATAATATTTCGAGTTTAACAGAGACTCTAGCAAATATAGTATTTAAAAAAGATTATAAAATACCAGAAGCTAAAAAGGAAATAAAAATTGATAATACAGAATTATACGATAGCTATGAAGGAAAGTATGAATTTCTAAATGGAGCATACATTGATATAATTAAAAAAGATAAAAAACTTTTTGCTCAAGTAACAGGTCAAGATGCTTTTGAAATATTTCCAGAAACAAATAATAAATTTTTTGCTAAAGTAATTGATGCTAGTATTGAATTTAAAACTAATGATAAGGGAGAAGTTACAGAACTAATATTTGAACAAATAGGTATGGAGTTTATTTGCAAAAGAGTAGAAGATATTGAAGAGCAGATCGAAGTAACTGTAGATCCTAAAATATATGAGGAATATGTTGGAGAGTATGAGTTAATTCCAGGATTAATTATTACCATTACAACTGAGGATAATCACATATATGCTCAGCTTACAGGTCAAGATGCATTTGAAATATTCCCTATGTCAGAAAGTGATTACTTCTACAAGATAGTTGATGCTAAGATTACTTTTGAAAGAGATGAAAATGGCAAGGTAGCAAACTTGGTATTGCATCAAAATGGGCAAGATATGCCTGCAATTAAAGTAAAATAAATTAAGAGGATACTTTAGGGTATCCTTTTTTATAATGAATAGGAAAGTTCTAGTTTCCCATAATATAAAACTTTCTGAAATGAGTTTCAAATTAGATATTATGAAAAAAGAATTAAATTGTGTAAAATATATGTAGATTTATAAAATAATATTTATCAATATTTGTTACAGGGGTGATAATATGAAGCATAATAAAGTTGGTCTTGTTCTAGAAGGAGGAGGCATGAGGGGAGTATATACTTCAGGAGTTCTTGATGCATTAATGGATGAGAATATTAAATTTCCTTATGTAATAGGGGTATCTGCTGGTGCTAATAATGGTGCAAGTTTTGTAGCTGAACAAAGAGAAAGAAATAAAAAAGTTTTTGTAGATTATGTAAGACATAAAGATTATTCTGGTTTTAAACATTGGATAGTAGGCAATGGCTATTTTAATATGGACTTTTTATTTAATACATTACCAAATAAACTAGTTCCTTTTGATTATGAAACTTTTCTAAATTCTAAAACGATTTTTAAGGCATGTGTAACAGATTGTATAACAGGGAAATCAGTATGTTTTGAAAAATCCCAAGCTAAAAATAATGGTAATGAATTTATAAATAAAGTGCTACGAGCATCTAGTAGTTTACCAATTCTAGCAAAACCAGTTAAAATTAAAGGAAGGTTATATTTTGATGGTGGAATCTCTGATTCTATTCCTATAGATAAATCGATAGAAGATGGCAACAAATATAATGTTATAATACTTACTAGGAATGAAGGATATCGTAAAGAAAAACAAGCATTAGGGATTTGTACTAGACATTATTTAAAAAGATATCCTAAAGTTTTACATGCTATAGAAACAAGACATATTAAATACAATAATACCTTAGATAAGATTGAGGATTTAGAAGATAAAGGTTTTACATATGTTTTTAGACCTATTAAAGAAATAAAGGTAGAGAGGCTAGAGAAGAATATTGATAGATTAAATCAACTATACGAACAAGGGTATAAAGAAGCGACTTCTCAAAAGGAAAATTTCAAGAAATGGTTAGGTAATATAATTAATGATTAAGCAAAGCAGAAGGGACAGTAATGAATATGAACAGCTGACTGTCTCTTCTGCTTTTTTACATCACTTATTACAAATAGGTTCTTCCCACCAACCAAAAGCAATTCGGCCATTAGTTGAAAGTTCAGGTGACTCTGGATTTGATAGAAATATTAAAAATGAACCACCGGGTGGAAAGATAAATTTTCCTTGTTCATCATCAACAATTGTAGTTTCAGGTTGACCTCTTCTTACAAAAGCTTTTATACCATCAATTGGTTCTCCAGTTACATTTGTAGCATATTGCAGCTTTACTTTTGGTATTGGAATAGGGCAAAATGCCATATTAGATGTAGTAACAAGAGTGGACTCTTTAGGTGTTCCAGGAGGTTCAGTATTAAACCAAATTTGTGCTCGAAATGTAGATTCGGAAACATCACTTACAGTCCAAACTGTTACATGTAAATTTACTCTTGAATTAGGAGGATTAAATAACCTAGCCCAAGCACTTGTTCCTTTTCCGAAAGAAAGTTCATCAGCATAACCTACATAATATTTACCTTCTAGAGACTTTGCTAAGTTAATAGGTACATCAACTACATATTCTATAGATGGTTTATATATAGATGGATTAGGTAGGCTACAAGGTGGGAAATATATACAAGGCCTGTTACAATAGTTCGTTTTACTAGATGATATTTGATTAGAAACATCATTACAATATACAGAAGAATTTAAATTATTGTCCATAAAAGATTACTCCTTTGCATTTTATTTAGTTTATTATATGCTAAATAATATTAAAGGTACGTTTTATCCCTACATATAACCCCACAAGCCATCCTCTTCCCAGGATTCCCAGCAGACTAACTCCTATAATCATCAGGATTTCATGAATGATTACCGATTTTTCTACAATATCTTGTGGCTTAAAATTATTTGTAAAAAGCTCATTTTAGCATATCAATTGTTTGAAAATAGTACTGGAAAATCCTGAAGTGAAGAAGAAATATAAATGTCAATTATATGAATGTGTTTATTAGAAAAGAGCAATTTATAAAAACATAGAGAAATTAGTATATAAAGTTAGATGAGAAGATAACAGAAAAAATTCATAACTAAAGATATATTTAAGAGTTTTAAAATATCAATTAAGGCAGTTAATATTGATGTAATAAATTATTTGAAAGAGGTGAATAATTTACAAGGTCAGAAATTAGCTTATATATTGAAATTGAATACATTAAATGATATTATAAGTACAAGGTAATCGGAAAAAGGAGGGTAGATTGCCACATCATTCACAAAAGAAAGAGGCATAACCCTTAAATATAAAGATTATGCATTAAGGAGGTGTAAGTAGTGAAAGGAAGCAATACATATAGAAGAATATCAGGAGGATAGGATTAAGTGTACAAGTTATAATAGAGTTTATGTACAAGACAATTTACTAATGAAAAGGGTAAAATAAATAAACATAAGAGAAAGGGGATAATATAAATGTATACTATTAAAGTAAATGATGAAAAGAAGGCTTTTATTATTGAGACAGGAGGTTTTTTTAGACAAGAAGAGGGAGAACAATTTTTAAAAGAGTATCAAGATAAAGTTAGAAGTATTAATCCAGGGAATTATAATTTTATAATATGTGGTAAAGATTTAAAAACATCATCTCAAGATATGATAGATATATTAGATAATTGTTTAAAAATGTATAAAGCTTCAGGATTTAAGAAGTATTATACTACAAAACCTACATCACCTACAGCTTGGATGCAACTAAAGAAATTACTAGAAGAAAATAAATTAGATATGGTTATGGGTGAAAGTGTAGAAGATATACTATTAAACTTATAATAAAATATAGATAAAAAATAGATAATGACATATAAAATAAATGTCATTATCTATTTTTATATACAATGAAGGGGATGAGCAATTGAATACGAATATAAATATAATAGATGTAAGTATATATTATCCAGAGAATAAAGTAAATAAGGATTATTTTATACAGAAATTTGATAAACAAGGAATAGATATTAGGGGTTTACTAAAATGCTTAGGCAGAGATAATATAAGGATAATAAAGAATAATGAAGAAACAGTGATAACAATGGCTGTAAATGTAGGGAAAAGAGCTTTAAAAAGTGCTAATTTAAATCCTGAAGATATAGATATGTTAATAGTAACAACTGATAACCCTGAGTATTTTGCACCTTCTAATGCTTTAATTATAAATAATAAGTTAGGGTTAGTGAATGCGAATTTAACCTTTGATCTTAATAATAATTGTATATCTATGTTGACAGCTATGGATATAGCAACTGGGATAATGAAGCAAAGAAAAGAAGTAAAAAGAGCAATGATTATCGGAATGCAAGGGATATCATATTTTACAAGGGAAGATGATCCTGTTATAACTCCTGGAGGTGGAGATTGTGCTGCTAGTATAATATTAGAAAAAGAAGAATGTGTAGATATTAGTGGAGTTATAGATAGTGTATATTTAACTAATTCAAGGAATCAAGAAAATATGAGACTACCTGGGTGTGGAATGTCTAAAGTAGCAAGTGGAAATGTACTAACAGAAGATGTTAAACTAAGGTTTATACCACATGATGTTAGTTATTTTTCTGATGAATGGACAAAGATGATAAAAGATATATTAAAGAGGAATAACTTAAGCATTAAAGACGTTAAACATTATTTATTCTCTCAATTTTCTTTAAAAGATATTAAGGAAACACTTATAAAGTTAGGAGATGATGAGGAAAAATATACTTTTGTATCTCATAAGTACGGGTATACTGGATGTTGCTCACCTATATTTGCATTACACGAGGCTTTAGAAAAGGGCAAGGTAGAAAAAAATAGTTATGTTATATTTTGTTCTGTTGGAATAGGATATAGTATGGCTGCAATATTATACAAATGGCTTTAATGTATTTCATTTACAAGAGAAAAAAGGCTCATATAAGTTAAAAGAAAGAATAATATAAAAAGTTATTACTAAGGACGATTATCTAAATTAAGGTCAGATTAAGTAATCTGACCTTAATTTTTCAATAAAGTCTACGTATCACTCCACAAGCTAATCGTTTACCAGAATTCCCAGCAGGCTGACTTCTATAGTCATCAGGACTTTCATGAATTATCACCGATTTTCCTACAACGTCAGCAGGCTTAAATTTATCTGTAAAAAAGCTCATTCTTGCATAGCCATTGTTTGAAAATAGTACAGGAAAATCTCCAGCGTGATTTCCATGGGGCTGATTTGTTGGATTCCAATGACCTCCTGCAGCTTGAAATGGATTCTCAGGATCTCCTACTTCACAAATTCCATTTTCATGGATATGAAAACCATGTGGACCAATAGGTGATTTACCATTTTCAGCAGGTTTATAAGGTGGAAGTCCCCAAACTTCAACAGTTACTTCAGTTCCATTTTGAACTTCTCTAAAAGTTACTACTCCATACAGATTAGGAGCAAGTGGTCCCCCTCTTATTTCAGCTACACTTGCAATAGGTGTACAATTTGTTATATTATAGTACATATAGCATATACCTCCTTTTGTATTATTGTATGATAATTAAATTTTTAATGTGAAGGAGTTATATAGTATGAAATGTAACAAAATAATAATTGATTTATATGATCAATTATAAATATATTAAGATATTAGGAGGAAAAATTATGAATGGATCTATGGGAATTGGAATATTAAGTATCATCTCTTTCGTAGTATCTTTAGCAAAGGAAGTAGCAATCATTTTCTTATTGATTAAGATAGTGCAGGTTTTAAATATTTTTGTTAAAAACAAAGAAGTACCATTTATTAAGTCAAAAAGAGAAAATATTGACGTTACAAACAATGATGACAAAGATGAATAGGTTTTTATAGTAAACTCTCGTATTTACGAGAGTTTACTATTATGTTTAAGTATAATAGTATTTTAAATTAAAATATAATTCCAACAATTCAATGTTATAAAAAAACTAATAATCCACATACTATATTTTGTAGTTTCTGATAGTCAAAAAACTGATTTTTTCATAGTATAAATATATATTAACTTTGAAAGAAGGTAAAAAATGTTTAGTCCAACTTATGGTGAAGTAACATATGAAAAAATGATTGAAATAATCAAAAACTTCATAGGAAAATCACCACATAGTACTTACAATATTTCTGTAGGTACAGACAGCCAAAACTTTGATTATACAAAAACTGTTATGGTAGTAGCTGTACACAGAGTTGGAAGTGGGGGAATATTCTTTTATGATATAAAAAAGGTCAAAAAGATAACCAATATAAGTCAAAAACTATTTTTTGAAACTAGTTCTAGTTTAGATATAGCTACTAAACTTTCAGAAACATTACAAAGAGAAGAAATTGACTTTGGAATAAGCATTCATGTTGATGCAGGTAAAAATGGGCAGACATCAAAATTAATTCCAGAGATAATAGGGTGGATAAAGGCTTGTGGATTTGACTGTGAAACAAAACCAAATTCATATGCTGCATCTTCAATAGCAGATAAATATTCAAAATAGTTATATATTCAGAGAAAAATATTTGGACAAGCATTATAATTAAATTTTTCATCATACCTCTCAACCACATTTCGTATACATTAATTAAAGGTATTTATGTGGATGAGGGGGTATATTGTGAGAATCATAACAGAGGGAGTAGAATTAGCTATAGAATTGTTAGATAGTACATATTTTGATGAGAAAAAATTTAAAAAATATATGAACTCTAAAGTAGGAAAAATTTTTTTAAATCATGAAATAGAACTTAGGAGGAAGATAAGTCCACTAATAGTTGAACAAGAAATAAAAATGATTTTTGATAATCCTAAATATAAGGATTTATATGGTTTTTATATACTTAAAGAAAATATGGAATTAGCAAAAAAAGATTTAGAATATATTAAATATAATGAAGAAGATATTATATCTCAAGTTTTAGAACAGATATATAGATATATACCAAAATGGGTTGAGATAAAACCTGATATTACACTGTATGTAGGTGGTGTTGATGGGGGATTTGCTACATTTACTAAGGATGTGTATATAAATTATATTAAATATATAGGGAATATAGAGGAATTTAAAAAAGTACTTGCTCATGAATTTTATCATGCAAGACGAGTTCCTATAAATAAAAAAATCAAATTGTTTTTTAAAATGAGTTTTTATATTAATAGGGCAAAATATGATTCATTAGGTAGAATTTTTGAAGAGGGGATTGCATGCTTAATACAACATGGGGTAAATTTTGAAACAGATGATCCTGTAGGTACACTTACTAATAGAGATATCCTATTAAAGAAAGAACATTTTGAAGTGTTAAATGACGCACTTTTTTCAATAAAGCATAATAATCCTGATTATAATCTAATATATAAAATCAATGTATATGTAATAGGATATATAATTTCTAAAATTATATATGAAGATAAAGGTAGTATTACATTAGATGAATGGACAGTTAATTTTAACTATGAGGTATTAATTCAAAAATACATAGAAATATGTAGAGAGAGGGGGATAGCATCAGGATTTGATAGAGAACTAGAAAAATGGTTGACAAGATGAGCTAATTTTTTTACATAAAATATATGATGAAGATTTTTTTAAGATAATGTTGTATAATTATATTTAGGAAGAATAAGTTAAATTTTCGGAAGGGTGGTTTTATGCTTAGATTTTTTAAAAAAAACAAAGTTGTTGAAATATTATCTCCAGTAACAGGGAAAATTGTTCCCATTGAAGAAGTACCAGATGAAACTTTTGCGAAGAAAAGATCAGGTGATGGTCTTGGAGTTGAACTAACTGACGGAAAGATCATTGCACCTTTTGATGGTGAAATAACAAGCATATATAATGCAAATCACTGTCTAGTTGTTAGATCTGAAGAAAGTGGATTGGAAGTACTTATACATATAGGTATTGATACTATCAAATTAAATGGTGAAGGTTTTAAGAGATATGTTGAACTAAATGACAAAGTAAATACTGGGGACTTATTATTGGAAGCAGATTTAGAACTCATAAAGTCAAAAGGTAAATCTATTATAACACCTGTAATAATAACAAATAGAAGATATGTAGAATCAATAGAAAAAATGAATGGACAAGTAGAAAAAGGAAAAGATTTACTTATGAAAGTCACATTAAAGAAGGAATAGATTTTTTAACCCACTGTATAAGATAGTGGGTTATTTTGTGTTATACTTTAAGGTATGACTTGGTTAATTATTGGGGGTGCTTTTCATGATTAAATGCATTCATACAGGGGATTTACATTTGGGAAGTCAATTTAAAACTGCAAGTTTTGATAATAATTTTGGCAAACAGAGAAGATTAGAACTAATGTATACTTTTGAAAGAATAATAAATAGAGCAAAAGAAGAAAGTGTGGATTTTCTTTTTATTGCAGGGGATATGTATGAAGGTGAATATTTTACTATTGGGGATATAAAAAGAGTGAGAGATATACTTTCTAATTTAGAAAATACTAATGTAGTTATTACTACAGGAAATCATGATCCTTTAAATAAAGGTAATTTATATAATTCAGTGGAATGGCCAGAAAATGTACATATATTTGATTCAAATGGAATATCTTCAATAGAATTTGAGGAATACAATACAGTTGTTTGGGGGTACAGTTGGGATAGGAAAGAAGAAAGAATAGATCCATTAGCAAATTTTCATTTGGAAAATAATAACAAAATCAATATATTGATCATACATGGAGATTTAACAAATAAAAATTCTCCTTATTTACCTATTGATAAAAATAAATTGGAAACTATAGGATTCGATTATATTGCATTAGGACATATTCATAAGCCACAATTTATCACAAACAATATTGTATATTGTGGAAGTCCAGAACCCTTAGATTTTGGTGAGCTAGGTGAACATGGGATCGTTGAAGGAACAATAGATAAAGGTAATGTTAATATGAGTTTTTTACCTTTTGCTAATAGAAATTTTAATATCGGCGAAATAACTATATCTGAGACTATGAGTTATATGGATATCATAGAAAAAATTCAAAATTATGATTGTGAAGAAAAAAGAGAAAAGAACTTTTACAGAATAGTGTTAAAGGGAATAAGAGATAGGGATATAGATTTAAACCTAGAAGAAATATATGAAAAGTTAAAGCACTACTATTATTATTTGGAGATTGTAGATGAAACTATACCAGATTATGATTTGGAAAAGCTGAGAGTAGAAAATTCAAATAATATAATAGGACTTTTTATTGAAGAAATGAGCAAAATGGACTTAGATGATGAGATTAATAAAAATGCATTGTATATAGGTTTAGAAGTTCTTTTGAAAGAGAAGGTGATAGGATGAAAATCAAGGAACTAAATCTTATCTCTTTTGGAAAGTACGAAAACAAAGTAGTTAATCTTACTGATGGAATTAACTTGATATATGGTGAAAATGAATCTGGTAAGACTACTATTCATAAGTTCATAGAAGGTATGTTTTTTGGATTTTTTAAACCTTATTCAAAGAGAAGACTATATACTGATGAGTATGAAAAATATTACCCTTGGAATAGACAGGACTATAGGGGAGTATTGAAATTTGAGTATGAAGGTGAAATTTATAGATTAGAGAGAAATTTTGTCAAAGGCAGTGATGAGTTAAAAATATATGATGATAAAACTGGGGAAGATATAACTAGATTGTTTGATTATGATTCTACACTGAGACTTCATTCACTTGATTCACAGATACTAGGGTTAAATAGTGTAGTATATAACAATACTGTGAGTATAAAGCAATTAGGTAGCAAAACTGATGAAAACTTGGCAAAAGAAGTTAAGGATAGCCTAATAAATATGGGTGGAAGCCTTGATGAAGATATTTCGGTAAAGAATGCATTAGCTAAGTTAAATAATGAAATAAACTCTATAGGTACTGCTGGACAAAAGAAATCTTCTCCCTATGGTCAGACAGTAGAAAAGATAAATAAGCTTTGTGAAGAAAGAAATCAAGCTTTAAATTATATTGATCAAATAAAAGCTGAAGAACTGGAATGTAAAAAACTAAAAGATGAGTTGAATGAATTAATGGTAGCAAAAAAGGATATAGAAACTGATTTAGAAATAATAAAAAAAATAGAGATAAAAGAAAGATATGAGGAGTCTCTTAGAATTTCCAAGGAAATACAATACTTAACAATTGAAATGGACAAACTAAAGAAATATTCTGGTTTGGATTTTGAAAAATATAAAAGACTAAATTCTTTAGAAAAAGAGAAGGCAGTATTTGAAAAGAGTTTTAATGAGTGGAATGAACAATTGAGAAAGGTAAATGAAAGGCAAAAAAATTTACAAACAGAATTAAAGAAGTATATTAAATATAGAAATATAGATGAAGAAGAATTTGAAAATATTGTTGAAAGCTATAAATTGTTGTACAATAATAGAGTTCAATTAATTGAAATAGAAGAAAAACTTAATGCTTTGGTCTATGATTTCAATGATCAAAAAGATAACAAAATCATAGACATAGTTGATGATATTTACAAGTATGAGGAACTTGAAGAAGAGAGGAACTCTATATTATTTAATAAAGACTTTTCTAATTCAAACTATATAAAAACTAGATTAGAAGAAAAATCTAGTGAATTAAAGAAGAAAAACACTATAACTATTATTTCATTAATATTTACGTTTGTTTCAACTACTTTGGGATTTGTAAATAAGGCATTCTTTATCGTAGCAGCTTTTTTTCTAGTATTGTTTATTTATATAATATATTCCCGTAAAGAGATGAAGGAATATGTAAAAAAGTTAAATGATCAAGTAATAGATATTGAAGCACAAGAAGCAGATAAATATGCGTTGCTAAAGAAAATAGAAAGTGATATGGAGTTAATATTAGAAAAATACAATTGTTCTAATAAAGTTGAATTAAAAAAGCTTCAAAATAAAAATTATGAAAGAAGTATTAATTATAAAAATAGGTTTGAAACCAAAGTGGCATTACAAAATGAAAAAGATAGAATGTTAGGAGAGATTGTTAATTTAGAAAATATATTAAATAATCAAGCTTCAATATTAATTGAACCATTAGCTTTCAATTTAGAAGATATAAAGACTATAGAGAAAGAGTATTTAAAAAGCATAGAGCTTTTAAATACAAAAGAAAAGTTGGATGAAGAAGAAAAATATATAATAAATAAGATTACAAGTTTAAAAAATGAGAATTCAAGTGTAAATGATGAGATAGAAAACATATTAAAAGAGTATGATTTCATTAGTATAAAAGAGATGGAAGAAGGTCTAAAATACAAAGAAATATATGATGGCTTTGTAAAAGATTTAGAAAACAAGAAAATATTATTAAATAATATTTTGGGTAATAATAATTTGGATCAACTTAAAAAGGCATATCTAGAAGGAAAAAGTGATATGAGTAAAGAGTTAAATATAGAGGAAAAAGACAAATTAATTGAAAAAGCTAAAAATGTAGAAGAATTTATTGGAAAAATAAAATTAGAAATAACTAGAATAGAGGAAAGAATCAATGGTCTTGGAAATAACTTTAGACCAATAGTTGAAATGGATGAAGATTTATTGGTAAATGAAAATAAAAGATTAGAATATGATGAAAGGCTAAAGTCTCTGGAAATTGCAAAAGATACTATTGAAAATATATCAAAAAACATACAGAGGGATTTTGCACCTACATTAAATGAAAAAGTAAGTAATATAATAAATACTGTTACTGATGGAAGATACAGCGAGGTGAAAATCAATGAAAATATAGATGTTTCTGTAGTGGATCCTGACAGTAATATTCTTATTAATATTGAGGATTTAAGTGGTGGCACAATTGATCAAATTTATTTTGCTACGAGATTTGGTATAACAGATATTATATTAGATGACAGTACCCCATTATTATTAGATGATTGTTTTGTTCAATATGATAATAAAAGATTGAAAAACATCTTAAAAGTATTAGTGAAAACTTCAAATAGTAGACAAGTTATATTGTTTACTTGTCATACTAGGGAAAAAGAATTACTAGATATGTTTAATGCTGAATATGAATATATTGTATTGTAGTTAGTGTTTTTGAATTTGAATAGGGGGATTTAGATGATATATGCATTAGGAGATTTACATTTGGACTATTCGAAAGAAAAACCCATGGATATATTTGGGCCTAAATGGGAAAATCACGAGGCTAAAATATTTGATAGTTGGACTCATATAGTAAAAGAAGATGATTTGGTTCTTATTCCTGGTGATGTGTCTTGGGGACTCAAGCTAGATGATGCTTATAATGATTTAAAAAGGATAGATAAACTACCAGGGACAAAAGTTATAACTAAAGGAAATCATGATTATTGGTGGGAAAGCAAGAAGAAATTAGATGAACTTAATTTAAATTCGATTTTTTTTCTTCAAAATGATAGCTTCACTTATGAGAATATTAATATTGCTGGTTGTAGAGGTTGGATATCTAAGGATTATGAAAATTTTACCCAACATGATGAAAAGATATACAATAGAGAACTTAATAGATTAGAATTATCATTGAAATCAATTGAAAAAAAAGATGGTACAATAATAACTATGATTCACTATCCCCCTTTTAATATAGACGCTGATCCAAATGATTTTGTATTTCTAATGAAAAAGTATAATGTTGATATTTGTATATATGGACATCTCCATTCTGAAGGACATAAATATGTAGTTGAAGGAGATATAGAGAAGATTAAGTTTATTTGTGTTTCAAGTGATTATATTAACTTTATACCTAAAAAAATATTATAAGGATTGTTAGGAGGCTTTAAAATGAAAATCATTATAAAAAAAGATTATGAAGAATTAAGCAAAGTAGCAGCTAGTATCATAGGTGATGAATTAAAATCAAATCCAAACATGGTACTAGGTTTAGCGACAGGAAGCACTCCAATAGGAACATATAATGAGCTTATTAGAATGCACAAAGAAGAGGCATTAGATTTTTCCAAAGTTGTAACTTTTAATTTAGATGAGTATCTAAATATTCCTTATAGTAACCCAAATAGTTATCATTATTTTATGGAAGACAATTTGTTTAAACATATTAATGTTAAAGCTGAAAACATCCATATACCAGATGGAAATGCAGAAAATGTTGAGAAGTTTTGCATTGAATATGATAAAAAAATAGAAGAAACTGGTGGTATTGATTTGCAAATATTAGGAATTGGAGAAAATGGTCATATTGCTTTTAATGAACCTGCTCCAACTCTACCTTTAGAAACCAATATTACTGAGTTAACAGAATCTACAATAAATGCAAATTCAAGATTTTTCGATTCTATAGATGAGGTACCTAAAAAAGCTATTACTATGGGTATAGGAAGTATAATGAAGTCAAAGAAGATTTTGCTTTTAGCAAATGGTGAAAAGAAGGCAGATATTATTGCAAAAATATTAAAAAATAAAGTAGTAACTACTCATATACCTGCTTCTCTACTATTACTTCATCCAGATGTTACAATAATAATGGACGAAGATGCAGCTAAAGGGTACTTAGAATAGTAGATGTAGGAGGTAGAAGTTTAAATGAAAACATTAATTAAAAATATTAATATAATTACTCCTTATGAAATATTAAGAGGACAAGGATTGGTAATTACAGATGGTATCATATCTAGTATTGATAGAGAAGAGAAATTATCGATGGAATATTTTGACAATGTAATTGATGGAAAAAAGAACTATCTCTCTCCTGGTTTTATTGACATTCATAATCATGGAAATTCAGGATTTGATATTATGGATAGTACTGAAGAAGCGATAGATAATATAGCTGAGTTTCACCTAAAGAATGGAGTTACATCTTTTTTAGGTACAGTAATTACTTCTTCTTATGAAAAAATAGAAAAGGCTATAAAAAATCTTGTAAACTATGATAACAAAGTAGACAAAGCTAATTTAATAGGAATTCATTTGGAAGGGCCTTTTTTCTCTATAGACAGGAAAGGAGCCCAGCCTGAAAAGCATATAAAAACACCAAATTTAGAAGATATGAATAGACTTTTAAGTATTTCTAACGGTAAGATGAAGATGGTTTCATTAGCACCAGAATTGAAAGGTGCATTATCAGTAATTTCATACCTTAAGTCAAATAATGTAATAGTTGCTATGGCTCATAGCAATGCTAGCTATGAAGAGGCTAAAAAGGGCATTTATGAGGGAGTATCAATGGCCACTCATTTGTACAATGGCATGAGGAGTTTCTCTCATAGAGAGCCAGGAATAGTTGGAGCAGCTCTTACTGATGATAGAGTTTATTGTGAATTAATATATGATACTATTCATGTTCATGATATAAGTGTTGAAATAGCTGTGAATATGAAAGGAATAGATAAAATAGTACTTGTATCTGATGCTATGCGAGCAGCAGGGCTTAAAGATGGAGAATATGAACTGGGTGGGCAAAAGGTATATGTAAAGAAAGGTGCTGCAAGACTTGAAAATGGTTCGTTGGCAGGTTCAACTTTAAATCTAACAAAAGCGGTACACAATATGGTTTTTAAAATGAATATACCAATTCACAACGCAGTGAGAATGGCAAGCCTAAATCCAGCAAAGGCTATAAAAATAGATGATAGAAAAGGTAGTTTAGAAGTTGGAAAAGATGCAGATATGATCATTTTTGATAGTGATATAAATATTCTAGCTTCTATAGTGGGGGGCGATATACAGTGGATAAAGAATTAGAAGTTAAAGTGTTAAATATTGATAAGGATAAAATACAAAAAAAGCTATTAGAAATAGGTGCAAAATTACTTAGGAGAGAACACCAGAGAAACTACTTAATAGACTCGGAAGATAGAAATATTGAAAAAAATAATAACAGTTATCTAAGGATAAGGGAATCATTAGACTTAGATACTGAGAAGACCAGTTTTACTTTAACCCTTAAACAGAATATCTTTAATGAACATATGAGGGAAAATGTAGAGGTAAATACGAAAATAGAAGACAAAGAAGCTCTTTTATATATACTTGATGTATTAGGATATGGATTAGTTAAAGAGGGTTTTAAAGAAAGGATTTCTTATCAATATGAAAGTATAAGATTTGATATTGATACATGGGATGAATCAACTTATCCATATACTTATATGGAGATTGAAGTTAATAAAGAAGAAGACTTAGAAAAGGCTATCAATCTTTTAAATATTGATAAAAAAAATATTTCAACTAAATCAATAGTGGAATTGAGAGAGGACTTAGGTAAATAATTACCTAGGTCTTTTTTTAAATGTAGTCACCATAATTGATTATTTGAATAAAATATAATAAATAGTTTTCTATAAAAGGAGGTATTGATAATGCTTGATGAGATATTAAATTTTGGTCGCGACAATAGTTGGTTGTTGATATTTTTATTTTTAATATTGTTTTTAGGAGGAGGTAGTGGAGGATTTCTAGGAGATTTAGGAAATCTTTTTGGTGGTTCAAGCGATATGTTATTACTTATATTCTTGATATTTTTATTATTTGTAGGAATATAATTAATTAAACTATAAGGAGGTATTTTTTATGACAGACAATCTAAGTCTTCCAAATAATAAAAAGGGAGGTATTTTAGATTTATTTAAGGGTGGAGATAATGATAGCTTACTATTCTTTTTCTTGCTATTAGTTGTTTTCTTCTGTAATTGTGGCTGGGCAGGAACTGGAGATGATAGTCTATTATTCTTTTTCCTATTACTAGTAGTACTATTTTGCTGGTGTTAAAAAAATCCCGTTTAAAAAACGGGATTTTTTTATGCATTATATATGCATTTATTTGGCATAATAGTATTAATATTGAGATAAAAGAGAGGAAATTTTATAAAACATAGGAGGTATTCAATGAAAGGGTGTAAATTCAAACTAATTATCATTTTAATTTTAATAAGTATTATGCTATTTGTTTCTTGTACACCTAAAGTTTCAGAAGGGCCTAATATAAATAAAAATAGGGGCAAAGAACAGAAAAATTTAGAAACGCTTGATGAAAATGATATTGAACCTGATATCAGCCATATTAGTATAGGTGAAGACAATAAATTGACAGCTAATTTAAAAGAGAAGGGTCATATTGACTATTTTCTTAGAGATAAAGAACTTGTTAAATACAGTGAAAAGATTACTAATTTTAGTGCTGGAAATTGGAATACTAAAAGAACATTTCAAACTCTTGTACCCACAGTTTTTAATGTATCTCTAATGTATAATAAATATTTGATGCCTTATGACTATTTGTTGGTGACAAGTGAAAGTGTTTCTATATATGATAGTCCTTCTTTAAACAGTAAAATAGTTGGAGAAGGTAAGATGTTTGACAAAATACAATTAGTCAACGAAGTAGAAGATAATTGGTATGGAGTGAGCTTTTATGATTCAAATGGGAAAATAGTTCAAGGATTTATTCCTTCTAGTTCTGGAGATGTAAGAACATTTAGATTTCAAAACATGTACAATGTTATAAAAAGATTAGAAGATGAATTGGCAAAAAACAAACATGGATATATTTCTAACTATAAAGATACAAATGGTTCACCGCCATTATTAAACGGTAAGGCAATTGACAATTACGGAATGCAAGCATATCAAAGTGCACCTGCCTATTCAAATTTAAACGATTTAAATAATTTTAGGTATTTTCCAGATGGGATGATGGTTTTTATATTAGGTGAAGTCAAAGGGTATTTTAAGGTAAAGTGTATTGAATATGAAGGAGAATATTGGGTTCCTAAAAAATATATATCTTTTGACAACAATTTAGACAGATTTGCTAAATGCGTTGTTGTAGATACCACAAATCAAAATCAAGTAGCTTTTGAAAAAATGGGTTCAAAATGGACCTTAGTATCTTATACTCTGGCGACTACTGGAGTAAAAGGAAAAAGAAAATATGAAACACCAATAGGATATTTTAAAGTTATGGATAAGAAAGAAAGATTTTATTATGTAGATGACAACACCAATGAAGTAACGGGTTATGCACCTTATGGTGTTAGATTTACACAAGGGGCATATATCCATGGAGTTCCTGTAGAGTTTAAGATTATAAATGGAAAGAAGACAGATCCAGGAATTAAAGAGTATCTACACACTATTGGCACTGTACCTAGATCTCATAAATGTGTAAGGAATTTTACTAGTCATGCTAAATTTTTATATAATTGGACAGATTCTAATGATACTGTAATAATAGTAATAAAATAGAGAAAATTACAAAAAACAATATATGGAATAAATTTTATGATATAATAAATATATAAATAAAGGGGGGTTACTACATGTTTACGATTTTAAAACTAGCATTAATTGTTTTAGTTTTTATTATCACCAAATTTTTCCCCAATGAGACTTATTTTTATTTGTCTATAGGGATATTAATGGTATTGGAGATATTGTCATTTAAAATTGGGAATAAGGGTAAAGATATCAATGATATTGAAAAAGGGATTAAAGAAGTAGCTGAAGGGAATCTAACAAAAAAATTTAAAACTTCTGATAAAAAATATGCTAGTATGGTTGAGAATTTAAATAAGATATTACATAATTATAGAGAAGCTTTATCTCATATAGCATATTCTTCAGATAGGATGTCGGGTATAACTGAAGATTTAGTTATTGCTACTGAGGGAACCAGTGAAACAATAAATGAAGTGGCAAAGGCAATAGAAAATATAGCGGTAGGATCAAAAGAACAAGAAAATAAAGTATTAGATGTATTATCTATGAGTAATAAATTGAAAGAAATATCAGAAGATACAACAAAGGCAAATAAAAGTGCACATGAACAATGGGACAAGACTAATAAAGCATTTAAATATACAGGAGAAAGTTTAAACAAGTTAATTTTAAATATGGGAAATAGAATGTCTAAGAATGAAGGATTAATAGATGAAGCACAAGTTATTTCTGGAAATATTAAAGAAATTAATGAAATTGTAGATATGGTAAAAGATATTTCAGCTCAAACAAATTTACTTGCATTAAATGCAGCTATTGAAGCTGCTAGAGCTGGGGAATATGGACAAGGATTTTCCGTAGTTGCAGAAGAAGTGAGAAAACTTGCAGAGATGACAGATGAGGCTACAGATAAAATTAATTATAAGGTTGAACAATTTGGACAGGATATTAGAGCATTACTTTCTAATCTTCAAACTGGTATTTCCAACGAACAAGAAGACTCAAAGTTTGCGAGAAAAACACAAGATGACTTTGAAAAAACTAGTGAATATTTAAATAATATTAAAAGTGTGATTTTAACAACTGATGATAAGATGAAAGAACAACTAATAGAAATAAATGAAATTACAGCTAATTTAAGTATTGTTGCAAAAATAACAGAAGAAACTGCTTCTGGAACACAAGAAATATCTGCTTCTATAGAAGAGCAAACAGCTATAATTAATGAAATTAGTGATAATACGCATTATCTAGAGACAATGAATAAAGAGTTAGATGATACAATCGAACAGCATTCAAAAATTGTAATGGATGAAAAAACAATAAATCAAATAATTGATAATAACTTAAAAGGAGTTAATGAAATTAGAGAAAATAAATATATAAGAGATTTAAGTAATTTAGATAAACATGAAGAGATATATAAAGAAGTCATGAATAGGTATCCTGATTTTTGTATTGTATATTTATATGATACTGAAGGGAAACTATTATCTTCTAGTGAATATTTAGATGATATAGATGTAACTAATAGACCTTGGTTTGTTGGGGGATTAAAACAGGATATATATACTTCTGATTTTTATATTAGTTATGATACTAAAACAGTTTGTATAACTATTGCAAGTCAAGTAAGAGATACAAATAATAGATTGGTTGGAGTATTAGGACTGGATTTAGAAATAGAAAGTTAATACGTGTTTAAATATCGAATAGATGTTTTTTATGTCTATTCGATATTTTTTTAAAAAAATTTGATAAATAGTATAGCACATTTCAGAATATGTGTTATAATATATATATAATTAATTGCGAGGAGGCATACTTTATGACTAAATACAATTATATAAAATGGTTTGATGAAATCGATAAGAATGATATACCAGTTGTAGGAGGAAAAGGAGCAAATTTAGGAGAAATGACACAAAAAGGCGTAGATGTACCACCGGGATTTTGTGTTACAGCAGGTGCTTATAAAGACTTTATAAAACTTGCAAAATTAGAAGATGCTATTAGAGGAAAAATTGAAGGTCTTGATGTTGAAGACTCAGATGAACTTCAAATAAAGGCAGCGGAAATAAGAGATTTAATTAATAGTTCAGAAATGCCAAAAGAAATTAAAGATGAGATCGAAGGAGCTTATGAAGAATTTAGCAAAAAGGTAAAGACTAATAATCCTGAAGTAGCTATAAGAAGTTCTGCAACAGCTGAGGATTTACCAGAAGCTTCTTTTGCAGGTCAACAAGATACTTATCTACACATTAGCGGAAAAGAAGAAGTTTTAAATCATGCAAGAAAATGTTGGGCATCCCTATGGACTGCAAGAGCTATTTATTATAGAACAGAACAAGGTTTTGATCATTTTGATGTAGCACTAAGTGTTGTAGTTCAAAAGATGGTTAACAGTGAAAAATCTGGGGTAATGTTTACTGCAAATCCTGTTAATAACAATAAGAGTGAAATAATAATTAATGCTAGTTGGGGATTAGGAGAAGCAGTAGTATCAGGTTCAGTTACACCAGATGAATATATTGTAAATAAAGATGACAAATCAATTGATGATAAATATATTTCAGAAAAGAAATTAATGATTGTTAAGAAAAAAGATGGTGTTGGCACAGTAGATGTAGATGTAGAAGAATATTTAGGATATGCAAAAGTTAATGAACAATGTTTAACTGATGATGAAATAATAAAATTAGCTGATTATGGTTTAAAAATTGAGAATTTATATGGAAGTCATCAAGATATTGAATGGGGTTTTGATGAAGATACAAAGGAACTATATATACTACAATCAAGACCTATAACAACATTAAAAAGTGAGGAGGAGACAAAACCAGTGACTGAGAAGAATGAAGAATTAAAAATGTTAGTTAGAGGATTACCAGCATCTCCTGGTGTTGCTAGTGGAAAGGTTAAAAATATATTAGATATAAGTGAAATTTCAAGAGTAGAAGATGGGGACGTTTTAGTTACTGTAATGACAAATCCTGATATGGTTCCTGCAATGAAAAGAGCAAGTGCAGTAGTTACAGATGAAGGGGGTAGAACTTGTCATGCAGCTATCGTATCAAGAGAACTTGGAATTCCTTGTATAGTAGGTGCAAAAACAGCAAGTGAAACACTTAAAGAAGGAATGGAAATAACAGTTGACGCATCAAGAGGTGTAGTATATGATGGTATTGTACTACAAGAAAAACAAAAAGATGAAAAATCAGAAGCTGCAGCAGGTTCAGCTGTTGTTAGCGAAGAACTTCTTCAACAATTAGCGCCAGTTACAGCTACAAAAATATATATGAATCTTGGAGAACCATCTTTGATAGGCAGATACAAAAACTTACCATTTGATGGTATAGGACTTATGAGAACTGAATTTATATTTACAAATATGGTTGGAGCTCATCCTATGTATTTGGTTAAGACTGGTCAAGGACAATTACTAATAGATAAGATGTCAGAAGGAATTATGACTGTAGCACAAGAGATTTATCCAAGACCAATGGTAGTAAGATTAAGTGATTTTAGAACAAATGAGTTTAGAGGATTAAAAGGTGGAGATGAAGTAGAACCAATAGAAAACAATCCTATGATTGGATGGAGAGGAGTATCTAGATACATTTCTGAAGAATATGAAGAAGGATTCAGACTTGAATGTAGGGCTCTTAAAAAGGTAAGAGAAGAATATGGAATGACTAATGTTTGGGCAATGCTTCCATTTGTAAGAACAACTTGGGAAGTAAAAAAGGTTAAAGAGATTATGGCTGAAGAAGGATTGGTTCAAGATAAAAACTTTAAACTTTGGATAATGGCAGAAGTTCCTGCAGTAGTATTTGAAGCAGAAGAGTTTGCTCAACTTGTAGATGGATTTAGTATTGGTTCAAATGACTTGACTCAACTTGTTATGGGAGCTGATAGAGATTCAGGTATATTAAACAATATGGGATATTTTGATGAAAGAAATGAAGCTGTTAAGAGAGCAATATCTATACTTATTAAAGCAGCTCATAAACATGGAAAGACTATTTCAATTTGTGGTCAAGGACCATCTCAATACCCAGAGTTTGCAGAGTTCTTAGTAAAAGAAGGAATAGATTCTATGAGCGTTAACCCAGATACAGTAGCATATACAAGAAGATTAGTAGCTGCAGTAGAAAAAAGAATTATTCTAAACAAAATAAGAGGATTATAATTAATAAAAATTAATTATATATTTTAAAAATGTAAAAACCCCTATAAAAGAAAACACCCTATACTCAATTGAGTATAGGGTGTTTTCTGTCTAAATAAGAGAATAAATTTTATTATAATTGAAAAGATATAGATGAGAAATAATACTAATGGAGGTTAAAATATGAGAAGAACAAAGACAATGGATGGAAATGAAGCTGCAGCATATATTTCCTATGCTTTTACAGAAGTAGCAGCAATTTATCCTATTACACCTTCTTCACCTATGGCTGAACTTGTTGATTTGTGGTCAAGTCAAGGAAAAGAAAATTTATTTGGACAAAATGTAAGAGTAGTGGAGATGCAATCTGAAGCAGGAGCAGCAGGGGCACTTCATGGTTCTCTTCAAGGTGGTGCATTGAGTACAACATATACTGCTTCTCAAGGACTACTACTCATGATACCCAATATGTATAAGATGGCGGGAGAATTATTACCAGCTGTATTTCAAGTTAGTGCAAGAGCATTGGCTACCCATGCTCTTTCCATATTTGGCGATCATCAGGATGTTATGGCAACAAGACAAACTGGCTTTGCATTAATTTGTTCTAATAGTGTTCAGGAAGTAATGGATTTAGCAAGTGTTGCTCATTTAGGTGCAATAAGTGGAAGAGTACCATTTTTACATTTTTTTGATGGATTTAGAACAAGTCATGAAGTTCAAAAAATAGAATTGATAGAATATGAAGAATTAGAAAAGTTATTGGATTATAAAGCAGTAGAAGAGTTTAGAAATAGATCCTTAAATCCAGAAAGACCAGTAGTAAAGGGAACAGCACAAAATCCAGATATTTATTTTCAAGGAAGAGAAATTTCTAATCCATATTATGAAAGAATACCTGCTATAGTAGAAAAATATATGGATGAAATAAATAAGATAACAGGGAGAGACTACAAGTTATTTAACTATTATGGACATCCAGAAGCTGAAGAAATTATTATAGCTATGGGTTCAGTTTGTGAAACTATTGAGGAAACAGTAGACTATTTAATAAATAAAGGTGAAAAAGTAGGTTTAATAAGTGTACATCTTTACAGGCCATTTTCCGTAGAACATTTAATCAAAGTATTACCTAAGACTGTAAAAAAGATTGCTGTTTTAGATAGAACAAAAGAACCAGGATCAATTGGTGAACCACTTTACATAGATGTAAAAACTGCCTTCTATGAAGCTGAAAATAGACCTGTAGTTGTAGGCGGAAGATATGGTCTAGGTTCAAAAGACACTACTCCAGCTCAGATTATTGCTGTATATGAGAACTTAAAATCAGATAATCCGAAAAATAGATTTACAATAGGAATAGATGATGATGTGACTCATTCATCATTGGAAGTAAGGGAAATGGTGGATACATCTAAAGAAGGAACTATTAGATGTAAATTTTGGGGACTTGGTTCTGATGGAACTGTAGGAGCCAATAAGATGGCGATAAAAATAATTGGAGATAATACTCAACTATATGCGCAAGGGTATTTTTCTTATGATAGTAAAAAATCTGGAGGGACTACAGTATCTCATTTAAGATTTGGGAAAAATCCAATTAAATCAACTTATTTAGTATATGAATCAGATTATGTTTCTTGTCACAATAAGACTTATATTTATAATTATGATTTATTAAAAGGTTTAAAAAAAGGAGGCACTTTTGTACTCAACTGTCCTTGGAGTATTAAGGAATTAGATGACAAATTGCCTAGTTACATTAAACGATATATAAAAGAGAATGATATTAATTTTTATATAATAGATGCAGAAGGTATAGCTCAAGAAATTGGTTTAGGGACAAGAATCAATATGATAATGCAAGGTACCTTTTTTGAACTTTCAAAAGTCATACCAATAGAAGATGCAGAAAAATATCTTAAAGAATTTATAGAAAAAACCTATGGGAAAAAAGGAAATAAAATAGTTGAAATGAATTATAAAGCTGTTGACAAGGGAATCAATAGCATTATAAAAGTAAATATACCGGATTATTGGAGTAAAGACGATGAAGATTTGCAATTAGAAGTGAAATATGAACCGGATTTTGTTAAGAAAATTCAAAGACCTATGGCCAAAATGGAAGGAGATAATTTACCTGTAAGTGCTTTTAAAGAACTTGAAGATGGAACTTTTCCATTAGGTACTAGTGCATACGAAAAGAGAGGAATAGCAGTACTTATTCCACAATGGCAAACGGATAAATGTATTCAGTGTAATCAATGTAGTTTTATTTGTCCTCACGCAGTGATAAGACCATTTTTGTTAGATGAAAGTGAAAAGAGAGATGCACCAGAAAGTTTTGAAACGAAAAGTGCTGTTGGAAAAGGGTTAGAAGGATTAGAATATAGGATACAGGTGAGTCCACTTGATTGTACAGGTTGTGGAAATTGTGCAGATATTTGTCCAGCACCAGGAAAAGCATTGGTAATGGTTAAGGCAGAAGAAGAAATTGAAAGACAAAAGGATAATTGGGAATATGCAGTTAATAATGTAAGATATAAAGACAATTTAATGAGTAAGTATAATTTAAAAGGAAGTCAATTCGCTAAACCATTACTTGAGTTTCATGGTGCTTGTGCAGGATGTGGTGAAACAGCTTATTTAAAGCTTGCTACTCAATTGTTTGGAGATAGAATGATGATAGCTAATGCAACTGGTTGTTCTTCTATATGGGGTGCTAGTGCTCCATCAATTCCTTATACAACTAATAGAGAAGGAAAAGGTCCTAGTTGGGCAAATTCATTATTTGAGGACAATGCAGAATTTGGATTGGGAATGTATACTGCAGTTAAACAGATTAGAGAAAAATTACGTGATTTAATGGAAAAAGCTATTGAAAAAAATGATAATGCTGAACTAAACTCTATTTTCCAATCATGGATTGAAAATATGGAGGATGGTGAAAAATCAAAAGAAATATCGATTCAATTATTAGAGGAATTAGAAAAACCTCAGTACAAGGACAACAAAATTATTAATGAAATATTATTGAAAAAAGATTTCTTGATAAAGAAATCCCAATGGATAGTTGGTGGTGATGGTTGGGCTTATGATATTGGATATGGTGGATTAGATCATGTATTGGCATCTGGTGAAGATGTAAATATATTAGTGTTTGATACAGAGGTATATTCAAATACTGGAGGGCAGGCTTCAAAGGCTACACCAACAGCTGCTGCAGCCAAATTTGCTGCAGCAGGCAAGAGAACTAAAAAGAAAGATTTAGGAAGAATGGCAATGACTTATGGATATGTATATATTGCTCAAGTATCTATGGGAGCAAATCTTAATCATACGCTGAAAGCTATGGTAGAAGCAGAGAATTACAAAGGTCCTTCACTAATAATCTGTTATGCTCCTTGTGTTAATCATGGTATTAAGTTGGGAATGGGAAGAACAGTTAATGAAGAGAAAAAAGCTGTTGAATCTGGATATTGGCATCTGTATAGATATGACCCAAGGCTTAGTGAAGAAGGAAAGAATCCATTCATATTAGATTCAAAGGAACCTAAAGAATCATTTAGAGAATTTATAATGGGAGAGGTAAGATATTCTCAAATTGAAAAGACATTTCCTCATCTTGCTGATAAGCTCTATGAAAAAGCTGAGTTGGATGCAAAGGAGAGGTATGAAACATATAAAGAGTTATCTGATGAAAACTAATGAAAACTAAGAGTAAGCAATTTGCTTACTCTTAGTTTTTTAAATTAACAAATTACATTCATAGAGGTTTAGCAATATATTTTAAAGACTATTATAGCATGGGAAAGAAGTTTTATTAATATGAATTAGCGGTAAATATTTTGATCAATTCACTGCTAAATTGTTGAATGAAATCATGTGTATTGCTTGTTTTTAGGTATTCAGCTATATCCTTTGTATTTGAGTATTTTTGAGTACTTTTTAATTCTACCATTGAAATAATAATATACTCTTCATTTTCATTTTTAGTTACTATTGAATTGTAGTTTTCATTTACTCCATATGTGGTATCATCTATAGTGAATTTGTCTTGTATGTCACTGATGCAATTCCTATACAAATCTTTTTCTTGTTCAAGATTATCTTTTCTAATAATATGAAAATAAATTGGAGTATTTAAATAATCATCTAATATTATATAATTTACATTATTTATATTTGTATCAAATTCGTGTACTTCATTAATCTGCAACTTATTTAAATAAATTCCAGGGTTATATACTAAAGTAAGTTTTGAATCTGGATAAGAATTCAAATTAAGTTCAAATTTTTGTGTAAATTCATCTAGTGTAGAAATTTGAGTATTGTTAGATATTTGATACTTGGAACCGTCTATATCAATAATCTTTAATTGACCAAAATCAAGTGCTTTTTCTTCTTCATTCATTATTTTATCTATTTGCTTATTTGAAATATTTGAGAAACTTACAATATTGAGATTTTCTTCATCTAGATATTTGATTAGAAACTCTCCTATTGCATCAGCAGTATTATACAAATATTCAAAATCTATTCTATCTATTGTATCATCAAGTACATGTATTTGACTAAAATCTTTATCTGTAATAGTTGAAATCAATAGACCGTTTTTGAAACATGCCTGTTCGGCATAATAATTTTCTTTAACGACTGCTTTCAAGCCATTTTCTATAAAAAAATCTGATAGGGATTGTGCCATATCGTTAAATAATTCATCGGATATTTCGTTTGGGAAAATAACAATTTCTTTGTCATCTGTCTTTTGTCCAATACAATCTAAATTGATATTATAAACATTGCTGTATTTGTCCTGCAAATGATTAGCAAAATTAGATATCCCAAAATCATATTTTTCATAGACTTCTTCACTATTGGAAATACAAAATATTATATCTACTGGAGGTTTTTCATCTGAATATTTGTGTGACAATTTTTCAGCAATATGGAGCAAACTAGAAACTCCTGAAGCATTGTCCAAAGCACCACGCCAGATGTAATTTCCAGCACTGCCTACATGATCTATATGAGCATTAATAACAATAGCAGCGCTGTTGTTGTCTCCAGCTATCATACCTACACCATGATTTTGTTCTTTGTTTTCGACATTTCCATCTATAGAGATATGAATTTCATTTCCTATATTTTTGCATAAATCCTCATACACTTGTTTGGAAACTAAAAAAATGTTGCGATCATCAATAGTTGGAAAGGGTATACAACCACGTTTTTCTTCATTCAAAATTATGAGTGTTTTAATATCCTTATTTCTAATTAATGTATTATCTTTAGTTAATATAGCACAGGTATTATCATTGCAATTGTCAGATAGCTTTGATTTTACATCAATATTATAATTACTTGAAGAAACTACATTTTCAATGAAGTCATTTCCATATTCATAAGCTATTATATCTTTATCAGTAAATACCTTCATTGAAGAATTTTCTTCATTTATTTCGACACATGGTTTTTCAAATTTAAAATAGTAGCTTCCTTCATAAGGTTTTAATCCAATTTTCTTAAAGAAAGTTAAAGCATAGTCTAGTGCCAGTTCATTTCCAGGAGTTCCTTGGCGTCTGCCTTCACACTCATCTGATGTTAAATATATCATACTTTCCTTAGTTGTTTTATATTTATTATTGGTATTTGAGCAAGAAGTTAAGAGCAGAGTAAGTAATAATAATATGGTTAATGCCAGAATAGTGATATGCTTTTTATTTCTTATCATACATATCCTCCTCTTTTAGGAATAAAACAAGAACTAGGCACTATTTAGTGCCTAATCTTGTTTGCAGTGTTTTAACTACATGACCACTTTGTTTGATTTGAGAGCTGAACGCTTGTACCATAACCACATTTTGGACAGGAATAAACTTTTTCAACGGAACGTTCGTATTCACGTTCCACACAACGTCCACCATGAACTTGGCAAACTCTTATATTTCCAGTCCAAAACCAACTTCCGTAATTGTAACTTACCCTCATAGATGCACCACATGCTTCGCAAACTGGTCCACATGGTTCAACATCGTTAGTTTCTGCAAATACAGCTGTTGTTGATAAAACAAATGTTAGAACTAAGAATATTGAAAGGAATCTCTTGGATTTAAACACTAATATCACCTCGCTTGTAAAAAAAACATAAATTACCATATACTACATATCGATTATAACAGAATGCTTGTACTATGTCAAACTGAAAAATAATAGTAAGCAATTTGCTTACTATTATTTTTGGTTAATATTCCTTGACTTTAAATATATTTACCTATATATTTAAAGTAGGTAAAATTAAATATATAGGTAAAGGTACAGAGAAGTGATTCTTTGTTTAAAAGGGAAACAGGTGAAAGTCCTGTACGGTCCCGCCGCTGTAATAGTGAAGGATTTTGAATTAAGCGCCACTGAGACAATTGGGAAGGCTCTAAGATCCTAATGAACTAAAGTCAGAAGACCTGCCTTTATTTATACACCACAGAACTCTACGGTAGATAGGGGGTGTTTAGAGCGGATTATTTAAAATAGGGCATAGTAAGTTATCCTTGTAATCTGCCTATGCCTTTATGTCTCCTAAACTTGAGAGTTTAGGAGATTTTTTGTGCTGTTTTTAAATATTGAATAGGGGGTGATATTGATGGAAAAAATGTTAAATAAGTTGTGTAAAAAAGAAATTATTAAGCAAAAATTAAAAGAAGCTAAAAATATAAGTAAGGAATTATCAATAACAGAGAATGAAAAAAAGAGTATAGCAAAATATAGAGCTCAAATCTTAAATAATAAGGAGGAATGATTTTTGAGAAGAAATGTGAAAGAATTCATATTGATAAATATAGGAATGTTGATGGTAGCCATAGGACTATACTTTTTTCTTATGCCAGCAAATTTGGCTACAGGTGGTGCTAATGGACTTGCTCTTGTATTAAATCATGTAATTCCATTTCTATCTGTAGGGGTTTTAATGATTATTATTAATATTGTTTTATTTGTAATAGCTTTTCTAATTATTGGAACAAGTTTTGGTATTAAGACCATTTATGCTAGCTTAGGTACTTCGTTATTAGTGTTATTATTTGAAAAAGTGATACCAATTAATGAACCTTTAGTAGAGGATATTATATTACAACTTACTTTTGGTATATTTATATCTGCTATTGGTATGGGAATAGTATTTAATCAGAATGCTTCTACTGGAGGTACAGATATCATAGCAAAAATATTAAATAAATTTTGGGGTATAGAAATTGGAAGGGCAGTTCTATTTTCGGATTTTGCAATAACTTTAGGAGCTGCATTTGCATTTGGACCTGAACTTGGCATGTATTCATTACTTGGGGTTATATTGAATGGTTTAGTAATAGATACAACTATTGAAGGGATAAATTTATCTAAACAAGTAAATATAGTTAGTGATCAAAATGACGATATTAAAGAGTATATTGTCACAAATTTAAAAAGAGGTGCAACTTTATATTATGCTGAAGGTGCCTATACAGGGGATAAAAAGAATGTCATTGTAGCTGTATTAGATAGAAAGGATTTCATTAAATTAAAAAATTATATATGTTGTGTAGATAAAAATGCTTTTATTACTGTAAGCAATGTTTATGAAGTATTAGGTGATGGATTTAAGACAATAGAACATTAAAATAATAGTAAGCAATCTGCTTACTATTATTTTTGGTTTTCGTCAACCCATTCTTTAGCCTTAACTACACCTTCAAGTGTTGGTATGGGAACTTTTGATTCAGGTTTTAAACCCTTAATATCAAAATAAGCTGCTGTTGTTTGTTTTTCTATTGGAATAGACATTTTTTTTTCTTTGATATCATTTTTGTTTTTATTGTTTATATGCATTTTAATCCTCCTCTTATGTCTAGTATTTGATATTAATATAAAAAATAAACATATATTCACTAATACTTTAGTTTCAATAAATATATACATGTGATAAAATTAATATAAATTGATTTTAATTGTAAAATTATAAAGGGGATGATTTCAAAATGATTGATAAAAACTTACAAGAAGAAATTGAATTTATAATAGAATTAGATAAAATGAAAAGTACCTTTAGACAAACTAGTCTTATTGATAAATCTAGAAGGGAAAACGATGCGGAACACTCTTGGCATATAGCTATAATGGCTATGGTTCTTTCTGAATATGCAGATGAGGATATAGATACTTCAAAAGTTATAAAAATGGTGTTAGTACATGATCTTGTCGAAATATATGCAGGAGATACATTTTGTTATGATGAAGTAGGCAATAGTGATAAGAGTGAAAGAGAACTAAAAGCAGCAGATAAAATTTTCGGAATGCTTCCAGTAGAAAAAGGAAATTGTTTGAGAAAACTTTGGGAAGAATTTGAAGAGATGAATACTAAAGAATCATTATTTGCCAATTCTATGGATAGGCTTGAACCTTTTTTAATAAATTATTATACTGAAGGTGGAACTTGGAAAGAACATGATATATCTAAAGAACAAGTATATAAAAGAAGTGAACCTATTAAATATACTTCAAATAAACTTTGGGAATTTACAGTAGATCTAATAGAAGATGCTTTTAAAAAAGGGTATATACCTAAATTAAAATAAATCACAAAAATCATTATAGGAGGAAGATAATATGGAGAAAAGAAATATTGATTTAGTGCAAATCGAGGAAGATATAAAAAAAGCTTTTTTAGAATTGTTAGAAGCTGCAAAATTAAAACCTGGTGAGGCAGTGGTAATTGGAGGTAGTTCAAGCGAAATAATTGGAGAAAAGTTAGGTTCATCTACTAATATGGAAGTTGCTAGAGCAATTATTACTTCTATATTACCAATAGCAAAAAAACACAATGTACAACTTGTTGTTCAAGGTTGCGAACATATAAATAGAGCTCTAGTAGTAGAAGAGGAATATGCGCTAAAACACAATTTAGAAGCTGTTAATGTAGTTCCAATTGAATGTGCAGGAGGAGGATTTTCTACTGCAGCTATGGAGTCTTTCGATAATCCTGTTGTAGTTGAAAAAGTAAGTGTTCCTGCTGGAATGGATATTGGTGATGTATTTATTGGTATGCATCTAAAACCTGTTGGCGTAGTAGTAAGAAGTGACATTAAAAAAATTGGATATGCTAATCTAAGTATGATAAGAACAAGACCTAAGCTAATAGGTGGAGAACGTGCTAAACATTATAAACTATAAAAAAGTGAATATTAAATTTAAATTAACTCCACCTAATTAGGTGGAGTTAATTTAACTGTATTTTGATTCAAGAAGGTTATAAATTTCTTCAGGAGTTTTTCCTTTTGCCTCAATAATTGGAGCAGGAGGATTTGTATAAGATGCATCAGTTGTACTTAAAACGTCTAATCCAGATACAATTATAGCTTGATATTCTGATGTAGTTATGTTATTTATATTTTCATTATTGTATAAAGTATAAACGTCATATCCAGAATCTTTTAAAAAATCCTTATAGGGAGTTAATGTATTTTCAACAACTACTTTTTTGCCAGACATTTTTTCACCTCCAGTTAAAATATATTGTTTCCAATTTTACTTGTATTATTTTATACTTTTTTACCATGAATAATTAGATGCTTAAAAACACAAAATATTAAAAGATTATTAAATAAACTAATGAAAGGAGCTATGTTATGGCATTAAAAAATACTATTAATCTAGGTAATTTAAATCAACAAGAACTTCAAAGTGTAAGGCATATAATTGGCGAACATCAAACTATGGCAAGTAAAATGGATTTTTACTCCAATCAATGTCAAGATCAACAATTAAAACAATTGTTTAAACAGTCAGGGCAAGATGCTCAAACAACTGCAACTAATTTGCTTAATTCATTATAAAAAAGAAAAAAGGAGGTAAAAATATGCAAGAAAAAGATATGGTAAGTGATGTTCTTTCAACTACAAAATCTAGTATTACTAATTACGCTACTGCAATAACTGAATGTGCTAATGCACAACTAAGAGGAACATTACAACAACTTAGAAATGAAGCAGAACAATTTCAATATCAACTTTTTCAAATAGCAGAACAAAAAGGGTATTATACGCCAGCTCCAACAGCTAATCAACAAGATGTTCAATCAGTTAAAAATGGTTTGTCAGGTGGCGGGCCTAATATTATGAAATAATAATTGAAAAGGACTCCAAAGGAGTCCTTTTCAATTTAAAACATATTGACAAATAGATTAATATGTGATATTTTTATTTCAAATATAGGCCTTTAAACTGATCCTGTGAGGTCAGAAAGGAAAGCGTAGCATAACTATGCCTTCCTGCAAAAAAACAGGAAGGATTTTTTTATGCACTTTCCTTTTAAGTCTAGTTTAGATAATAAAAGGAGGGAATTTTATGTTAAAAGACAGACATTTAATAGAACCAGAAGATTTCACAAAGGAAGAATTAGAAGAAATTTTTGTTTTGGCTGATGAAATCATTAAGGAACCAAATAAATTTTCAAATTCCTGTAGTGGGAAATTATTAGCAACTCTTTTCTATGAACCAAGTACTAGAACAAGATTTAGTTTTGAATCAGCAATGTTGAGATTAGGTGGCCAAGTAGTTGGTTTTTCAGAACCAGGTTCTAGTTCAGTAATGAAAGGAGAAAGCATTCCTGATACTATTAGAACAGTAGCTTCTTATACTGATATTATTGCTATGAGACACCCAAAAGAAGGTGCTCCAAAACTTGCATCGATTTACTCACCAGTTCCAGTTATAAATGCAGGAGATGGAGGACATCAACATCCTACCCAAACACTAACAGATTTACTGACAATTCGAAATACTAAAAAGACCTTTTCAAACTTAACTATTGGACTTTGTGGAGATTTAAAGTTTGGAAGAACAGTTCATTCATTAATCAAAGCTCTTTCGAGATATGAAAACAATTCATTTATTCTTATATCACCTCAAGAATTACAGATTCCATCTTATATAAAAAATGAAGTATTAAATATGAAAGGTATTGAATACAAAGAAGTTGAACGTTTAGAAGATGTCATAGGAGAATTAGATATACTTTATATGACAAGAGTTCAAAAAGAAAGATTTTTCAATGAAGCTGACTATATTAGATTAAAAGATAGTTATATATTAGATCATGAAAAGATGAAATTAGCAAAGAAAGATTTATCAGTTTTGCATCCATTACCAAGAGTTAATGAAATCAGTTATGAAGTGGATAATGACTCTAGAGCTTGTTATTTTAAACAAGTTAAATTTGGTATGTTTGTAAGAATGGCATTGATATTAAAGTTGTTGGGGGTGGAACAATGTTAAATATTGATAGTATTGCTAATGGTATAGTTATTGATCATATAAAAGTAGGTTGTGGTTTTAAAATATTTAACTATCTAGGACTTGATAAAGCAGATTGTAGAGTGGCTTTGATAATGAATGCTAGTAGTAAAAAACATGGCAAGAAGGATTTAATTAAAATTGAAAATGTGATGGACTTAGATTTGACAATGTTAGGATTTATAGACCCTGATATTACTATAAATATTATTGAAGATGAAAAAATTAAAGAAAAAATTACTCTTTCATTACCAGAAAAAATAGAAAATATATTAGAATGTAAAAATCCAAGATGTGTAACATCTATAGAAAGAAATATAAATCATAAGTTTGTACTAGTAGATAAGGAAAAGGGAATATATAAATGTGAATATTGTGACCACATTTATGAAGATTAGGAGGACTAAAATGGATTTATTACTCAAGGGAGGAAGGATTGTAGATTATAATACTGACTTCCATGGAGATATTTATATAAGCGATGGTAAGATAGTTGAATATGGAGAAAACTTAAATTACAGTTGTAAAACTATAAATTGTGATGGATTAGTTATAATGCCTTCATTTATAGATATGCATGTTCATTTTAGGGAACCAGGATATGAGTATAAAGAAGATATTCATTCGGGTAGCCTTGCTGCATTAAGAGGGGGATATACTTATGTAAATCTTATGGCAAATACTAATCCAATATGTAGCAGTATGGAGATAGTAGATTATGTATTAAATAGAGCAAGAGAACTTGATTTGATAGATGTTCATCAAACTGTATCCATAACTAAAAATTTTGATGGAGAAACTTTATCTCATATAGATGATTTAGAGTCAACTGTGAAGTTGTTATCTGATGATGGTAAGGGTGTTAAGGACAATCTAGTGATGTATAATGCATTAAAATTAGCAAAAGAAAATGGACTTACTATTATAGCACATGAAGAAGATGAAAGCTTAGTATGCTTTGATACTAGACTATCAGAAAATATAATGACTAAAAGAGATATAGAACTTGCAAGGTCTACAAAAGGTAAATTACATTTTGCACATGTTAGTACTAAAGAAGCTATAACTGACATTATAAAAGCTAAAAATGAAGGAGTAACTATCACATGTGAGGTCACTCCTCATCATTTAGCACTTTATGACAATGACTACAAGGTAAATCCACCAATACGAGAAAAAGAAGATGTTAAAACTCTAATTAATGCAATAGTAGATGGATATGTTGACGCAATAGCTACAGATCATGCACCTCATAGTGAAGAAGATAAAAGAAAAGGAGCTTGTGGAATATCTGGAATAGAGACATCTTTTTCAATAAGCTATACAAGCTTAGTTAAAGATGGACATATTTCTCTAAACAAATTATCTGAAATAATGTCAAAAAACCCAGGTGAGTTGATGAATGTAAGAAAGGGAAAAGTAAAAATAGGGTATGATGGGGATTTAGTTATAGTGGATTTAGATAGCAGGATAAAAGTGGATTCTAAGAACTTTGCCTCCAAGGGCAAAAACACCCCTTTTCAAGGAAAAGAGTACTATGGGAAAATACTGGCAACTATTAAAAGGGGAATAGTTAAGTACAATGGAGGGATTGAATATGATAATTGATAGATTGTATGAAGAAGTAGAGAAAAAAGGCAATGTCTGTGTAGGATTAGACACTAGTATGGATTATATTCCTTCAAATATTATTGATAGAAACAAAACTATTGAAGATATGATTTTTGAATTTAATAGGAGAATAATAGATTCAACTATAGATATTGTACCAGTGTACAAGGTTCAGATTGCTTTTTATGAAGCTTATGGAATAGAAGGAATGCTTGCTTATAAGAGGACTCTTAAATATATAAGAAATAAAAATGCATTAGTTATAGCAGATATTAAAAGAGGAGATATTTCGTCAACAGCAAGCATGTATGCAAAGGCACATTTTCATGGAGATTTTGAAAGTGATTTTATTACTCTTAATCCGTATATGGGATTAGATAGTATTACTCCATATCTTCCATATGTAGAAAAGAAAAACAAGGGACTATTTATACTTCTTAGAACTTCAAATGAGGGAGCAAAAGATATACAATATTTAAATATTGATAACGGACAAAAGGTATACAATTATGTAGGAGATAAACTTAAAGAAATTGCTACAAAACAAATGGGTAAATGTGGATATAGTTCAATAGGTGTTGTAGTAGGAGGTACACATTTAGAAGAAGCTGACGAGATAAGAAATAGATTTGAAAATATGTTTTTCTTGATACCTGGTTACGGAGCACAAGGGGGAAAGGGAAGAGATGTAGCTCACTATTTAAAGGATGGTAATGGTGGAATAGTCAATTCTTCAAGGGGAATAATCACAGCATATAAAAAGTATGAAGACGGAGTAGAAAAGTTTGAAGAATATACTAGAAAAGCTGTTTTGAATATGAAGGAGGATATATCAAGTGAATCCAGAGTATTGTAGTTGTGAAGTTTATTCAAATAAACAAGTATCAACTAATATATATGAGATGAAATTACATGGAAACTTTAAGGGGAAACCAGGACAATTTTATATGCTTAGAAGTTGGGATATAGAACCTTTTTTATCAAGACCAATAAGTATTTCAAATTTGAAAGAAAATACTATAACATTTTTGTATGAAGTGAAAGGAAAGGGGACAAAACTTTTTTCTAATTTAAAAAAGGGAGATTTACTTAAATTAACCGGACCTATAGGAACAGGATTTCCACTAGTGGAGAGCGGCCCAATAGGAATAGTTGCTGGTGGAATAGGTCTAGCACCTATGATTTATTTATGCAATAGCTTACACAACAATATTGATTTTTATGTTGGGTTTAGGGAAAAGTCTTTTTATATAGATGAAATCAAAAACTGTGTTGAAAATCTATATATTTCAACTGATAGTGGACTAGAAGGTCATAGTGGTTTGATAACTGAAATATTTGAACCTGAAAAATATGACGTAGTATATACATGTGGTCCAGTGCCCATGATGAAGAAAGTTGTAGAAATGTGTAAAGGCAAGAATATTCCAGTATATATTTCAATGGAAAGAAGAATGGCTTGTGGGATAGGAGCTTGTTTGGGGTGTAGTATTGAAACTACTTTGGGGATGAAAAAGGTATGTAAAGACGGTCCAGTATTTAAAGGTGAGGAGGTATTTTTTTAATGACTAGAGTAAATATATGTGGAATAGACTTAAAAAACCCAGTCATTGTTGCTTCTGGAACCTTTGGATTTGGTAGAGAGTATGAAGATTTCTTTTCTCCATCAAAATTAGGAGGTATATGTACGAAAGGCCTAACTTTACATAGTAAAATCGGAAATAGTGGCACTAGAATTCATGAGACTACGGGAGGATTATTAAATAGTATAGGATTAGAAAATCCGGGAGTAGATGGATTTATAAAAAATGAATTGCCTCATATGGAGCAATATGAAACGGCAATAATAGCTAATCTTGGGGGCAGTTCTATTGAAGAATATATAACTGCGGTAGAAAAGATAAATAAAACTAATATTCCTCTTGTAGAACTAAATATTTCTTGTCCTAATGTAAAAGAAGGTGGTATGGCCTTTGGAATTAAGTCGGAAATAGCATACAAGGTAGTAAAGGAAGTAAAGAGTGTATGTAAAAAACCATTGATAGTAAAACTTTCACCAAATGCAGAGAATATAGTCGACATGGCTTATAGTTGTGTTAAGGCAGGAGCTGATGGGCTTTCACTAGTCAATACATTTAGTGGAATGGCTATAGATATTAATAAGAGGAAACCTGTATTTAACAATATAATAGCAGGACTATCTGGTCCCTGTATTAAGCCCATAGCTTTAAGGATGGTCTATCAAGTATGTTGTGAAGTAGATGTTCCAGTTATAGGAATAGGTGGTATCATGAGTTCTGAAGATGCAATAGAATTCATCATGGCTGGAGCTACAGCAATTCAAGTAGGTAGTGGTAATTTTGTAAAACCAGATTTATGTATAGACATAATAGAAGGAATTGAAGAGTTTATGAAAAGAGAAGGTATAGAAAAATTAGAAGAAATAAGAGGTATTGTGAGGAGGTAATATTTATGTTGATAGAACTATTAAAAGAATCAGGAGCACTTCTTGAAGGACATTTTTTACTTTCATCAGGAAAACACAGTGATAAATATGTTCAATGTGCAAAATTATTGCAGTATCCAGATAAGGCAGAAAAAGCTATAAGTGCAATAATAGAAAAACTTGAAGATGTAGATTTTGATATTATAGTTGGACCTGCTATGGGTGGAATAATTGTAGGGTATGAATTAGGTAGACAAACAGGGAAACCTTCTATATTTACAGAAAGAGTAGATGGAAAAATGACATTGAGAAGGGGATTTAAAATAGAAAGTGGACAAAAGGTATTAATAGCAGAAGATGTAGTGACCACAGGTAAATCATCTTTTGAGACTGTTGAAGTAATAGAAAGTCTCGGTGGGAAAGTGGTAGGTATAGCTTCTATAGTAGATAGAACTAGTGAAGAGATTTCTATACCACTATATAGTGCAGTAAAAATTCAAGTAGATGTATATGATGAAGAAAAATGTCCTTTATGTAAAAAAGGAATTCCATATGAAAAACCAGGTAGTAGAAAGATAAAAAAATAAGTGCTGAATTTCAGCACTTATTTTTTTATCTAAAGCTATTTTCATAATTTTAGCTCTAAATAATCATACTAAATATAGGATATAAATTTAATATTTAGAGGATGATTATATTCATTTCTAATAGTATTGAAGACGATAAAACTTTTGTATTAGATAGTTTTAATAAAACGAGTGATTTAATTCATTATGAATTTGAGACAAATGATAATAAAAAGGTGATAAAAGTGGAAAAAATACTGTCAGATGTTTTTAAATTTATTATTATAGTAATGTGTTTCTTTATATCTTTAATGATAGGAAAAAATAAGCTTAACGATAAAGATGTTATATTACTTCAATTTGGTCTTTTTTTTACTGTTTTATCAGATTTCTTTTTCCTTATTGTATATAAGAATTCTTTTGGTGTAGCATCTTTTTGTATAGTTCAAATCCTTTACTGTATAAGATATGATATTGACAATACTAAGGAAACAATCAGAAACTTTATATTAATTTTTATATTTGTAGCAATATTATATATAATATTTAGTAGGTTAATTAAGAAAATTAATGTTATACTATTTATAGGACTATATTATTCTATATGCTTAATAACTAGTGTATGGAAGGCTATAAAAGCATGTAAAAACAATAATTTTCCATCTCCAAATAGATATATGATAGCTTATGGTATGATTCTTTTTTTACTATGTGATATAAATGTATTTCTTCATAACATTATAGGTATCAAAAATTCAAAATGGTTAGTATGGTTGTTTTATATTCCGTCACAGTTTTTACTTTCATTTAGTGGTTATAAATTTAAAAGAAAAAGTTTCCGGTAGATGCATTTTTTCTGGTTGAAGTTAGTATATTAATGTTACAAAAGCTTAATAACAAGTGAAAATATTATTATATACAAGATATAGACAGTGGTGACTTATAATGACAGCATTTGATACAATATTGTAACCATTTTTATTGAGAAATGTACTATAATATATATTGAAGCTTATATATGATGTGATGGGGGAATTATATTGAAAAGAAGGAAAAATATATTTACAAGAAAAAGAATAGTTAACAAAAAAAGGTTTGCTTTTTCTGTGGTTTTAATCATTGGTATTATATTTATTTTAAGCCATTCAATAAAGGCCATATACGATAGAAGTAATAAAGATAATGTTGCTAAAGAAAAAAACACAATAGCCTCAGCTGTAGAAGGAAATCATGAGCAAACTCCATCATCATATAATAAAATAATAGATGAAGAATTGACTATCAAAAAAATGATAAAAGAGATTGAAGAAGATCAAAAAAGCAAAGAGATTGAAGAAAAAAAAGAAGTTTTAGTAGAAGAAGAAAATAATGTTGAAGATAACAATAAAAGTAGCGAAGAAAAAAAGGTTACTCAACCTAAAAAAGTTAAAAATAGTAACTATAAAGAACATTTTAAAAATGATTTATTTGTAGGAGATTCTCTAACAGATAGTTTATCTTTTTATGAAATATTGGAAGATAAAAATGTTATTGCTAAATTAGGACTCACTTTAATCGGAGGTAAAAAAGAAATAGATGATATTGTTAAGGTAAATCCATCAAATATCTATTTGATGTTTGGAATGAACGATATACTAAGGAAGATAGATGGAAATCAGTTTGCTGATGAATATGCAGAATTCATACATAGTATTCATGAGAAACTGCCTAATGCTAATATTTATGTTCAGTCTATTCCACCTGTTTCATCTCATGTTAAGAAAAAAAAGCCACTCTTAAACAATGAGAATATAGATAAATTTAATGAAGCACTTAAAACAATGTGTAAAGATGAGAATGTATCTTTTTTAGATTTAAGACCGATATTTGAAGAAAATGAAGATTTAATTGAACCAGATGGAATACATTTAAAATATAAATTTTACAAGTTGTGGCTTGATTATATTATAGATAATGTAAAATAAATACAAAAAACATCATGAAAGGACGGATTAATATATGAAAAAAAATGCTTTTACACTTATGGGAATTGTAGTTATCGTGTTTACACTATTGACAGGGTGTTCTTCAAAAAATACAACTGCAAAAGAACCATCTATTGATGAGATTGATCAAAATATAAAAGAAGCTGTTGATATATCAAATATGGTGGAAAGTGATAGCGATAAGCTTGAAAAATTATATGATATTGATATTGAAGAAGTTGAAGATTTTAAATTATATACAGCTAAAACTAATATTGAAGCAAATGAATTATTATTATTAAAAGTTAAAGAAGAAAAAGATATAGAAGATATTAAAGAAGATATCAAAGATAGAATAGAAACGCAATCAAGTAGTTTTAAAGATTATCTTCCAGATGAATATTATTTAATAGAAAAAAATATATTGAAGTCAAATGGTAATTATATTATTTTCGTGATATCTGAAGAAGCAGAAAAGATAGAAAATATATTTGATGAATCTTTTAAATAAAATTATAACTATTATGACAAGGTGGTGGACAAGGTTTGGTTTTTAGCAGTCTATTATTTCTATTTGTATTTTTGCCATTAACTTTACTTGTATATTATATTAGTCCTAAACCCATAAGAAACCTTGTTCTTTTTATTGCTAGCTTGGTATTTTATGCATGGGGCGAACCTATATATATACTTATAATGTTGTTTTCTACTTTTTTTGATTATTTTAATGGATTACTCATTGATAAACACAGAGAAAATAAAAAAATAACAAAGTTAGTTTTAATTAATTCCTTGGTTGTTAACCTAGGAATACTTTGTTTTTTTAAGTATTATGGATTTATAGTTACAAATATAAATAGCCTTTTTAATTTAAATCTTAAACTTTTAAATTTTCCCCTTCCTCTTGGGATATCTTTTTATACATTTCAAACTCTTTCTTATACAATAGATGTATACTTGGGGAATGTTCCAGTACAAAATAATATTATTTCATTTGGTACATATGTAACTATGTTTCCTCAATTAGTAGCAGGGCCAATAGTTAGATATAGTGATATATCTCATGAAATTGATAATAGAGAGGAAAGTTTTAAACTATTTGGTGAAGGGGCTGAACTATTTGTAATAGGATTAGCTAAAAAGGTTCTCTTGGCTAATAATATCGGAATCCTTTGGGATAGTGTAAAAGCTGCATCTATTAGTAATATTTCTATTTTGTCAGCTTGGCTTGGTATTATAGCTTTTACATTTCAAATATATTTTGATTTTAGTGGATACTCGGATATGGCTATTGGATTAGGAAAGATGTTTGGATTTAATTTTATGAAGAACTTTGATTACCCTTATACATCAAAGAGTATAACAGAGTTTTGGAGAAGATGGCATATTTCTCTTGGAACTTGGTTTAGAGAATATGTGTATATCCCTCTAGGTGGAAATAGAGAGGGGAAATTGAAACAGTATAGGAATCTATTTGTGGTATGGTTTTTAACAGGTCTTTGGCATGGTGCAAATTGGAATTTCATTTTATGGGGATTGTACTACTGTATATTTATAATTATAGAAAAGGCATTTCTAAAGAAGTGGTTAGACAAGTCTATATTTCTTAGTCGTATTTATACCATGTTAGTAGTAATAATAGGTTGGGTATTTTTTGAGTTTGAAAACATTGGACAAGGGTTTAGATATATTGGTACTATGTTTGGATTTGGAGGAAATCTTGCTTATGACAGTACATCACTTTATTATCTACTTACCTATGGATTGATTTTTATACTACTTATTATTTGTTCAACACCTATAATTAAAAAAGGTGCATGTAAATTAAAGGAAAATCCAATGATGTTAAATTCTATTATATATTCACTCATAATAATTTTGATATTATTTATTTGTACTGCTTATTTAGTAAATGAAAGTTATAATCCTTTTTTATATTTTAGATTTTAAATGAAATGAGGTATTATTTTGGAGGTAAATAAAAATATATATAAAAAGTTAATAGGATCACTTTTACTCATATATATTGGTACTATAGGTACTATTAATATTTTGGTTCCAGATAGGGATTTTTCAGATATAGAAAATAGAAGATTAGAGCAAAAACCACAGTTTTCAATGGAAAAGCTATTTAAAGGAGATTATACTTCAAATTTTGAAAAATACATTTCTGACCAATTTCCTTTTAGAGATTTTTTTATTGGGGTAAAGAGTGATTGTGAAAGAATGATTGGCAAGAAGGAAAACAATGAAGTATTTTTATGTAAAGATGGATATCTAATGGAAAAGTTTAATGAGCCAGAAGTTGAAGACTTCAATAAAAAGTTAAATGCTATTAATTCTTTTGCATTTTCAAATCCTCAAACAAATATATACTTTATGTTGGTGCCTAATTCGGTAAAGGTAATGGAAGAAAAATTACCAAAGTTTGCACCTGTAGATAATGAACTTGACTTTATAGATAAAGTTAAATACTCAATAGATGATAGTGTTGATTTTGTTGATGTATATGGAGTATTATCTAATAATAAGGATGATTATATTTATTATAAAACAGACCATCATTGGACAACAAAGGGAGCATATTATGCTTATAGAGAATTAGGTAAATATATGGGTTTTGAACCTTATTTAGAAGACGATTTTAAGATAAAAGAGGTTTCAGACAGCTTTTATGGTTCATTATATTCAAAGGGAGGATTTAGAAGATTAGACCCTGATAGTATTCAATTATATATTCCTAAAGCTGAGAATACATATGAAGTTGAATATTATGACGAAGGAGAAACTTCAAAATCTATTTATGACATGGATAATCTAAATAAAAAAGACAAGTATACAGTTTTTTTAAATGGGAATCATCCTGTATTAAAGATTAGTACTAATGTTAATAATGGAAAGACACTATTAGTTATTAAGGATTCATATGCAAATAGTTTTATTCCATTTTTAACAGAACATTTTAGTGAGATTTATATGGTTGATCTTAGATATTACAATGAGGATTTAAGTGATTTCATGAGAGACAAGAACATTGAAGATGTACTTCTATTATACAATGTAAAATCTTTTTGTGAAGATGAATCTATTGAAAAAATTTCTTGGTGATGTATCATATATATAAATATAAAATTCTAAGAAAGGGACAATAGAGATATGAAAAGAAAAAAGCTTGGTGCTATTTTAATTATTTTTACTATTACGGTTATTATATTGACTGGATGTGAAAGTAAAGAAAAGGTAGTTGAAGGAGAAGTAAAAGAAAATATAATTAAAGGAGAAGATCAAATGGAACAATTACGATTACCACAAAAGGGAGAAGAAATAGCTATAATAAAAACTAATCATGGTACTATTAAAATCAAGTTCTTTCCAGAAGCAGCTCCCAAAGCAGTTGAAAATTTCAAAACCCATGCAAAGGATGGATATTATGATGGAGTTACTTTCCATAGAGTAATACCTGATTTCATGATTCAAGGTGGAGATCCTGATGGTACAGGTATGGGTGGAGAAAGTATTTGGGGTGAGTCTTTTGAAGATGAGTTTGATGTAAATTGTAGAAATATTAGAGGAGCACTATCTATGGCAAATAGTGGACCAAATACAAATGGAAGCCAATTTTTTATTGTACAAAATACTAAAGTAGATAAAGAAATTATTGCTCAAATGAAAGAATTAGGTGAAGAAAAAGGATTTCCTGAAGCTATTGTGAAAGCTTATGAAGAACTAGGTGGTGCATATTGGCTAGATGGTAGGCATACAGTATTTGGGCAAGTATTTGAAGGAATGGAAATAGTAGATAAAATTGCAGGAGTAGAGACTGATGGAAATGATAAACCACTAGAACCTGTAGTTATGGAAAAGGTAGAAATTGTTGAATATTAATAATGATACGAAAAAATCCTTAGAAAATAATTTTTCTAGGGATTATTTTTTAATATAAGGCAAGATGGTTTTAATAAGTTCGATAAATAAATCTAATTCTTTAGGCGAACATTTATTAATTAAATTAATTATTTCTATGTTTTTATCATTATTAGGATTATAAATACCAGAGGTTTCTGTAATGTGATTAACTTCATATGCTGATTCTCCTAATACAAGTTGATCTAATGATATATGTAAGCAATTTGCAATTTCTACTAAGGTAGGTAAACTCATTTGTCTTTCTCCTCGTTCTAATTGACCGATATAATAATTTGAAAGGTCTACCATTTCTGCAAACTTTTCTTGTGAGAGTCCAAGTTTTTTTCTTTCTCTTTGTATTCTTTTACCTATAGCTTTATTATCTATTACGATTTTATTTTCCATTTTATTCACTCCCTACCTAGTATATACTTTAACGAAAAATACATTATATTATAACTTGCAATTAGCATAAATAGAATGCTTGCAATAAGCCAATATATAGTATAAAATTATATAGATTGTTATTTTAGGGGTGTATATAGCATGAAGATAAAAGATAAAATGGAAGTAACTAGAAATATACTGCATAATGCAAATAAAATGAATTTTAGTAAAGAAATAATTTTGGAAATAAGTCAGAAATTAGACGAATATATTGTTGAGTATTATAAAGAAAATCAAGAACAAAAAGATAAACGTTAACAATATAAAATACATATTAGGAATAGGTCTTAATCTTGTGTTAAATGAAATTATTATTTTTTTAGATTAAAATTGATTTATTATGATAAAATATATTTATAATAAATAGAAGGAGTGAAGGTAGTGACTTTAAAAGAAACTGAAAAAATTTGTCCTATTTGTGGAAAAGGAAACAATTGTCAACATGGTAGTAAAGATTGTTGGTGTAAACATATTGAAATACCAAAATATGTTTTAGAAATGGTTCCGGAGGATAAAAGAGGTAAAGCATGTATTTGTAAATCTTGTATTGAAAAATATACAAAATAAAATTCAAACAAAATATTCAATTTTGGCTCCTGGAAAGTGTTTTTTTGTTTTACTTAAGAAAAATTCCTTTAATTCATTCATTTCATTAGGTTGATATATATATTTACCATATCCAAACTGACCGTATTTAAACTTCCTTTCATCTTCATTCATTGGAAGTTTAGTATTAGGGAAAACGTTAGTTATGTTTGATTTTGCCCTTGTTGTAAAGCGATGAGATATAAATTCAAAGGTTAAATTACTAGGAGTCCAATTTGATGGCATATTATCATATAAATATTTATCTAATAGTATAAAAAGCTCTGTATACTCATTTTTCCAATTTTCAAATCTAAATATAGGAGCAATAATAAATCCAATAGGATAACCTGCTTTTAATACCCTAGAGGCTGCAATTACTCTATCAAGAAGAGATGGTGTTTTGTGCTCGAAATTTTGAATGACTTGTTGACAGTTCAAGCTAAATCTAAATCTTGTATGGTTATTATGTTCTATGTTTAAAAGACTATCTACATTAGTGAATTTAGTAACAAATCTGAAACGACCTAAAGGTTCCTTACCAAAAAACTCTATAGTTCTTTTTAAATTGCCAGTATATTTTTCCACAGGTATAGGATCAGATGTAGCTGCACCTTCAAATATTGTTATCTCAGGAGATCTAGATTCAATTATATTTTTTGTTATATCAAGTATTTCTTCAATATTTACATATACCCTTAGATAAGGTTTTGGACCTAAGGTTGTTGAAAGATAACAGTATTCACACATACCAGGACAAGATGTAGCTAGTGGAAGTTGATAGTTGGCAGAGGGTTTACAAGTTTGAAATTCCTTACTTCTCCTAACTCCAATAACTAGTGTTTGTTTTGCTGCACCATAAGCTTCTCCTGGTGTATCTCCAACTATACCTGTAACTCTATTGTGAGAAGTAGTAGGTTTCATTGGAATATTTATTTCTCTAAAATATTCAACAAGTTTTTTCCCAAGTGGGTAATTAAGTGCATCTGGTTCATAAAATATTTGTTTAGGTACAAAATCTATCATACGATTCACCTCAAACTTAGAATACCCAAATAATGTTTTTTTATAATCAAAGCTAGTTTGGAATATTTAATCAAAGGAGACGATAATATGGCAACTTGGATTGCACATCTAAGGATAGCAGAAAACATATTAAACATGGGATATGGATTTCAACCTATTCCTTTTATTGTAGGTAATATTGGACCTGATTATGAAAAAGTAAAATCATTAGATTCATTTTTATTAAGCTTTTCTTGCAGCTACTACATCTATACCTAAACCGAGTATGTTTTCAATAACAATATCACCTTTTTTTATAGGTGCTATTACTTCTGTTGAATTAATTATTTTCATACATTCATTTATTTTATCATGTGGAACAATTCCAGTAGTTTTAACTGGGAGACGACTTATGACACCATTTTTAAGAAGTACTCTACCATTAATGATTCTTGAAGGTTCTGTTACTTCCTTTAATCCAAATTCCCTACCGCTATTACATTTATTACCGGTTACAATATATTTAGAAGGTTCAGTTTCATCTTTAACTATCGTTAGTTCACAACCTATTGGGCAAGCTTTACATTTTGTTTTGTGCATTATAAACACCTCTACTTAGTATTAATTATATCATTATAAAAAATTATATCATATAAATTTATTCAATAAAATATTATTAAATCTTATATAATAAGTGTATAATCTATATAAGTTAGTTTATTAAGAATAAAATATATACAGAGAGAAATAATTAGTATTGATAAATGTGTTGTACAATGTTATTATAATATTGAAAACTGAATATTCCTTCAGGGCGGGGTGTGATTCCCCACCGGTGGTAAAGCCCACGAGCCTAATAGGCATGATTCGGTGAGATTCCGAAGCCGACAGTATAGTCTGGATGAAAGAAGGTGTAAATATTAATAGGAGTAATTGTAATTATTATTCTTGTTATATAAAAGTGCTTAATCAAGCCCTGAAATAAATTTCGGGGCTTTTAATAATTTTTGGGGGGATAATATGAATGATGAATATTTTATGAAAGTAGCTTTAAATCTTGCAGAAAAAGGTATGGGATTTACAAGCCCCAATCCTTTAGTAGGAGCAGTGATTGTAAAGAATGGGAATATAATCGCTGAAGGCTATCATAAAAAATATGGAGAAAGTCACGCTGAAGTTAATGCACTAAATAATGCAACCCAAGATGTCCACGATGCTACTATGTATGTTACATTGGAACCTTGTTCTCACTATGGGAAGACTCCACCTTGCGCTAATAGGATAGTTGAAAGTGGAATTAAAAAGGTAGTTATAGCTATGGAAGATCCTAATCCAATAGTATCAGGTATGGGAATAAAGATACTTAAAGATAATGGAGTTGATGTAATAGTCGGAGTTTTAAGAGAAAAAGCAGAAAAGCTTAATGAAATATTTATTAAATATATAACTACTAAAAGACCCTTTACTATTATGAAAGCTGGTATGAGCTTAGATGGAAAGATAGCTACACATACAGGAGAGTCAAGATGGGTAACAGGGGAAGAATCTAGAGAATACGGGCATCTATTACGGCAGAAAGTATCAGCTATATTAGTTGGTGTAAACACGGTAATAATGGATGATTCTATGCTTAATACAAGATTAAATAATGTTGAATGTAGTGACCCTGTAAGAATAGTACTTGATAGCCATGGAAGAACTCCTCTTAATTCAAAAGTATTAAACATAAATTCTTCTAACACTATTATTGCAGTAACTGATATTGCATCTGAAGAAAATATAAGAGCATTTAAGGAAAGGGGAGCAGAGGTAATAATAACTCCAGTTAAAAACAATAAAGTAGATTTACAATTTCTAATTGAGGAATTGGGAAAGAAAAAAATAGATAGTTTGCTTGTTGAAGGAGGTGGAGAAGTAAACTTTAGTTTTTTAAAAGAAAATTTAGTAAACAAAGTTGTGTTTTTTATTGCTCCAAAGATTATAGGGGGAAGAGATGCTAAGACTCCCGTTGAAGGACCAGGGATAGATTATTTAAAGAATGTAATTAATCTTAAAAACTTACAAATGACTAATATGGACAAAGATATAATGATTGAAGCTTATTTAAAATAAGGAAGTGATTAGGTGTTTACTGGACTTGTAGAGGAAGTTGGAAAGGTATTAGACATAGTAGAGGAAAACAAAATATGGACTATAACTTTTGAATGCAAGAAAGTATTTGAAAATATATCAATAGGAGATAGTATAGCTGTTAATGGAGTATGTCTAACAGCAAATGAATTTGACAATTCCTCGTTTAAAGCAAATGTAATGGCTGAAACTATACGAAAGACAAATCTAGGATTCCTAAAATGTGGTAGCCTTGTTAATTTAGAAAGAGCATTAAAAATCGGAGACAGATTAGGAGGACATATAGTATCTGGACATATAGATGGAACTGGTTTAATAAGTGAGTTCAAAAATGAAGGAGATGCAATTTGGATAAGTATATCATCTTCTAAGGAAATACTTAAATATATAGTCTACAAAGGTTCTGTTGCTATAGATGGGGTTAGTCTTACAGTTAGTTATGTAGATGAAGAAATATTCAGAGTCTCCATAATTCCTCATACCAAAGAAGCCACTACATTAACCAAAAAGAATACAAGGGACTTAGTTAATATTGAATGTGATGTAATTGGGAAATATGTTGAGAAATTACTTAATTATACAGATGTTAAAAAAGAAAGTAATATAGATATGAATTTTTTAAAAGAAAATGGTTTTATTTAGGAGGGCTAAAATGACAAAGTTTAATACCATAGAAGAAGCTTTAGAAGATATTGCAAAAGGTAATTTTGTAATAGTTATTGATGATGAAGATAGGGAAAATGAAGGAGATTTAATAATAGCAGCTGAAAAAGTGACGGATGAAAAGATTAACTTTATGACCAAGTATGCAAGAGGATTAGTTTGTATGCCTATTGCAGGAGAAAGACTAGAAAAGTTAAATATTGAGCAAATGGTAAGTGACAATACAGACAATCATGAAACAGCATTTACTGTTTCTATTGACTATAAAGACACAACTACGGGAATTTCAGCTGGAGAAAGAGCACTTACTGTAAAAAAGGTACTAGACCCAAATATATTTGGTGAGGATTTTAGACGTCCAGGACATATTTTTCCATTGAAAGGACGAGAAGGCGGAGTATTAAAAAGAGCAGGACATACAGAAGCTGCAATAGATCTTGCTAGATTGGCAGGACTATACCCTGCAGGAGTAATATGTGAAATAATGAATGAAGACGGTACAATGGCAAGAACACCACAACTTTTTGAATATGCTAAGAAGTTTGATTTAAAAATAATAACTATTGCTGATTTGATAGCATACAGAAGAAAAAATGAAATACTTGTAACAAGGGTTTCACAAGCGAAATTGCCTACTATTTATGGTGATTTTGATCTAGTTGGTTATGTAAACAAAATAAATGGTGAACACCACGTGGCATTAGTTAAAGGAGATATTAAAGAAGACGAACCAGTACTTGTAAGGGTTCATTCTGAATGTTTAACAGGAGATGTATTTGGTTCATTAAGATGTGATTGTGGAGAACAACTTCATGAAGCTATGAAAAGGATAGACAAAGAAGGAAGAGGAATAATCTTATATATGAGACAAGAAGGTAGGGGAATAGGTCTAATAAACAAAATCAAAGCCTACGAGCTTCAAGAACAAGGCATGGACACAGTAGAAGCAAATTTAGCATTAGGGTATCCAGAAGACTTGAGAGACTATGGAATAGGTGCTCAAATATTAGCAGACTTAGGAGCAAAAAAGATAAGACTCATGACAAATAATCCTAAAAAAATTCATGGATTATCTGGTTATGGCTTAGAAGTAGTTGAAAGAGTTCCAATAGAAATAAATCCAAATGAGAAAGACTATTTCTATTTAAAAACCAAAAAAGAAAAGATGGGACATATATTAAATATAAAATAGAGGAGATGGAAAGATGAAAACATATGAAGGAAAGTTAATTGCTGATGGTTTCAAATTTGCTATCGTTATAGGAAGATTTAATGAATTCATAGGTAGTAAACTATTATCTGGAGCACTAGATGGATTAAAAAGACATGGTTCAAAAGAAGAAGACATTGAAATTGCTTGGGTTCCTGGAGCTTTTGAAATTCCACTAGTTGCAAAGAAATTAGCAAAGTCTAAAAAATATGATGCTGTAATATGTCTTGGTGCAGTAATCAGAGGCTCAACTCCTCATTTTGACTATGTATCAAGTGAAGTATCAAAAGGAATAGCTAATATTTCTCTAGATACAGAGATACCAATCATATTTGGGGTACTTACTACGGACAATATAGAACAAGCTATTGAAAGGGCAGGAACTAAGAGTGGAAACAAAGGCTATGATGCAGCAATAACAGCAATAGAAATGGCAAATTTATTAAAAGAAATATGAGTCAGGGGACGGTCCTTTGACTCACTTGCTCACTTAATTCTAGATAAATATAATTTGTATATAAGGAATTTTTCTGGTATTAGAATTTAATTAGTGGTAAAATAAATTATTATTAATTAAATTTATTAGATAGGAGATTTCAATATGAAATATTTCATTTCTTCACTTTTTCATTCAAACAATCCAGGAATAGCTTATTTTTCAAAAATACATCTAGAAATAATGTTATCGGTAGTATTATTAGGTATGATAATAGTTCATTTTAAAGGAGATTTAAGGAATAATAATAAACATCAAATAGTAGGAAAGAGACTTTTATTAACTATATTAATTATACAACAAATTTTGTTATATTCATGGTATATATTTACTGGAAACTTTACATTAAAAGAATCTTTACCATTATATCCATGTAGGATAAGTGAGTTATTATGTATAATTTTGTTAATTAAGATGAATGATAAATATTTTGATTTACTATTCTATTGGGGATTTTCAGGAGCTATAATGGCACTATTAAATCCTGATACTTCAAATTTAGGATTTCCTAATGCAATGTTTATTCAATTCTTTTTAGGCCATATTGGAATCATACTAACTATATTATTTTTAGGAATTATATATGATTATACTCCGACAAAGAAGTCACTACTAAATAGCTATAAAATAAGCATGTTATATATTTTAATAGTAATAATATTAAATAAAATTACTGGAGGTAATTATGCCTATTTGGCAGTTAAACCACAAAATCCATTTTTTGATATATTGCCAGAATATCCATATTTCATACCAATTTTCATAGGAGGTATGTTCTTGTTATTTGCAGTAATGAATTTTTTGTGGTTATTAATAAAAGGTAAATTAGAATATAATGAAGTTACTAACTTGGAAAAAGATGACCTATAGCATTAAGGTATAGTATACTAATATATAGTAATTGTATACTAGGGGGATATACTATGAAAAAAATAATGGCTAGAATATTGATTACTTTGCTTTCAATATTAGCAATATCTTTTATAATTATTGAAAGTTTGATTATTATAGAGGGAAGGAATATGTCAACTAAAAAAGTAGATTATGTGATTGTTTTAGGAGCAAGACTATATGGGGATAAGCCTTCTCCATCTTTACAAGAAAGACTAAGTATTGCAAGAGAATATTTAATTGAAAATAATGATATCAAAGTGGTAGTATCTGGTGGACAAGGTATAGATGAAGATGTTTCAGAAGCGCAGGCTATGGAGAAATACTTAGTAGATAATGGTATTGAAAATGATAGAATAATTCTAGAAGATAAATCTACAACAACTTTTGAAAATCTAAAATTCAGCTTAGACAAAATAAGAGAAGTGGATGATAAAGAAAACATAAGTATCTTAATAGCAACTAATAGGTATCATGTTTTTAGATCAAAACTATTAGCTAAAAGGCTTGGAGCAATTCCCTATGGACTTCCTGCTAAAACACCTCCAACGATAATTTTATATTCACATATCAGAGAATATCTTGCAGTAATAAAGTCTTTTTTCTTTGATAAGCTATAGAAAAAATTAATAAATAAAAATAAATGAGGATATATGGTTCATATATCCTCATTTACTTTATTGCTGTTTTATATTTGACCTAATGTAAATTGAACACATAGTGATACAATAACAACAATAGCTGATATTATAAAGCCATGAAGCATAGGTGCAAGACCTGAGTTTTTTATTTCTTTAAGATCTGTTTTAAGTCCTATTGCTCCTAGTGCCATTATCATAAAAAACTTACTAGTGTCTTTTATGATTAATCCTAATTTAGTAGGAATTAAGCCTAAGCTATTTATTATGGCAGCTAGAATAAATAACACAATAAAATAGGGGAAAATAGATTTAAGAGATATCTTTTGATATTCAGATCCATCTTCAGCTATTAAATTTTTATGTTTTACCTTTTGATTTATATAAGAGAATATTATAACTACTGGTATAATAGAAAGCGTACGAGTTAATTTTACAATTGTAGCAAATTCTCCAGCTGCATTAGAGTAAGCATAGCCTGCAGCTACTACAGATGAAGTATCATTTACTGCTGTTCCTGCCCAAAGGCCATAAGCTAAGTCAGAAAGTCCAAGTTTCTTTCCCATTATAGGAAATAGTACAATCATTACAATATCAAATATAAAAGTAGCTGAAATAGCATAAGTTATATCGCTATTATCAGCTTCAATAACTGGAGATAAAGCAGCTATAGCGGATCCTCCACATATTCCAGTACCAGCTGAAATAAGGCTTGAAAGCTTCCAGTTCATATTAAATAATTTGCCAAACAAATATCCAAATCCAAATGAAGCTGTTAAAGTAAATATCATAACTATAAGTGAAAACTTTCCTACTTCTAATATTTGACCAATATTAAGTCCAAATCCTAATAATATGATTGCAAAATGTAACATTTTTTTTGATGTAAATTTTAGACCTGGATTTATTTTTTCATTAGGTTTAATAAACAAAGCTATTATTATACCTAATAAAAGAGCGAAAACTGGCCCTCCAACTAAAGGTATTTGCCCTCCTAAATAAGATGAGATCAATGCAATAACAACACATACTAAAATTCCAGGTAAATAACTACTTGTTTTTCTCATATAATCCCTCCTAAGCTGTAATCATATTGAGTTTAACATTTGATATTTTATTTGTAAAATATTATAATCTTATATAATTGATAGGTAATTACCTATGAAAGGAGGAAATTATGAATATAAGACATTTAAGAATTTTTATAACGGTTGTAGATACTGGTAGCATGACAAAAGCAGCGGAAGAGCTTTTTATAGCACAACCATCTGTAAGTCAAACAATAAAAGAAATTGAAGAATATTATAACATTAAACTTTTTGAAAGATTATCTAAAAAACTATATATTACAGAAAAAGGGAAAGAGTTTTTAAGCTATGCTAGGCATATAGTTACCTTGTTTGATGAAATGGAAAAGAGTATTAGACAAACAGATAAAAATAGTCTACTTAGAATAGGTGCTTCTATAACAGTAGGGACTTATGTTTTAGGTAAACTTACTAGACAATTTCTTGATGATTATCCTAATATTGATATAGAATCAGTAATAGATAATACAACAATTATTGAAGAGATGGTACTAAAAAACGAATTGGATTTTGGTATCGTTGAAGGGCCTATCCATAGTAAAGATATAGTATCTAAAGCTTTTATGGATGATGAATTAATTCTTATATGTGGAGATAAGCATCCCTTTAGAGAAAAACCTTATATTACTCTTAAGGAATTGTCTAAGGCAAATTTTATTCTTCGGGAAAGTGGTAGTGGTACAAGGGAACTATTTGAAAATATTATGTTATCAAAAGGTCTAGATTTAACTATTAAATGTGTATCTAATAGTTCTGAGGCTATAAAGAATGCAGTAATATCTAATTTAGGTGTTTCAGTTATTTCAAAAATGGCTGTTGATAGTGAGTTGAAAAGTAAAAAATTGTTTCATATAAAAATAGATAATATTGAATTGAAACGTAAATTCAATATTATCTATCATAAGAACAAATATATATCCAAGGAAATTGAAGAATTTTGGGATTATTGTTTTAATTTTAAGTTTGATAGATGATTTATCTATCAACATATTGTGTCGTGTTTAGGTTTTATATTAAATTCAATAATAGCTCCCTTTGGATTATTATTATAAGCTTTAATATTTCCACCATGTTTTTCTACGATAGTCTTAGCTATATACATGCCTAGGCCAGAATGTCCTGTTGTAAATGAACGAGATTTATCTCCTTTGTAAAATTTGTTAAATAGATTTTTTAAGTCTTCATTACTAAAGCCCTTTCCAGTATCTATAATGGAAAATTTTATATCTTCATCATTGCATAATATATTTAATTTTATTGATTCACCTTTTTCTGTATATCTAATACTGTTGGATATACAATTATCTAATATTTCTTCTATGGATTTAATATCAAATTTATTTATAAATTTTTTTTCTCTTGAGTCTATAATATCTATTTTGAAATTTATTCCCTTTTCTTCACATAGAAGTTTGAAATCTTTTTCTTTTAATTTTAAAAACTTAACAATATTAATTTCTACAGGTTCTAAAATGAAATTAGGATTTTCAATATTAGAAATTTTGTTCATATCTTCTAATAAGATTAAAGCTCTTTCATTATTTCTTTTAATTACTTCTATATAATCTTTAAACTTTTCTTCTTTAACTGTATCATCTATTAATGCTTCCGAGTAAGTACTTACAATGGTAAGAGGAGTTTTTAAATCATGGGCAATATTTGCTATATTTTCTCGTCTTTTTTCTTCCAAATCCCATTGCTTTATAAGAGAGTCCTTAAGATTTACCCTCATGTCTTCAAAAGCATTGCAAAGTTTTGTAAACTCATTATTTTCATTATATTCAATAGTAAAATCTAAGTCTTGATTTTTGATTTTTTCTGAAGCATTTAATAGTATATTTACTGGTTTATTTATTTCTTTACTTAATTTTTTAGCATAGATAAATGTAAACATTATTATAAATATAAATGGTAAAAATATCATTGATTTAGCTAATAAGAATAAAACAGTATTACTGGTTTTTTGTGTACTTACTAACTTATAGCTTAATACAACAGCACCTTTTATATTGTCATCTTTATCTAGAATAGGAATAATTCTAGCGAATGAAGTTCTATTAAAGGATTTAGTAGAGTTTATATTGGTGACTAATTCTTTTTTATCTTCTATTACTTTTTTGTTTAGTGTTCCGTATACTATATTTCCATCTTTATTTAATACTTGATAAAGTACCCCTTTATGAGGTATTATTTCATTCATTTTATTTTCAAAACTTTTGTCTAGTACATTGTCATAATTTTCATTTATACTTTCAACTATATCTGCAATCTGTTTTTCATAATAATTAGCAGGGTAGCTAATATGATCAAAGACTCTAATCCATATAAAAAACGAAAGAAAAGAAAAAATAAAACTTAAAAGTAGTATCTTTATAAAAGTTACTACAAATTGTTTTTTAAAGCTTTTACTTTTCACACTTAGGCCTCCCATTTATAGCCTAGTCCCCAAACTGTTTCAATGTATTTATTTTCTTTATCAAGGGAACTTATCTTAGATCTAATTTTTTTAATATGTTCTGTAACAGTAGAGGCATCTCCTAGTCCGTCATATCCCCAAACTTTTTCATATATTTGGTCTTTTGAAAATACTTGGCCAGGATTTAAAGCTAGGAGTTCTACTATTTCAAATTCTTTTTTAGTAAGGTTTATATTTTCATTATTTATCCTTACATTTAAACCCTTTAGATCAATATCTAAATTTCTAAAATTTAAATAGTTATTGTCTTCTTTTTTAGTTTTTCTTTTTTCACGTCTCAAATGGGCTTTAACTCTAGAGACTAACTCTTTTAAGCTAAAAGGTTTAGCTATATAGTCATCTCCACCAATGGCAAGTCCTTTGATTTTATCTCCTTCACTGTCTTTTGCAGATAGAAACAGTATAGGGCAATCCACATTATCTCTTATAAGATTACAGACATTGAAACCATCTATATCTGGCATCATGACATCTAGAATAATAAGATCTGGTTTTTTTCTAGATATTTCAATTCCATCAAATCCATTATAAGCAGTTAGAACATTGTATCCATTGGCCTCTAGTGCATCTTTAATTATCATAACTAAATCTTTTTCATCATCTATAACAAGTATAGTCTCCATAAAAGTCCTCCTAATTAATATTTTAAATAATAAAGTAAAACAGATAATCCATACAATATATAAATATGGGCTGGGTAGAATATATAAAATAATTTCTTCATAGATTTACCCTTTTCACCATTATACAAAAACATAGGTATTAGAGCAAATACAGCCATCCACTCATAATAATCTGTAAACATAAGCTTTAAACTAATAGGTCTAATATATGCTAAAGGCATGCCAATCATCCAAGCTAATGTAAAAACAGCATAAAATATAAATTGTAGCTTTCTATTTCCGTGAAATATATATAGTATTAAACCAGTTAAAATTACATATATCCCACCTTCAACCAAAAATGGTGATGGAATAAAACTAGATACTATTACATAAATGGTATTTGCTATATCCATTGATGCAAATGGAAGAATTAAAAGTTGAAAAACATAAGCTATGGCATAGTTTATTATAAATGGAGATAATACTAGTCCAATACCCTTAAATATCTTTTTCTCTTTTATATAATCTATCCCTTTAAACATTATAATCAAAATTACAAAAGTAGAAAATATACCATTCTCAGGACAAAATCCATCCCCTCTTTGAAGTGGCTTGTAAAACTGAATTAAATATTTAATAAGAGTCATAAATACAGACATTAAATAAATTCTTGTAAAATATTTTTTCCTGTTAGAAGTATGAATATAGCCTTCTATCATTGTAAATAAAAACATAGCCCCTGCTAATCTACCAATCCATGAAAATGAAACAGGAACTTTACCTGTAAATTCAAAAAAATAATGAATGTGATCAAGTAACATAAATATTAAAGCTAAAAACTTAATTTGAAATCCTGTGAGTCCTTTAAATCTTTTTTTACTGTCTTCTAAAGTCATATTAATTCCCCCTTATAAATTCTACATATAGCCTAACACCTAATTATAAAGAATTTATAAAGTTTATATAAAAAGACTAAAACAATAAAGAATAGACAATACAAAAAGAATAATTTATAATTATCAAAATAACAATGGTATTAAAATAAGTTGGATTATATGCCTTTTACTTTGCACATCTAGCTAATGTAGTAAACATTGCAGATAAGAATAAAAATTACTTTGATAATGGGTTTAGTCAAAACATATCACAATTTAAAACCATAAAACATACAATAATAAAAAGTAGAAGGAAGGAAGATTTGTATGAACAAAGATTGTAATCCATATTTATACCCTTATAATAACTCAAATGATATGTACAATTATCAAAACCCTTGTTGGTATAATAACCCTGATAACTATTTAGGTTACTGTAGGGATTGTATTGATTTAAGAGATTATGGACCAGAGCCATATGTAGTCAATATTGAAGAAGCCACTAATCAAAATTATAATTATAGATTAGCTTTATGGACAGGAACACACTTACAACTTACTTTAATGAGTATAAACGCTAGGGAAGATATAGGTTTAGAAATGCATCCAAATGTAGATCAATTTATACGCATTGAAGAAGGCGAAGGTCTCGTTATGATGGGAGACAGTAAAGATAGATTATATTTTCAACAAAGAGTTTCTGCCAATTATGTAATATTAGTACCTGCAGGTAAGTGGCATAATTTAATTAATATAGGTTGTACTCCACTAAAATTGTACTCTATTTATGCACCGCCAGAACATCCACATGGCACAATTCATAAAACTAAAGAAGATGATAAAATGCATCATAAAATTTAATATAAGTTGAATTGACAATGATAAAAAAGCTACCTGTCACTAAAACCGGTAGCTTTTTTACATCTAACTTATAGTAACTCCTGATATTTTCAATGCTCTTTTTATTATTTCATAAAGAAAGGCAGTACCTAATCCATTTATAAAAATAGTAGGTAAAACTACAGTTAACATTAAAGTTGCAAAAGGTATAGGTAATCCTGTGATTAAAAGAGCAGATAACAAAAATGTTGTTCCGCTTATAAAAGTTCCCAATCCACTAAGTATAGATACTACAATACTATTAAGCTTAAGATTTTTAATGCTATTAATAATAACAAACAAAATCAAACATGTTACTAATTTGTCAATTATATTAGGCAATTGTCCCCCTGGAAAAGTAGTAGTCATAGCAGAAAGTATCCCCCCTAATAATGCTGTTAATATAGCATTATTAAATGTTCTATTTATAAGTAGAGATATAAAGATAAATGACAATAAAAAGTCAAACTTCATTCCCCCTAATATACCTGGTGTAATTTGATGCAAAATAAAACCTATGGTTAATAATAATGCTGTGATAATATTGTTTTTAAATTTCATAATAATATCCTCCTTATTTTCGACTAATATTAATTTTGAATTTTTGTATTTCCAGTCACTTTCTTCAGTTCACAACATATTACTCACCACCTTTGCTTAAATTTTATTAATAAAAAAAGTCTTTCATCCTTACAAAAAGGACGAAAGACCTATATTCGTGGTACCACCTTTAGGCTATCAATTAGATAACCCTTCTCTACAGATACGAAATCATATGATTTGATATCCTATTTCTATAACGGGAAATCCCCGACATTGACTACTTTGAACAGTTCATTTCATCAAGTATCTTGTAGACCCATTCATAAACAAGCTGGTATCGGGCTTCCACTATCTCCGACTCGCTATAACTCTACTTTGTAAACTACTATTTCTACTCATCGAATTTATCACTATTTTCTATTAGTTTAATACAATGGAGTGAAAAAGTCAATAACAAAATTAAAATGGCTAACAACAATAAAAAATAGATGATATAATAGTAATAGAACGGTAACAAAATATGGATAGGGTAATTTTCTTAAATTGAGTATAAGGAGTATTTAATAATGAGAAATAACTTAAAAGCTTTAGTATTACATTCAATTATTGTAGTGGTGTCTTTTATTTTATTGATAATCTTTGTTGCAACTGGTCCTACACTTGGCAAGTATACAACCAATATAATAAGTAGATTGGTTTTGGTGATATTATTAATAATTTCTTATGTTTATATGGGTACTTTTTTAGATATTAATAAAGATAAAAGATATGATTTTTTTGTAGGAAGTATTATTGCTATTATTGGTATTGGATTATGGATATATACATTTTTCATATCTGGTAAAAATTTATTAGAAGTACCAATTGAACTAAGTGAATATTGGATATTATTCAATGTTTATTATACTCCTTTTACGATGATTTACTTTCTTTTAAGTATACCTGTAACACCATTATTATCTTTGTGTACAAATTTGTTCCCATCTTTACTTATGGGATTGGGTCTAATGTTCAAAAGATTAAGAATAAGATTAAGGGAGAAGATATAAGTAAAAGCCCTTTAAGTCATGGATATACTCTAACATTCTTAAAAAAATAATTTAGCTGTTTACATTTTTAAAATATTGTGTATAATGTATAACAATAGTAATATTAAATCTATGATCAAGAGTAGTAGATATAAGAAAGATCTATAGGGAGCTAAGGTGAGTGGAAACTTGGCGATACTCTTATATTGAATGGACTTGGGAGAGAAAATCTGAAATATAAGTAGGATTTTACGGCTTATCACCGTTAAAGATTTAAGTGGGCTTTTAGCCAACTGGAGTGGTACCACGGAAACTAACCTTTCGTCTCTATTATCGAGATGAAAGGTTTTATTTTTTATAAGGAGGTTTTTTTATGGACGAGAGAAAGATTGTTTTTAGTGGAGTACAACCATCAGGAGCTTTAACAATTGGTAATTATATTGGGGCTATAAAGAATTGGATAGATCTGCAAGACGAATATAATTGTTTTTATTGTGTAGTGGATCTTCATGCAATCACTGTTCCACAAGAACCAAAAAATTTGAGAAAAAACACATTGGATTTATTGGCATTATATTTAGCTAGTGGGGTAGATCCAGAAAAGGCAACTGTATTCATACAGTCTCATGTAAGTGCCCATACTGAGCTGACTTGGGTATTAAATACCATATCCTATATGGGACAGTTGAATAGAATGACTCAATTTAAAGAAAAGGCACAGAGAAATGAAGCTAATTTAAATGCTGGGTTATTTACTTATCCAGTTCTTATGGCTTCTGATATACTTCTATATCAAACAGATTTAGTTCCTGTAGGAGAAGATCAAAAGCAACATCTTGAACTTGCTAGAGATTTAGCAGAAAGATTTAACAATAAATATAGTGATACATTTAAGGTGCCAGATCCATTAATTAAAACTGTAGGAGCAAAGATCATGAGTCTTCAAAATCCAGAGAGCAAAATGTCAAAATCAGATGCAGATGATAATGGCTATATATTATTGTTAGATAAACCTGATGCTATTGAAAGAAAGATAAAGAGAGCTGTAACAGATTCAATAGGAGAAGTAAGATATAGAGATGAACAACCAGGAATTAAAAATTTGATGAATATATATTCCATATTTTCAGGGGAATCTGTTGAACATTTAGAGAAAAAATATGAAGGTGAAGGATATGGAAAGTTTAAAGGAGATTTAGCAGATGTAGTAGTAGAAGGGCTAAGACCTCTTCAAGAAAAATATGACTATTATATGAAAAACAAAGATTATCTAGAAACCATATATAAAGAAGGAGCAGAAAACGCAGAAAGAGTAGCGAGAAAGACTTTGAGAAAAGTATATAAAAAGGTTGGTTTTATACCAAGAGGATAGGTGCAGAAAATCACTTATTATATATAAAAAGGAGGATATCCTCCTTTTTATTTTAGTTTAACTGTTTTCATAGATTTTTCTGCAAACTTAGTAGTAACTATTTTATCATAATCTGCTCTTTTGTCTAATTCTCCTGCTAATTCCATTATATCCATCATATGATTAAGTCCTTCTTCAGTAAGGATTAAATCAGGTTTCCACGTATCTTGATCTTTGTATCTATTTATTAGGGCAATAAGTACTTCATCATCTGTGTCAGGGAATTGAGGTTTAACAGCTTTTGCTATTTCTTCAACACTGTGATTTTGAACCCAAAGCATTCCTTTATATATAGCATTTGTAAATTTTTGAACCATGTCAGCATCTTTTTCTATATTACTCTTTGTAGTACAATAGCATGTATAAGGAATATATCCACCTTCTTTTCCGATAGAGGCAACTACATATCCTTTACCTTCTTTTTCAAGAGAAGCTGCAACCGGTTCAAATAGTGCTACATAATCACCTTCTCCACCTATAAATGCTCCTGCCATTACATCAAATTGAATATCTGTTCTAACAGTTACATCTTTTTCTAAGTCCAAACCGTTTTTTTTGAGTACATATTCTAGAGTCATTTCAGGCATACCGCCTTTTCTTCCACCAATAACAGTTTTTCCTTTTAATTTATCAAATGTGAAATTTGGATCTGGTTCTCTTCCAACAAGGAATGAACCATCTTTTTGTGTAAGCTGTGCAAAGTTGATTGCATAATCTTCCTTAGATTTGTTATATACATATACTGAAGCTTCTGGTCCCATAAATGCAATATCAGCTTCTCCACTAAGTAGCGCAGTCATACATTTGTCTGCACCTTTACCATTGATTAAATCAATTTTTAATCCTTCTTCTTCAAAAAAACCTTGTGTTATAGCTACATATTGTGGGGTATAAAATAAAGAGTGAGTTACTTCTATTAATTTAACTGTTTTTAATTCATCTTTTTTACAACCTGTTAAAGTAAAACTAAATACAATTGTCAATACTAATAGTAATGAAATTAATTTTAATTTTTTCAAAATTAAATCCCTCCCAATAAATATAGATAGAGACTAGGTTATTTTCATTATATGGTTTAAGTATACAAATAGTTACAAAAAAACAAAAAAGGAGAACAATATGAATTTAGCGAATATCCTAACAATGACAAGAATATTTTTAGTACCTATATATTTGATTATATTTTATTCTTCTTTTGAAAACAGACTTTTATATTCTGGAATGATTTTAATTATCTCAGGTATAACTGATCTATTAGATGGTTATGTTGCAAGGAAGTATAATATGGTTACAAAGCTAGGTACTATGCTAGATCCAATAGCGGATAAATTGACTACATTTTCAATTTTAATAAGTTTTACATCTCAAAAGCTTATTCCACTATGGTTATTAATCTTATTGAGTTTAAAAGAATTATCATTGTTAATAGGAGGAGGGATATTATATTATTCGGGAAATAAAAAGGTAATTCCAGCAGATAGATTTGGGAAAAATGCTACGTTTTCTTTTTATATTGCAATTATTTCAATAATAATTAATTTACCTCAAATATTTATTACAATGCTTTTATATTTAACGGTGGCATTGCATCTAATTGCATTTTTTAACTATTTTCTTATATTCAATAGAATAATGAAGGATAAGGAAATATAAGTTGTTGACAAAGAATAAGTATATTATATATAATATCAATAATAAGATAATATAAGTTATAAACTTTGAAGGAGAGGAGTAAGTAAATATCCTAAGTAGAGAGAAAGGTCCATAGGCTGAAAGACTTTTTTTAGAAATATTTACTGAAGGTAGCTCCAGAGTTTTTAAGCTGAACATACAGTAAGCTTAAACGGTTTGTACCGTTATATATTTAAGAGCCATAGTATTCTATGGAATTAAGGTGGTACCGCGAATATCCCTTCGTCCTTTTATTGGACGAAGGGTTTTTTGTTTGAAAAAAAGAGGAGGAATAAAAATGTTTGAAAATTTACCAAAAACGTATGATCCAAAAGATTTTGAAGATAGAATCTATAAATTTTGGAATGAGGGTGGATATTTTAAGGCCAATGTAAATAAGAATAAAAAGCCTTTTACAATAATGATGCCACCACCAAATGTTACAGGAAATCTTCATATGGGGCATGCTGTTAATAATACTATTCAAGATATCTTAATAAGATGGAAGAGAATGGAAGGTTATGAAGCACTATGGCTACCTGGAACAGATCATGCTAGCATTTCCACTGAAGCAAAGGTAGTAGATAAATTAAAAAGTGAAGGAAAAAGCAAAGAAGAACTTGGAAGGGAAAAGTTTTTAGAAGAAGCATGGGCTTGGACTAAAAAGTATGGTGGGAATATAAACAATCAACTGAGAAAGTTAGGAGTATCCTGCGATTGGTCAAAGACAAGATTTACCCTTGATGAGGGATTAAGTGATGCTGTAGAAGAAGTATTTATTAGATTATATGAAAAGGGTCTTATTTATAGAGGAGATAGAATCATTAATTGGTGTCCAAATTGTTGTACAGCTATTTCTGATGCTGAAGTTGAACATGAAGATTCTAAAGGTGGATTTTGGCATATTAAATATCCTGTAAAAGATAGTGATGAAACTATAACTATTGCAACTACAAGACCTGAAACAATGTTAGGAGACTTAGCTATTGCAGTACATCCAGAGGATGAAAGATATACTCATCTTGTTGGAAAGTATGCAATATTACCATTAGTTAATAGGGAAATACCAATTATAGCTGATGAATATGTAGATATGGAATTTGGTACAGGTGCTGTAAAGATAACTCCATCTCATGACCCTAATGACTTTGAAGTTGGAGAAAGACATGGTCTTGGTCAATGTATAATAATGAATGATGACGCTACAATAAATAAAAATGGTGGAGAGTATGAAGGTTTAGATAGATATGAAGCTAGAAAAAGAATAGTTGAAGACCTAGATAATTCTGGTTATCTAATAAAGGTTGAAGATCGAGAAAACAGTGTTGGACATTGTGAGAGATGTAAAACTGTAGTTGAACCAATAATATCTAAGCAATGGTTTGTGAAGATGGAACCTCTTGCAAAACCTGCCCTTGAAGCATATAAAAATGGAGAAGTTAATTTTATTCCTGATAGATTTGGAAAGATTTATACTCATTGGTTAGAAAATATCAGAGATTGGTGTATATCAAGACAGCTTTGGTGGGGTCATAGACTTCCTGTATATTATTGTGATGATTGTGGTGAAATAATGGTTACAAGAGAAGCACCAAAGGCTTGCAGCAAATGTAGTAGTACAAATATTAGACAGGACTCAGATACACTTGACACTTGGTTTTCATCAGCATTATGGCCATTTTCAACATTAGGTTGGCCAGAGCAAACAGAAGAATTAAAATACTTCTATCCAACAGATGTATTAGTTACAGGATATGATATTATTTTCTTCTGGGTAGTAAGAATGGTTTTCTCTGCTATTGAACAGACTGATGAAGTTCCATTTAAGGATGTATTTTTAACCGGCCTTGTAAGGGATTCTCAAGGTAGAAAAATGAGTAAGTCTCTAGGAAATGGTATCGATCCATTAGAGGTAATAGATGAATACGGTGCAGATGCATTAAGATTTACTTTGATAACAGGAAATACGCCTGGAAATGACATGAGATTCTATATGGAAAGAGTAGAAGCAAATAGAAATTTTGCTAATAAACTATGGAATGCAACAAGATTTGTACTTATGAACTTAGAAGAAGAGGTAGTAAAGGAAAAACTAGATATAAATATGCTTGAAGAGGAAGATAAATGGATATTATCAAGGGTTAATAATGTAATTAGTGAAGTTAGTGAAAATTTAACAAAATATGAAATAGGAATAGCTGGCCAAAAGATTTATGATTTCATTTGGGACGAATATTGTGATTGGTATATTGAAATGGTTAAACCAAGACTTTATGAAGAAAGATCAGAAAGTAAAAAGACTGCTGAAATTGTACTATTATCAGTACTAAAAGATATTTTAAAACTATTACATCCATTTATGCCTTATATAACAGAAGAAATTTGGAGTCACTTACCAGGAAATGATGAAGCTTTGATTATAAGTTCTTGGCCAGTTTATGATGAAAAGTTCAACTTTGGGGAATCAAAAAAGAGAATTTCTTATATAATGAAAGCTATAAAGGGAATAAGAAATGCTAGAGCAGAAATGAATGTAGTGCCTTCAAGAAAAGCTAAAATGATATTTGTAACTACAGATGAAGGGGTAAAGGAAACATTAACTTATGGTGAAAGATACTTTACTAATCTAGCTTCTGCACAAGATATCGAGATAAGGGCTAACAAAGAAGGCATAGGAGAAGACAATGTAGCAGTTGTAATAGATAGATGTGAAATATTTATTCCATTAAGTGATCTGATAGATTTTGATAAAGAAATAGAAAGACTAGAAAAAGAAAAAGAAAAATTAGAAGGAGAGCTAAAGAGAGTTAGAGGAAAACTTTCTAATGAGAATTTCGTAAACAAAGCTCCTAATAATGTTGTAGATGCTGAAAGAGAAAAACAAAAGAAATATGAGGAAATGATGGAGAAGGTATTAGAAAGACTAGAAAATTTAAAAAAATAATAGAGTAAACAATAAATTTAAAAACATAGGAGGTAAGTATGAACTATAATGAAGCTTTAGATTTTATTAATAGTGCAGAAGGTCTTGGTTCTAGACTAGGTCTAGTAACGATTGGAGAATTAATGAATAGATTAGGAAATCCTCAGAAGGATTTAAGATTTATTCATGTTGGAGGTACTAATGGTAAGGGTTCTACTACTTCCTTTATAGTACACATGTTGAGGGAAGCAGGATATAGAGTAGGGGTATTTACATCTCCTTATTTAGAAAGATTCAATGAAAGAATTCAAGTCAATGGTGAAGATATTTCAAATGAAGATTTTGCCAAGTTAACTGAAAAAGTTAAGATCAAAACTGAAGAAATGGTCAAAGATGGATATCCTCATCCTACAGTATTTGAGCTTATAACTGCTACTATGTTTTTATATTTTAAGGAAGCAAAAGTTGATATAGCTGTTTTAGAGGTAGGACTTGGAGGAAGAATAGATTCTACAAATATTATAGATGACTCACTTATCTCAGTTATTACTACTATCGACTATGATCATATGGAAATATTAGGAGATACCCTATATAAAATTGGCAAAGAAAAAGCTGGAATCATTAAAAAAGATGGTCTGGTAGTTTCTTATCCTCAACAAAAAGAAGCCCTTATGGCTTTAGAAGAAGAAGCAATAGAAAAGAAAGCAAAATTAATTGTATGTCCTACTCAAAACATTGAAATAAAGGAGTTAAATGATAGAGGGGCAGTTTATGACTTTAAATACAACAATATGGAATTTACAAATATAAAAATAAATTTATTGGGAGAGCATCAAGTTTACAATTCATCATTGGCTTTAGTTACTATTTTAGAATTGAGAAGTAAAGGGATTTTAGATATTTCTGATGAACAAATTATAGAAGGACTTCTAAAGACAGAATGGAGAGGCAGGCTTGAGATATTAGATAGAGAACCCATTTTTCTAATAGACGGCGCACACAATCTTCAAGGTATAAATGCCTTGGCAAAGTCACTTAAATTATTAAATTACAAAAGACTTATACTTGGAATTGGCATATTAAAAGATAAAGATGTAGATTCTATGATAAAAGCTATTTCTAGTTTAGCTGATGTGGTAGTAGTTACTGAAGTTGATAGTCCTAGAAAAATGGATGCAAATGAACTAGCTGATAAAATTAGGATGTATAATGAAAATATTATAATTAAAAAGAATGTAAATGAAGCAATAGAAAAAACTTTAGAAATAGCAGATAAAGATGATTTAGTTGTTTTTTCAGGATCAATTTATTTGATTGGTGATGTACGTAAATTATTTTTGTCTAATAAGTAATTTATAAACCTCTTAGAGAATAGTATATTAATATATATTCTTTAGGAGGTTTATTATGAATGTGATTAAACTTTCTTTTTATGAAAGGACGAGTGATGAAGAGTTAATAGAAATGATATACATGCAAATAGATGTTTTAAAACAATTAATTGACTATGAAGATGGTGAAGAATATTGGAAAGAAGCAATGTTATTAAACAATATGATAATTGAAATAAAAAAAAGGAATTTATCTATTAGAAAGGATAGATTAATTAAAAATATATTAAAAGCATAGATTGGAATAGTCCAATCTGTTTTTTTGAATCACCTTCATATTGAAATATGCATAGATTGTTATATGAACATAATAGTGGAGGTGAGGATTATACCATGGAATTAAAAGTGATTGTAGCTAATACTGGAGAAGATTCAATTGGTATAATAGATTTAAAAAATAATTATATTACAGAACAGATTCCTATTAAATCTTTAATAAAAGAAGACAATAATTTAAATATATATTTAGACACATATCATATAGGTCCATATGCTTTATGTCTAAGTAGCAATAAAGAGAAAATATATTTATCAAATATCTATGATAATTCCATATATAAAATAGATATCAGTACTATGAAGATTGAAGATTTAATACCAGTAGGCAAATTTCCAGTATGTGTAGAAGTATATGAAGAACTAATTTATGTTCTATGTTCAGATTCTAATTCTATTTCTATAATAGATGAGAATAGCTTTAAACTGATAGGGAATATAGCATTGGGTGAAAAGCCTGGAGATATTGAAATAGATAGATTAAGTCAAAAAATATATATAGCTAATAGTAACGGATATAGTATAGATGTTATAGATCTTAAAAAAGATAGTATTAATAGCATTAAACTGAATAAGAATCCAATTAAAATTCAAATAGAAAAAGATTTAATGTATATTCTTTCTAATATTAACAATGGTGTATTAAATTGTTCCAATATATCTGTTATGAAATTAACTGATAATACCATAATCAAAAGCATAGATATGAATGGAATTTATAACAATATGATTAAACCATTTGGTAAAGAACTATTGTATATAACAAGTTTTGAAAATGGATATATTTTCAAAATGGATTTATATACAGGCAATATAATAATAAAAAGATTTATAGATGGTATGCCTAATAAAATTATCTATTTTGAAAACAACAAATTATTGATATCAAATATATCAAAAGATTGTGTTACTATTTTTGATACAATAGGGGATAAAGTAGTAACAAATATAAAAGTTGGTAATGAACCAAATGGTTTAATTTTAATCTAATAGATTAGTCAATAAGAGTACTAAGTATATTTTGATAAACACTATCAGGCTTAGATTTCCAATTTTCACAGATCATTTTAGCTTGTTCACTTGATACTACATTTAAATTTAAACTGAATAATGTGGTGCCGTTTTCTACCAATTTCAAATATACAATGTATTCGGTTTCGCCTTTCATATAGTAATCTCCAATAACTTGTGTTTCTCTTTTGATTTTTTCTAATTTAATTTGGAATTTTTCGTTAACATCGTTTATCAATTGTTTGGGTATTCTATCAATGAAAAAATCTAATACTAATTTACCTTTATTTGAAAGAATATATACTTCCTTACCTTTATTTTTTGTATATTCGATAAATTTAGATTCTACTAATTCACTTAAAAATTGCTGAACTAGAAAGTAGTTCATATAGTTATTTTCAAGAACAAATTCTGTTATTTGACTATTGGAAAAAGGAGTTTGTGATTTATCAATAATATATAATAGCAACAGCTTGTTTTGTGCTAATTCTTCTGTGTTTTCTGTAAACATATTAACCACCTTCTTAAATAATGTATATAACATAATTATAACACAATAAAAAGAGAAGGGGAATTCCCTCCTCTTTTAAATATTATTTTCCAGACAACTGTCTTTGTGCGTCTTCAACTAATTTTTTAACCATGTAGCCACCTACATAGCCATTAACCCTAGAAGGCAAGTTACCTTTGTCGATATTGTCGTAGTTAGAAATTCCTATTTCATTTGCTATTTCAAGTTTTAGTTGATCTAGTGCAGCTCTAGCTTCAGGAACCATAATTTTATTGTTAGCCATTTTGTTAACCTCCCTTTAGAAGATTAATTTTTTAGTTGCATTATTAATTTAACCTTTTCAAAGTAATATATCCATTCAAAATTACACTGTTCTTCTATTATTTACTTGTAATATAAAAAAATTTAAAGAATAAATTAGTATTAACAATTGTTAATAGGAGATGATAAGCTGATATGTCAAATGTAAATAGGAATATTGTTATAAGAATTTTGCTTGTTGTAGTTATACTTTTTATATCGATTATTTATACGAGTTTTACAAATAACATAAGCATATTGGAAGTTTTTTCACAAACAAAGGAATTGCCAATTTATTCTGTAGCTACGGAAGATAAAAAAATAGCTATAAGTTTTGATGCAGCTTGGGGTACAGAATATACAAAAGATATTTTAGATACTTTAGACAAATATGAGGTAAAAACAACTTTTTTCCTAGTTGGATTTTGGGTAGATAAATACCCAGAACTAGTAAAAGAGATACATGATAGAGGACATGAAATCGGAAATCATTCTACAAATCATCCATATATGTCAAAACTCTCCGAAGAACAAATCATTGAAGAATTAAGCAAAACTGGTAATAAAATCGAAGAATTAACAGGAGAAAGACCAATTTTATTTAGGCCACCATATGGGGACTACAATGATAAACTTATAAAAGTGTGTATGGAAAATGGATATTATCCAATTCAATGGGATGTAGATTCGCTAGATTGGAAGGAACTTGGAACTCAAGCTGTAGTTGATAGGGTGACAAGGAATGTTAACAATGGTTCTATAGTACTTTTTCACAATAATGCTAAATATGTAAGTGAGTATCTACCGATAGTTTTAGAAAAACTTCAAAAAGAAGGATATGAAATTGTTCCAGTTTCAAAACTAATATATAAGGAAAATTTTTATATGGATAATACGGGCAAGCAACATAGTAAAGATATTGAAGATGGTAATTAAATAAAAAAGTGAATATTTTGATTATTTAAAGGATTTTTCAAATAAATGTCTAATATATAATTTAATACACTAAAGATAAATCATATTAGGAAAAACTTAAGCATAAATATAGATATATAAAATATTAAAGGAAACATAAGAATAAAGGGGGAGCGGGATTAGAATGTTTGAAAAGGTTATTGATACAAATATTGTAACGGTAGTGGGGAAGATAGTTACAGAGAAAGAATTTAGCCATGAAATGTTTGGGGAAGGGTTTTATACATTTGATTTGGAAATACCAAGGCTTAGCAATTCTGTAGATATTCTTCCAGTAACTATTTCTGAAAGATTGATTGTTAATTTAGATTTAGAGAAAGGAGAGTACGTTTTAATCGAAGGGCAACTGAGGTCTTATAATAGGTATATTAATGATTCTAATAGGTTAGTTTTAACTGTATTTGCAAGAGATATCTATGTACCTGAAGATGAAGAAAGACTAAATGAACTATTAAAGAAACCAAATGAAATTTATATTGATGGATACGTTTGTAAAGATCCAATTTATAGAACTACTCCATTTGGAAGAGAAATCACAGATTTATTGGTTGCTGTAAATAGACCATATAACAAATCAGACTACATTCCAAGTATTGCCTGGGGCAGGAATGCTAGATTTTGTGACAGACTAACAATTGGAGATCATGTAAAACTTTGGGGAAGAGTTCAAAGCAGGTCATATCAGAAGAAACATCCTGATGGAGAGGTTTCAAATAGGGTTGCTTATGAAGTATCTATATCAAAACTTGAATATATAAAAAATGATAATAACAGAGAAGGAAAAGTGGATATAGAAGGATAATGTTTTAAAGAAAATCTTTGATATGGTTTTTTTCAGAGATTTTCTTTTTTTTTGAACAGTTGACCATTACATATATATTGAGTTATAATTTATCTAATATAAATTTTCCTAATGGCTTAATGACACATTATATAGATATGATGGAAGGGTGACTTCATGCAATTAAAAACAATTGTTTTAGTTGTATTTTTTATTGTATTTATAAGCATTCAATATTCGTTGAATCGGATATTATTTGAATTGAGAGAAATAAAAAAAATTCTTATGAGCAAAAGAGATCGAGATTAAAATGATGAAGGGAGAAAAAGTCAAATGAACAATGGAAAAAAACGTGTACTATTTAGTGCAGAAGAAATAAATATAAGAAACGAAGAATTAGGAAAAGAAATATCTAAAGATTATCAAGGCAAAAAATTAGTAGTTATATCATTATTAAGAGGTAGTTTTATTTTTGCTGCGGACGTAGTGAGGGAGATAACTATACCAGTAGAAATAGATTTTATGACTACATCAAGCTATGGAAATGAAGAACAGTCTTCAGGAATAGTTGAAATTGTAACAGACATAAGAAGTGATTTAGAAGGAAAAGAAGTGTTAATAGTTGATGATATCATGGATTCAGGCTATACAATGGAACAGGTAATTAAACATATCAAAGGGAAGAATCCTAATTCTGTAAAAACTTGTGTATTATTAGATAAGGCTAGTAGGAGAAAAGTTGATTTGAAGCCAGATTATACAGGATTTAGTATACCAGATGTATTTATAGTTGGTTACGGTTTGAATTATGGAGACTATTGTAGAAATGTGCCATATATATATACTTATGATGATTAAAAAAGAGGGAATTTAAATTCCCTCTTTTTTTAGTGTAAAAACAGATTTTCCATATTATAAAATCCACATTCTTTATTGTATAAAAATTTAGCAGCTTTAATAGCACCTTGAGCAAATATTTTCTTTGAGGATGCACTATGTTTTATTTCAATAACTTCGTCAGTACCTGCATATATAACAGAATGTTCTCCTACAATAGTTCCACCTCTAATAGAGTGAATACCTATTTCATTTTTATTTCTAGCTTGTGATTTTGCATGTCTATCAAAAACATATTCCTTAGAATTATCTAGTTCACTATTTATAGCATTTGCAATCATATAAGCAGTTCCACTTGGAGCATCTATTTTTTTGTTATGGTGTTTTTCTATTATTTCTATATCAAATGTGTCATTGAGAATAGGTGAAATGTTTTTAACTATTGATACAAGTAGGTTTATTCCAAGAGACATATTTGCAGAATAGAAAACAGGTATCTTTTTTGAAGCATTTTTAATACTATTTATATCTTCATCAGAAAGTCCAGTTGTTCCCATAACAATAGGTACATTTTTGTTGATTGCATATTCTAATAAGCTAGGTAGTGAACTAGGATGAGAAAAGTCAATTATTAAATCTATTTCTTCTTTACAATCTTTGATGTCGTTATAAAGATTTATATCATCTTGTAGATTTATAGCTTTTTTATCTACTCCTGCAACAACTTTCATATTATCTTCAGCTTCGATTTCATTTGCAATTACCTTTCCCATTGTTCCACAGTACCCGTTGATTAAAACCTTAATCATTATATTACCTCCTTACATTAAACCGTAGTTTTTTAATTCGTTTTTTAATATTTGTAGATTGTTTTCTTCCATAGTTGTAAGAGGTAATCTTGTTGGTCCTACTTCCATTCCCAATAGATTCATTGCTTCTTTTATTGGTATAGGATTTGTTTCAATAAACAAAGAATCAATAAGTGGTTTCATATCTAATTGTAGTTTTCTACTTGTAGCTAAATCTCCATTTAAATAAGACATTACCATATTATGAGTGTCTTTTGGAAGGATGTTAGCAACTACAGAGATAACACCAACACCACCTAGAGAAAGTAATGGTACTACCATATCATCATTTCCAGAATAAATAAGGAAATTGTCATCACATAGTCTTGCAATTTCTGCAACTTGCGCAATATTGCCACTAGCTTCTTTTACTGCACATATATTAGGATGTTTAGCAAGTTTAGCTATGGTTTTAGGTAAAATATTAAGACCAGTTCTACCAGGAACATTGTAAATAACAATAGGAATATTTACATTATCAGCTATTGCAGTGTAGTGTTCTATAAGTCCTTTTTGCGTAGTTTTGTTATAGTATGGTGTTACAACTAACAGACCATCAGCCCCAACACTTTCTGCGAATTTAGATAACTCAATAGAATGCATTGTATTATTGCTTCCAGTTCCTGCTATTACAGGTATTCTCTTATTTACAACATCTACTGTAAATTTTATAGCTTCTTTTTTTTCTTCATCAGACATGGTTGCAGATTCACCAGTAGTTCCACATATAATGATTGCATCTGTTTCTTCTTTTATATGCCACTCTAATAAGTCCTTAAGCTTATCAAAGTCAATACCTTCGTCGTTAAATGGCGTTACTATAGCAACACCTGAACCCTTAAAAAGTTTCATTAAAATACCCCCTTATTTAATATTATTTATTAATAACTCAGCTATTTGAACAGTATTTGTTGCTGCACCTTTTCTGATATTGTCTGCTACTATCCAAATATTAATTCCATTTTCAACACTAAAATCTCTTCTTATTCTCCCTACAAATACTTCATCTTTTCCTTCTGCATCAATTGGCATTGGGTATAGAATATTGTCAATATCATCAAGTACAGTAATTCCCTTTGCATTATTTAGCACATTGAATATTTCATCCATTTCAAATGAATTTTCAAACTCTATATTTGCTGATACACAGTGACCATAACGAACAGGAACTCTAACAGTAGTTGAAGTAATTTTTATATTGTCGTCATGCAGAATCTTATGTGTTTCATTTATCATCTTCATTTCTTCTTTAGTATAGCCATTGTCTAAAAAGTCATCTATATGAGGCAAGCAGTTGAATGCAATAGGATATGGATATTTTTTTGGTTTATATGATTTTATACCATATTCTAAATCCATTATTCCTCCTACCCCAGAGCCAGATACAGCTTGATAAGTTGAGAAAATTATTCTCTTAATCTTAAAAGCACCATGTAGTGGCTTTAGTGGAACCACACATTGTATTGTAGAACAATTTGGATTAGATATTATTCCTTCATGCCAGCTAATATCCTCAGGATTAACTTCAGGTACAATAAGAGGAACATTTTCATCCATTCTCCAAGCACTACTGTTATCTACGACAGTTATTCCCTTTTCAACGGCTATAGGAGCGTATTTTTTACTTATTTCGCCCCCTGCAGAGAATAACAATATATCAATTGGTTTATTAAATGATTCTTCGTTTAACTCTTCTACTATATATTCTTTTTCTCTATAAATTATTTTTTGGCCTTTTGATTTTTTGGAAGCAAATAGGTAAAGATTGTCTATTGGAAAGTCCCTTTGTTCCATTACTTTAAGAAAGGTTTGACCAACCATTCCTGTAGCTCCTACTATTCCTAAATTTACTTTTTTCAAATTATTCACCTCTCACTAAAATTATTTACTTACATACTATTATATTATAATAGATAGTATGCTTCTATAACAATATATTTGAATTATATATAATTTAAAGTTACAATATAATAAAATGAATAAGGAGGTTGACATGGAAAGAGAAAAACTTAATCCTAGTGTATTAGAAACCAATGTATTTTATCTAGTTGAAGGTATTTTATTATTATTTTTAGGAGGATATGTTCAATCTAGAGAGATATACTCTGGACTACTCATCACCCAATACTTACTAATATTAGTTCCAACTATTATTTACTTAAAGATAAGGGGTTACAATTTAAAAACTGTATTAAAACTAAACAAGATATCTTTAAAGCAAGTAGTACTTATTCCATTAATAGTTATTTTTTCATATCCTGTTGCAATTTTTTTAAATTATTTACTAATGCTTTTATTAAGTGGTTTTATGGAACTTAAACCTGTACCAATACCTATACCACAAAATTCGAAAGAATTTTTATTTAGTTTAATAATAATATCAATTACTCCAGGTATTTGTGAAGAAGTTTTGTTTAGAGGAATGGTGATGTCATCTTATAATAAACTTGGAAAGAAAAGTGCAATACTTATATCTGCTATTCTATTTGGAATATTTCATTTTAATATTCAAAATCTTATAGGACCTATATTTTTAGGTATCATTTTTGGTTATTTGGTTTATAGAACAGGTTCCATATTTACTTCTATGATAGCACATGGAGTAAATAATGCAATATCGTTATCAATGAGTTATTTTTTAGTTGATAGAATACAAAACATTCCTATGGAAACAGAAGCGATTAGTATATCTAACGGGCCATTAGTTACGATTTTATCTATAATAATTGGTGGTGTTTTTGCTTTTGTTTCTGGGGTAGTTGCACTTAATCTATATAAAGCACTACCTAAGGGCGAAGATATTGAAATGTTATTATTAGAAGATGAATACAAATCTAGATTTATTCACTACATTCCAATTCTTTTAGTTCTTATATTATTTGTTATATTTAATTATTTGGCTTTCTTTCATTAAGAATAAAACAATTATCCCTCCGACATAATATAGGTCAGGAGGGATTTTAATGAAAAAAAAGAAGATAGAAACAATAGAAGATAAATTAAAATATGAGATTGCAGAGGAATTAGGTCTTATGGAGAAAATTAATGAAGTTGGATGGGCAGGTCTTACAGCTAAAGAATCAGGTAGGATAGGTGGTCTAATAACGGTTAAAAAGAGAGAAATGAAAAGTAAAGATGACTTGAATAAAGAAAATTAATGTAATAGAATTAAATCAGTAGGGGGTGAATACATGGATTTTTCAAAGATTAAACAAGCTAGTGATATGATAAAGAATTCTTCAAAGACAATGGTTTTAACAGGTGCTGGTATTTCAACTGAAAGTGGTATTCCTGATTTTAGAAGTCCCGGTAGTGGACTGTGGGAAAACATGGATCCCATGGAAGCCTTATCTACTACAGTACTATACAATAATCCAAAGAAATTTTATTCAGAAGGATATAAAATTTTGTTAGGAATGACAGATGCAAAACCAAACACAGCTCACTATGTTTTAGCTGAAATGGAAAAGCAAGGCTATATAAAAGGGGTCATAACACAAAATATTGATAATTTACATCAAAAAGCAGGTACTAAATATTTACTAGAAGTTCATGGGAATACTAGAGAAGGAAGTTGTACTACTTGTGGGAAAGTAGTAGATATAAATGTGTTAACTGAAAAGGTAAACAATAATGAAATTCCTCCAAAGTGTAATCAATGCGGTGGATTACTTAGACCAGATGTTATATTTTTTGGAGATATGTTACCAGAGGATTTCAATATAGCATTACAAGAAATGGAGGATTGCCAACTGCTTATAGTGATTGGTTCTAGCTTAGCGGTATCTCCAGTAAACTATTTACCATCTATGGCAGAAAAATTTATAATAATAAATGAAGGTAGGACAGCTATGGATTATCGTTGTGATTTAAAAATAGAAGATAAGGCAGGAGTTGTACTAGAAAAAATTTTAATGGAATTAAATAAGGAGTAAGTGATGAGTTACTATGGTGATTTTTCTTATTATTATGATGAACTAATGGATGATGTTAATTACGAACAATGGTATTTATATATTGAGGAGATTTTCAAAAAAACAAATTTTAAACCAAAGGATATATTAGAAATGGCATGTGGAACAGGTAATCTGACTCGTTATTTATGTAGTAATGGTTATAGTGTTACCTGTTTTGATAAATCTTCTGAGATGCTTTCTGTTGCATATAATAAACTGATGTCTTTTAGAAAAACTAAAATTCTAAATCAGGATATGACTAATTTTAATATAAATAAAGAATTTGATTGTATAGTAAGTATTTGTGATAGTATAAATTATATTATTGATGAAGAAGATCTTTTAAAAGTTTTTAAAAATGTATATGAGCATCTAAATGAAGAAGGATTATTTATTTTTGATATTAATTCTTTTTATAAGTTAAGGAATATAATAGGCAATAATACTTTTGTTGAAGATAGGGAAGATATATTCTATGTATGGCAAAATTATTTTGAGGAAGAACTTAACTTGTCTCATTTTATGCTTTCTTTCTTTGTAAAAGATGAAGATATGTATATAAGATTTGATGAAGAACATATAGAAAGAGCTTATAATATTGATGAGATTATAAACCTACTAAAAGATGCTGGATTTAATTATATAGATTATTATGAATCGTTTACATTTGATAGTCCAAAAGAGAATAGTGAGAGGATTAATTTTGTTGTTAAAAAGTGAGTTGGAGGTCTTTTTTATGTATCTGAATATTAATTATATTTAGGGTAATACTATTTGACAAGGGTTTATAATTATGGTAGTATAATTAAAAGTAGGTGATAATACATACTCATCTATATAAATTAGTTGCATTGGAGGAATGTTTTAAAATGGTTAAAGGTACAGTAAAGTGGTTTAATGCTACAAAAGGTTATGGATTTATTTCAACTGAAGAAGGCGAAGATGTATTCGTACATTATTCAGCTATAAGTGGAGACGGATTCAAAACTCTAGAAGAAGGACAACAAGTTGAATTTGAAATAGTTCAAGGAGAAAAAGGTCCTCAAGCTACAGACGTTATAAAACTATAAGATTTGATATAAGTAACTAGTTTTTAACAGTAGCAAATTAGCCCCTCTATAGGGGCTTTAAATATTTTAGGGAGAGTTGAAAGGGGTTAGTTATGAAGGACTATGTTATAAGAGCCATAGATGAAAAGAAAACTATGCGTGTATTTGTTGCAACTACTACAAATACAGTCAATGAAGCAACTAAAATCCATAGTTTATCACCAGTAGCTGCTGCAGCATTAGGTAGAACTCTAACAGCTGTTTCTATGATGGGACAAATGATGAAAGGAGAAAAAGATACCATATCGATGCAATTATTAGGTGATGGTCCTATTGGAAATGTCTTTGCCATGTCTAATTCATTTGGAGAAGTTAAAGGCTATGTAGGAAATCCATTGGTTGATCTTCCCTTAAAACATGACAACAAACTTGATGTAGGTGGTGCAGTGGGTAAAAATGGAAGAATAGTTGTGATAAAGGATTTAGGTTTAAAAGATCCTTATGTTGGCCAATCAAATTTAGTTTCAGGAGAAGTAGCAGAGGATTTGGCTAATTATTATCTATATTCAGAACAACAACCATCAGCTGTAAATTTAGGGGTGTTAGTAGACACTGATTTATCTATAAAGGCTTCAGGTGGTTATATAGTTCAATTGTTGCCAGATGTTTTAGAGGAAGATATTGATCTTCTTGAGAATAATATTAAGAATGCAGAATCTATTTCTTCGCTTATAGATAGGGGATATACACCTGAAGATATATTAAAAGAGATTTTTGGTGTTTTCAATATGGAAATCTTAGAAAAAAGTGAAGTTTTATATAAATGTGATTGCTCTAGGGAGAGAATGGAAGAAGCATTAATAAGTTTAGGAAAAGAAGAGATAAATAAAATAATTGAAGAGGATGGAAAAGCTGAGGTAGTGTGTCATTTTTGCAATAAAAAACATCAATTTTCAAAGGAAGATTTAAAATCATTAATTTAGATGTTGACAATATAGATTATATATTGTATACTAACAATTGTGGTTTTAATGCCCAGATAGCTCAGTAGGTAGAGCAGGGGACTGAAAATCCCCGTGTCGGTGGTTCGATTCCGCCTTTGGGCACCAAAAAAATGCGGAAGTGGCTCAGTGGTAGAGCATCGCCTTGCCAAGGCGAGGGTCGCGGGTTCGAATCCCGTCTTCCGCTCCATATGGCGGCATAGCCAAGTGGTAAGGCATAAGCAGAGAACCCAAATCTTTGATTTGGTGTGAATCGCTTAGTCGGGCCGTTGGCTTCAAGATAAACTTTTTTTATTAAATAAGTTTTAAATGGCGGCATAGCCAAGTGGTAAGGCAGAGGTCTGCAAAACCTTTATCCCCAGTTCAAATCTGGGTGCCGCCTCCAGAGAAACCTTCAAAATTGAAGGTTTATTTTTTTATCTAAAAAAACAAGGTGATATTATGAATATAAAAAATCCTTTTATTCCACAATCATTTGCTAATTTAGCAATTATTGATGGAAGAGCAAATGAAAATATTATTAAGAACTTGGAGAAACTAAATATAAATATTATAAAGACTATTAAATGTGATGATGTGCTTGAACCTATTTCATATCATCCAGATATAGTTATGCATCCAATTGATTACAATACAATGATTGTTGCTCCAAATGTTTTTGATTATTATGAAGAAAAACTAACAAAACAGGGTATAAATGTTATAAAAGGTGAAAAATATTTATCTAGTAAATACCCTGACGATATTGCATATAATGTAGGAAGAGTTCATGGTTATGCAATACATAATTTTAAATATACAGATGAGAAATTACTTTTTTATTTTAAAAAAAGTGGTATAGAGCTAATAGATATAAAACAAGGATATTCTAAGTGCTCTATGGCTGTAGTTGATGAAAAAGCAATCATAACTTCAGATTATCCAATTTATAATAAACTTTCAAAATTAGACATAGATGTGTTACACATTAAGCCAGGTTATATAAAACTTAAAGGTTTAAACTATGGTTTTATTGGTGGTACATGTGGCAATTTATCAAAAGACAGTATTGCTATTTCAGGTAATTTTGAAAATCATCCAGATAAAGAAAATATCTTAAAATTTTTTAAAAAACATAAGAAAAACCTGTTGATTTTAGACAATAACGAAATTGTTGATTTAGGCACGATAATTTGCTTATATTGTTAATGGAGTAACAATATAAGAGAATAAGCTTAAATGTAAAACACATACTACTGTTACGAGAGAAAGGAGATTGGAGATGGAACTACTATCAATTGGAGTTGAAGAAAATAAAGATAAAGTTCTTAATATTATATATGATTATGATTTTTTATATAATGTTGATATAGAAGAAGAAAAAATAGGAAATAGGTTATTTGTAAAAATAACTACCGAAGACAAAAATACTTCAAAAAATGATAACACATTATATAGTATGCTATCTATGCTTATAACAGAGATTATTTTGGAGTACTATATTAAGGATATTATATATAAGAAAGTATTTACCAAATACAATGATTTATTCAAAGAAGAAAAAATAGAAATAGGTAAAATCGCTTTTAAAACCATAAGTAGAGATAATAGTTTGGATAATGAGAAAAAGCTAATATTTGATGAAGTGAGAAATTATATAAACAAAAATGATGAAATAATAATAGACGGATTTGTAAATTTCAGACTAAGTGCACTAAATTCCTCTTTAGATATATTAATAGAAAAAAGTAACCAAAAATACTATGAAGAAAGAGAATATAAAGAATTTATAAAAATACTTAAGTATTTTGTTGATATACAAGAACCCAAAATGGATTTGGTCAATATTATAATGGAAGAAAACAACTATAAGCTATATGATCAAAATAATAAACTAATTGAAAATGATTTTTTTAATGAAGTAATAAATGAATTATCTATTGATGGAATAACCAAGGAGGATCTTTTAATAAGTTCAATAATTACTATTGCACCTAAAAACATAGTTATTCATGGAAGCGAAAAAAATAGAAATGATGAATTAATAAAAATACTTGAAAATGTATTTCTTGAAAAAGTAACATATTGTACTGGTTGTGAACTCTGTTCTTTAAAAATGAATAAAAGTAAGGAAAAATGAAAGCGAAATTAAGCTTTTGTTTTTTCTTACTTTTAAAAACAAACGAATAATGATATTATAAATACTAGATAAATTAATAATTAGGGGGGATATAATGGCTAAAGAAATAGTTAAACCTTCCATACTACCAGGTTTTATGGAATTGTTACCATCGGATCAAATATTATTTAACCATATGATGGACACTATAAAGAGTAATTATGAAAAATTTGGTTTTCTTCCTATAGATACGCCAGTTATAGAGAAATCTGAGGTACTTCTTGCAAAAGGTGGAGGAGAGACAGAAAAACAAGTTTATAGATTTACAAAGGGTGATACTGACTTGTCATTAAGATTTGATTTGACAGTGCCTCTTGCTAGATATGTATCACAACATTATTCTGATTTAAATTTTCCTTTTAAAAGGTATCAAATAGGCAAAGTATATAGGGGAGAAAGAAATCAGAAGGGTAGATTTAGAGAGTTTTATCAATGTGATATTGATATAATTGGAAATCAAAAATTAGATATAATAAATGACGCTGAAATTCCAAGTATTATTTACTCAACATTTAAAGAATTAGGTTTTGATTCTTTTACTATTAAAATCAATAATAGAAAGATATTAAATGGTTTTTTCCAAGGTCTTGATATTGATGATTCTGTAGAAGTATTAAGAGCTATTGATAAAATGGATAAGATAGGATTAAAGGGAGTAAATGAAGAATTAAGAAAAATAGGTTTAGATGATAATACTATTAATAAAATAATAGAGTTTATTCAAATAGAGGGTACGAATGAAGAAATACTACATAGTTTAGAAGAGTTCAATATAGATAATGAAACTTTTGTATTAGGTTTAGATGAATTGAAAAATGTAGTAAAGTATGTAAAACATTTTGGAGTACCTGAAGATAATCTTAAAGTAGATTTGACAATAGCAAGAGGATTAGACTACTATACAGGTACAGTGTATGAAACATTTTTAGATGAGTATCCAGATATCGGTAGTGTTTGTTCAGGTGGAAGATATGATGACTTAGCAGAATATTATACTAAACAAAAATTACCTGGGGTTGGCATATCTATTGGTCTTACAAGACTTTTCTACCAACTAAGAGAAGCAAATATTATTAAGACTAAATGGAACAATTTAACTAAGGTTTTAATAATACCTATGGAAGGATGTCAAGAAGAGGGAATAAAAATTGGAAATATATTGCGTAGTTATGATATTAACACTCAAATCTATTTAGAAGGTGGAAAAGTAGGGAAGAAATTTAATTATGCTGATAAGCTTGATATTCCATATGTTATAATAATAGGTTCTGAAGAGATTAAGAATGAAAAAGTAACGTTAAGACAAATGGATACTGGAGAACAAATCATGTATTCTATAGAAGAGCTTATTAAAATAATTAATGATGATTAGTTTAAAATCATTGACAAATGGGAATATAGTATATATAATATGAAATCAAAACTATATATTAAAAGCTTTGAAGGGAAGAGTAAGTTAAATAATTCTTTAAGAGAGGGATAGTCTAGGCTGGAAGCTATCCTAAGATATTGTTAACCGAAGACCACCCCTGAGCTTAAATCCATTCATACTAATTATGAAGAAGGATTTACGTTAATTGCGTTAAAATTTCAAGCACCAATTAGGGTGGGACCACGAGATTTACCTCTCGTCCCTATGTATTTTTACATGGAGATGAGGGGTTTTTTGTATTTTATAAACAATTGAAAATAGGAGGGAAAAACATGATAAAAATAACATTACCTGATGGTACAGAAAAGCAATATGAAAAAGGTATAACTGTATTTGAAGTAGCTAAGGATATAAGCGAAGGATTAGCTAGGGTTGCTCTTGGAGCAGTTGTAAATGATAAAATAAAAGGGATGCAAGAGACTATAGATGAAGATGCAAAGGTTAAAATAGTAAAATTTGAAGACAAAGAGGGAAAAGAAATCTTTTGGCATACATCAGCACATATAATGGCACATGCTGTTTTAAACCTATTCCCTGATGTAAAATTTGCTATTGGGCCATCTATTGAAAATGGATTTTACTATGATTTCGATTTAGAACATAGATTTACCCCAGAAGATTTAGAAAGAATAGAAAAGGAAATGATTAAAATTGCTAAAGAAGGGCATGCAATGGAAAGAACTATTATGCCTAGGGATGAAGCATTGAAGTATTTTAAAGAAAAAGATGAGCCTTATAAAGTGGAGCTTATTGAAAATCTACCTGAAGATGAGATAATATCTTTTTATAAACTTGGAGATTTTACAGATCTTTGCGCTGGACCTCATTTAATGGATACTAAGAAGGTTAAGGCTATAAAGCTATTGAGTATTGCTGGCGCTTATTGGCGTGGTGATGAAAAGAACAAAATGCTTCAAAGAATATATGGAATCAGTTTTGATAAGAAGAAAAATTTAGATGAGTATTTAGAAAGATTAGAAGAAGCAAAGAAAAGGGATCATAGAAAATTAGGTAAAGAGTTAGATTTATTTAGTATGCATGAAGAGGGACCAGGTTTTCCATTCTTCCATCCTAAGGGAATGATCTTAAGAAATATATTAGAAGATTTTTGGAAAGCAGAACATGCTAAAAGAGGATATGGAGAAATAAAAACTCCTATGATTTTAAATGAGGAATTGTGGCGTAGATCAGGACATTGGGATCACTACAAAGAAAACATGTATTTTACAACTATAGACGAAAATGATTATGCTATAAAACCTATGAACTGTCCTGGTTCAATACTTGTATATAAATCAAAGATGTATAGTTATAGGGATTTACCACTTAGATTAGGAGAATTAGGTTTAGTTCATAGACATGAATTATCTGGTACTTTGCATGGACTTATGAGAGTAAGAAGCTTTACTCAAGATGATGCTCATATATATATGTTACAAAGTCAGGTTAAGGATGAGCTTATAGGTGTAATTGAGTTGGCAGACTACGTTTACAGTATATTTGGATTTAAATATCATGTAGAGTTGTCAACAAGACCTGAAGATTCAATGGGAAGTGAAGAACAATGGGAGATTGCAACAAATAGTTTGATAGCTGCTCTTGAGGAGAAGAAAATTAACTATATTGTTAATGAAGGAGATGGGGCTTTTTATGGTCCTAAAATAGATTTCCATTTAGAAGATGCTATAGGTAGGACTTGGCAATGTGGTACTATACAATTAGATTTCCAAATGCCAGAAAGATTTGATTTAACTTATGTTGATAAGGACAATGAAAAGAAGAGACCTATTATGATTCATAGAACTATTTTAGGAAGTATTGAAAGGTTCATGGGGATATTGATTGAACACTATGCTGGGAAGTTTCCTGCTTGGTTAGCACCTGTGCAAGTTTCTATACTACCAATATCAGATAAATTCAATGATTATGCATATGAACTTGAGAAAAAATTCAAAGAAAATGGCTTAAGAGTTCATGTTGACGATAGAACAGAAAAAATCGGATATAAAATAAGAGAAGCACAACTTCAAAAGATACCATATATGTTAGTAGTAGGTGAAAAAGAAGTTGAGGAAAACTCAGTTTCAGTAAGAAAAAGAGATGAAGGAGATTTAGGTCAGTTAAGCGTAGATGAATTTATAGAAAGAATAGTAGATGAAGTTGAAGATAAAAGGTAGGGGGTTTTCCTCCTACCTTTTATGTTGCATAGTCCATTTTTGATTCATACTCTTTAAATATTTTATCTAGTTCTTCATTGGTTATTGATTCTTTTTCCATAAGTATATCAGCTATATGGAAAAGGATTATTTTATTTTCTTCTATTATCTTTAAGGCATTTTCAAAACAACTATCAGTAATCTTTTTTATTTCTTCCCTTATTTCGTCGAAACTGTTTCTTATATAGTATTCATCTATTGAAATGTTTCCAAAATCACTCATTCCATAGGAACAAACCATTTCTTGAGCAATTTGTGTTGCTTTTGTTAAGTCATCCTTTGCTCCAGTGGTTATTTCATTAAATATTACTTGTTCAGCAGCTCTCCCTGCAAGGAGACCTGTAATTTTATATATTAATTCTCTTTTTGTCAAAAGATATCTTTCTTCCTCTGGAAATTTTAAAACGTATCCTAAGGCTTGCCCTCTGGGGATAATAGATATTTTTTGAATCATGTCTGTTTTAAGTATTTTGCTGACAAGTGCGTGACCTGATTCATGAATTGCAACTGTTTTCTTTTCTTTAAGTAATACAGAAGGATTTTTTACTTCTAAACCAGCTAATACTCTTTCTATTGCTTGATTAAAATCCTCTTTATCTATTTTGCTTTTATTCTTTCTAACTGCAATTATAGCAGCTTCATTGGCAATATTAGCTAGTTCTGCACCAGAGAGGCCATGTGTTTTATTTGCTATTTCGCTTATAGAGATTTCTTTTTGTAGTGGTTTGTTTTTAGTATGAACTTCTAATATTTTTTCTCTGGCTTTCATATTTGGATTGCCTATAAAAATGTGTCTATCAAATCTACCAGGACGTAATAATGCTTCGTCTAATAAATCTAGTCTATTTGTTGCTCCTATGATGACCACTGTATCACTTGTATTGAAACCATCCATTTCAACAAGTAATTGATTGAGAGTTTGATCTTTTTCGTTATTTGAATCTAGATTTCTCTTAGCTCCAATGGCATCTATTTCATCTATAAAAATAATACTAGGAGATTCTTTTTTAGCTTTTTCAAATAAAGATCTAACTCTTTTTGCCCCTACTCCTACATATTTTTCAACGAATTCAGAACCACTAGCATAGAGAAAAGTAGAATTTGTCTCTCCTGCCACAGCTTTTGCAAGCAAAGTTTTACCTGTGCCAGGAGGACCATAAAACAGTATACCTTTTGGTATTTTTGCACCCATTTTCATGTATTTGTCACTATTGTTGATAAAACCTATAGTTTCTTCTAATTCTTCTTTTATTTCCTCTAGTCCGGCTACATCTTTAAAAGAGATATTTAACTTGTTATCATTTTTAACTCCATCTTTTTCATTAGATATAGTTAATGGGACTAATTGAGGGTTTGATTCAAGTTTTAAATAGTATATTAGAAAAATAATTGTTAGTGACCAAATTATATATCTATCACTATTTGCTATATGTTTTAGCTGCGTAGTTGGAAAGAACTTATCAAAAAATAGAATTGAAGAAACAACTATCCCTAAGAGGGATAAAATAAACACTAATTTTTTCTTTTGCAAACTATCCCCACCTTTGCATTTTACTATTAATAGTGTAACCAACTTTATTTTTTATATAAAAAATAATACAATGTTGAAGGAAATAAATAGAAAAGGTATAATAGAATTAGTAATATATTTATGGGAATAAATGAGAGGAGGTATTTTTATGAAATTTATTGAGTTGGTTGAAAGCTACAAGGATGATATCGTTAAATCGACACAAGAAATTGTTAGCATAAAAAGTGTGGAAGGTGAAGCAAAACCCAAAATGCCTTTTGGTGAAGGAGCATATAGAGCATTAGAATATGCTTTAAATCTATCAAAAGAAATGGGATTTGAAACAAAGAATCTTGACGGATATGCTGGTTATGCAGAATTTGGAGAAGGTGAAGAAACTGTAGGTATATTAGTTCATCTAGATGTGGTTCCAGAAGGAGATGGGTGGACATATCCACCTTATAGTGCAGAAATTCATGATGATAAAATATATGGTAGAGGTACTATTGACGATAAAGGGCCAGCAATAGCAACTCTATATGCAATGAAAGCAATAAAAGAATCTAATATTCCACTAAACAAAAAGATAAGAATAATATTTGGAACCAATGAAGAAACTGGTTGGGGATGTATGAAATATTATTTCAAACATGAACAAGCACCAGATATGGCTTTTACTCCAGATGCTGATTTTCCTGTAATTCATGGAGAAAAGGGAATTATAGCTTTTGATTTAGTTAAAAAGTTAGAAAAACATTCATGTGGGGAAATTGCAATAAAGTCAATTAAAGGTGGAAATGCAGTTAATATGGTTCCAGATAATTGTGAAGTTGTTTTAGATGTTAAAAATGTAGATGAATTAGAAGGAAAATTGAATGATTTTGTTAAAAAAACAGGATATAATATTTCTATGATAAAAGAAAACGATAAAGTAACTATTAAGGCTAAAGGGGTTTCAGCTCATGGAAGTACACCTGAAAAGGGAGAAAACGCTATTAGTTATATGATGCTATTTTTAGGGGAAATAATTAATTGTGATTGTGATATATGTAATTTTATAAAAATGTATAATGAAAAAATTGCATTAAAGAATCATGGAGAAAACATAGGCTGTGGTTTTGATGATGATGTTTCTGGAAAACTAAATTTCAATCCAGGTGTTATAAAAACTACTGATGATGAAATAGTATTATCTATAAATGTAAGGTATCCTATTAAATCTAGTGCAAAAGCTGTATATGATGGAATTAGAAGTGAACTAGAAGGAACTGGCATCGAGGTAATTGAAGATGATGATGAAATGAAACCATTATATGTTCCAAAAGACAATGAATTAGTTCAAAAGCTAATGAAAGTATATAGAGAAGAAACTGGTGATAATGATAGCGAACCTATAGCTATAGGTGGTGGAACATATGCAAGATCAATGGATAATGCAGTGGCTTTTGGGCCTATATTTCCTGGGCAAATAGAATTAGCCCATCAAAAAGATGAGTTTATTTCCATAGATCATCTCATGAGACTAGCTAGGATGTATGCTAAAGCTATTTATGAATTGTCAAAATAAATAACATAAACAATAAATATAAAAAACGTTGACACATTAGAGAATATATCATATAATGACTAAAGAAAGTAAATATTGGGGTAAAGAAAGTAGAAGTACCGCTTCTCACCTTATGGCTAAAGCTTTTAAGGTTTTATGATTTAACAAAAGTATTTAGTATACTTTTGTGTGATGTTGGGAAAAAGCGGGTAATTTTACCCGCTTTTATTGTTTTTTATAATGTATAGAAAGCATAAATTTTAGGAGGTGTAGTAATATTAAAGAACTTCAAATTAATGAAGAGATAAGAGATAGGGAAGTAAGACTTATTGATGTTGATGGAAGTCAATTAGGAATATTTCCTAGTAGAAAAGCTATGGAAATGGCTTTTGATAAAAAAATGGACTTGGTTAAAATTGCACCAAATGCAAAACCACCAGTATGTAGAATCATGGATTATGGTAAGTACAAGTATGAATTAGCTAAAAAGGAAAAAGAAGCAAAAAAGAATCAGAGAGTTATAAATGTTAAAGAAGTAAGATTAACTCCTAATATCGAAACACATGATTTAAATGTAAAAGCAAAGAGAGCTGTAGAATTCTTAAAAGATGGAGATAAGGTTAAAGTTAGTGTAAGATTTAGAGGCAGGGAGTTAGGACATACTGAAAAAGGAAAAGAAGTATTATCTGAGTTTGCTGAAATAACCTCAGAAGTAGGGGTTATAGATAAACATCCTAAACTGGAAGGCAAGAATATGGTTATGTATTTAATGCCTAAAACAGAATAGATAGAGGAGGTAATAATTATGCCAAAAATGAAAACACATAGAGGAGCAGCTAAGAGATTTAAAAGAACTGGAACTGGAAAGTTAAAGAGATATAAAGCATATAAGAGCCATAAGACTGGTAAAAAGTCACCAAAGAGAATCAGAAATTTAAGAAAATCTGCATTAGTTAGCGACGCTGATATAAAGAGAATGAATAAAGTAATGCCTTACTAGAAAAAACACATATAGGAGCGAAGGAGGTAGTTTAGATGGCAAGAGTAAAAAGAGGAGTTAATGCAAAGAAAAGACATAAAAGAGTTCTAAAACAAGCAAAAGGATATTATGGAGCTAAAAGTAAGTTATATAGACCAGCAAATCAAGCAGTAATGAAGTCACTTGACTATGCATATGTAGGTAGAAAGCTAAGAAAGAGAGACTTTAGAAAAATGTGGATTGCTAGAATAAATGCTGCTGCAAGACTAAATGGAATGAACTACAGCACACTTATTAGTGGCTTAAAGAAAGCAAATATAGACATTAACAGAAAAATGTTATCCGAAATGGCAATAAACGATCTAGAAGGTTTTTCAAAATTAGTAGAAATAGCAAAAGGTATGTAATTATAAAAGTTCCGATTTCGGAGCTTTTATTTTTTTAAAAAAGTATTATAATCTATATTAATCAGTTATAATAGTTATTGATATCAAACATGGTAGGTGATATTAAATTGACATTTATTAGAAAGAAGATTAATGCATTAGAACTTAATCCACCTAGAGTATTGGCTTTAGGATTTGCTGGATTAATAATTTTGGGAGGAATACTACTTAATCTTCCTATAGCTACAAAATCAGGTGAAAGTATTGGGTTTTTAGATGCCTTGTTTACATCTGCTTCTTCAGTTTGTGTTACTGGACTGGTAGTTGTTAATACAGGAGAATTTTGGTCTTTATTTGGACAGATTGTAATTATATGTCTTATTCAAATGGGTGGATTAGGTTTTATGACAATGGCTACTTTAGTTGCTTTAATTTTAGGTAAAAAAATAACCTTAAAAGAAAGATTAATAATTAAAGAACAATTCAATCAAGAAACTATGTCAGGATTAGTAAGGCTAACTAAGTATATCATATTGTCTACTTTTGCTATCGAAGGAATTGGAGCTATACTTCTTTCTACAAGATTCATACCTAAATATGGTTTTATAAAGGGAGTTTGGTTCTCGATATTTCATGCTATTTCAGCTTTTTGTAATGCTGGTTTTGATATTACAGGTAATAGTATGGTACCCTTTGTAGGAGATATTGTAGTAAATTTAACTATTTGTTTATTAATTATCATTGGTGGCCTTGGTTTTTCAGTTTATATTGATGTATCTAGAAATAAGAAATTTAATAGATTTACCCTTCACACAAAATTGGTATTGGTAATTACTTTGATACTTATAGTTATAAGTACAATAATAGTTTATTTAATAGAATGGGATAACGCTGGAACACTTTATAACCTCAGCATAAAGGATAGGACTCTTGCTTCTTTTTTTCAAGCTGTTGTACCGAGAACAGCTGGTTTTAATTCTGTAGACATAGGGAAGTTAAAAGATACTACTGTATTTATTACAATTATTTTAATGTTTATAGGCGGTTCACCTATATCTACTGCTGGTGGTATAAAGACAACTACTTTTGGGGCGATTGTTTTGACTACAATATCGGTAATCAAAGGAGATAGAGATGTAGTATTATTTAAAAAAAGAATATCTCAAGAAATAATTAATAGGTCATTAGCTATTTTGAGCGTAGGAATATGTTTAGTAACTGTAGTATCATTGATACTTACTATTTCTGAAGAGGCAACATTTTTAGATTTATTATTTGAAACTACATCAGCTTTTGGTACTGTAGGTTTAACAAGAGGAGTAACACCAAGTCTAAGTAAATTTGGAAGAGTATTAATAATACTTACAATGTATTCAGGTAGAGTAGGGCCTTTGACAATGGCTTTTGCATTTGCTAAAAAACAAAAATCAAAATTAAATAATTATAGATATTCTGAAGGGAATTTATTTGTGGGATAGAAAGGAGAACGTGTATGAAACAATTTGCTGTTATAGGATGTGGAAGATTTGGTTCAAGCATCGCTAAGACTTTATATAAACTAGGTCATGAAGTTTTAGCAATAGATAAAGATGAAGAATTAGTACAAGAAATATCTGATTGTGTTACTCATGCTGTCCAAGCAGATGTAATGGATGAAAATGTAATGAAGGATTTGGGAATACGTAATTTTGATGTTGTAATAATTAGTATTGGTTCTAATTTGGAAGCTTCTATATTTGCAACTTTAATATCTAAAGAATTAGGGGTTAAGTCGATAATTGCTAAGGCACAGAATGAATTACATGGGAAAGTACTAAAGCAAATAGGTGCAGATAAAATTGTATTTCCTGAAAGGGACATGGGTATAAGAGTTGCACATAATTTAGTGTCTACAAATATATTAGACTTTATTGAACTTTCTCCTGATTATAGTATTGTAGAGATTACAGCTGTTTCTGAATGGGAAGATAAGACTCTTAAAGAATTAAAACTGCCAACTAAATACGGGATTAATGTTATGGCTATAAAAAGAGATGAATGCATCAATATTTCTCCTTATGCAGATGATGAGATTTTAAAAGGAGATATTTTGGTAGTAATAGGGAATACAAAAGATATAGAAAAAATAGAAAATCGAATTGGTGGTTAAGATATGAAGTATATTACTAGCCCATCAAATCCAACAATAAAAGGTATTAAAGGGCTCAAAAGGAAAAAAGAGAGATGGGAGAAAAAGTCTTACTTAATAGAAGGTGTAAAGATTGTAGATGAATATATTAAATGGATAGGGAATCCTGAATGTATTCTATTTTCAGAAGATCTTTTCAATGTAACTGGAGGAAGAGAATTATTTAAAAAAATTGAAGAATTAAATATAAATATTATTAATGTTCCAAACAATCTACTAAAAGAACTATCAGATACTGAAAATCCTCAGGGTGTGTTGGCAGTTGGAAAAATAAATGATTTTAAATTAGATGAACTATTCCAAAGCAAAAATAAGTTTATAATTATTTTAGATGAACTACAAGATCCTGGCAATGCTGGAACTATAATTAGAACAGCAGATGCCTTTGGTGCTAGTGGCGTGGTTTTAACTAATAATTGTGTAGATGTATATAATCCGAAAGTAGTACGTGCTACTATGGGTTCATTGTTTCATATTCCTGTTGTTTTTGCAGATAATAAAATAGAATTGATAAATCATTTTAAGAATGAGGGAATTAAAGTATATTCAACTTCTCTTGAAGGTAAAAATTATATTCATGAAGTAGATTTAACTGAAGATATTGCTATAATTATAGGAAATGAGGCGAATGGAGTTTCTGATGAAATGATAAGTATTTCAGACTTCTTGATAAAGATTCCAATGTATGGCAAAGCTGAATCTCTAAATGCAGCAGTAGCTACATCTGTTGTAATGTATGAAGTAGCTAGACAAAGGGTGAATAATCCTTGAGTTTTAAACACTCTAGTGCTATAATTTATACAAACAGTTTTGGATATTTTGACCTTTATCCTTAGGAGAAGGTCTTATTTTTTTAACGAATAGGTATGAAAGGAGTTCAAAATATGAAGGATAAAATATACAAAATCAAAGAAGAAGCACTAAAAGATATGAACAAGCTAAAAACTATAGACCAATTAGAGGAAATAAGGGTTAAATTTTTAGGTAAAAAAGGTGAACTAACTCAAGTACTTAGGGAAATGGGCAGTCTTTCTAAGGAAGAGAGGCCTGCTGTTGGGCAGATAGCTAATGAAGTTAGGAAAGAACTTGAATCAGAATTAAACTTGACAAAAAATAAATTAAGGGATGAAATGAAAAAGAGAAAATTAGAAAAGGAAAGAATTGATATTACTATGCCAGGTAATAAAATTCTTTTAGGACATCGTCATCCTCTTATTGCTACAATGGAAGAATTAGAAAATGTTTTTATGAGCATGGGTTTTAGTATAGTTCATGGTCCAGAAGTGGAAACAGTTGAGAATAATTTTGATGCATTAAACTCTCCAGAGAATCATCCTTCAAGAGATTTGACAGATACTTTTTACATAACTGAAGATATTCTTTTGAGAACTCATACCTCTCCTGTTCAAGTAAGAGTTATGAAACAAAAAGAACCACCAATTAAAATTGTATCTGCAGGAAGAACTTTTAGATTTGATGATGTAGATGATACTCATTCACCTATGTTTCATCAATTAGAAGGTTTAGTTGTTGATAAAAATGTTACTATGGCTAATTTAAAAGAAACCATAGATATATTTATAAAAGAATTATTTGGATACGATATGAAAACTAGATTTAGACCGCATTATTTTCCATTTACAGAACCAAGTGCGGAAGTTGATGTATCTTGCTTCAAATGTAAGGGAGAAGGCTGTGATGAGTGTAATGGAACGGGTTGGAGTATGGAACTTCTAGGTTGTGGGATGGTAGATCCAAAGGTTCTTGAAAATTGTGGAATTGATCCAGAAGTATATAGTGGTTTTGCTTTTGGACTAGGTATAGATAGAATTGCTATGGTGAAGTACGGTATTGATAATATTCGACTACTCTTTGAGAATGACATGAGATTTTTATCACAATTTTAGTAGTTAAAGGAGGAGAAATATGTTATTACCAGTGAAATGGCTTAAAGATTATGTAGATATAAATGTAGATTCAAAAGAACTATCAGACAAATTAACTCTTTCTGGTTCTCATGTTGAATCTATAACAAATTTGAACAATGGAATACAAAATGTTGTAGTTGGACATATATTAAAGATTAAGGAACATCCTAATGCAGATAAATTATGCATAACTATAGTTGATGTTGGAGAAGAGGAACTTCAAATAGTTACTGGAGCAAATAATATTAGTGAAGGTGATTATGTACCAGTAGCACTTGTTGGAGCGAGGCTTCCTGGTGGTGTTAAGATTAAGAAAGGAAAACTTAGAGGTGAAGAGTCCTTTGGGATGCTATGTTCTTTAAGTGAATTGGGAATTAGTGATAGTGTAGTTCCTAAGGATATGAAAGATGGGATTTTCATATTAGATAAAGGGTATCCAGTGGGTATGGATATTAAAGAAGTTCTTGGCCTTCATGGTGAAGTAATAGAATTTGAAATTACACCTAATAGACCTGATTGTCTAAGTATAGTAGGAATGGCTAGAGAGACTAGCGCAACGCTTAATTCTAAGATGAAATATCCTGAAATTGAAATAAAAAATGAAGAAGGAAATATTAATGATCTTCTAAGAGGAGTTGAAGTATTAGATAAAGATTTATGTAATCGTTATTATGCTAGGGTTATAAAAAATGTTAAGATTGAAAGTTCACCACTATGGCTTCAAACTAGATTAATGGAAGCTGGAGTTAGACCGATAAACAATATTGTAGATATAACTAATTATGTTATGTTGGAATTTGGTGAACCACTACATGCTTTTGATTTAGATAAGATAGTTGACAAAAAAATATATGTTAGAACAGCCTTTGAATCAGAAGAAATTAAAACCATAGATGGAGTTGAGAGAAAATTAAATCCTTCTGATTTAGTGATAGCTGATGGAGAAAAACCAGTAGCTATAGCGGGAGTAATGGGTGGTTTTGATACAGAAGTTACTAACGATACAAATGTTATATTATTGGAAGCTGCTAATTTTAATGATAAGAGTGTAAGACTTACATCAAAGGCTCATAACTTAAGAACAGAAGCATCTGCAAGATTTGAAAAAGGAATTGATTCTAATCTATGTGAAACTGCATGTAATAGGGCTTGTCAGTTGATTGAAGAAATTGGTGCTGGAATAGTAGTAGGTGGGATAATTGATAATTATCCAAATAAAAGGGAGATTAGCACAATAAGCTTAAGACCAGAAAGAGTAAATAAACTTCTAGGTGTTGAAATTGATAAGAAAAATATAATAGATATACTTAATGGACTAGAATTTAATGTTCTAGAAAAAGATGATTATTTAGAAGTTAAAGTACCAACTTTTAGAATGGATGTAGAAAGAGAAGTAGATTTAATAGAAGAAGTTGGTAGGATTTATGGGTTCCACAATATACCTAATAAGCCTTTAATGGGTGTTCTTACAAGAGCAGAAAGGCCTTATAATGTTATTATTGAAGATAAGGCAATAAGGGTTCTTCAAGGATTAGGTTTAAATGAAGTTATGACTTATTCATTTATAAGTCCAAAAGCATATGACAAAATCAAATTAGTTCAAAATAGTAGCAAAAGAGAATGTGTAAAATTAATGAATCCTCTTGGTGAAGATTATAGTGTAATGAGAACTACCATTATACCAAATATTATGGATTTATTATCAAGGAATTTTAATTATGGTGTTAAAGAAGCTCTTACTTATGAAATAGGTAATATTTTTATACCTAGAGAGATTCCACTAGAAAGCTTACCATTAGAGAGAAGAACACTAACTATTGGTATGTATGGAAATGTTGATTATTTTTATTTAAAGGGTGTTATTGAAGTACTTCTTGATAGATTAGGTATTTCTGGATTTAGATATTCAAGGGAGGAAAATTTATCTACATTCCATCCTGGTAGAACAGCAAATATAGTTTATAACAATAAGGTACTAGGTATTATTGGAGAAGTTCATCCAGATGTATTAGATAATTATGATATTGAAGTTCCTGTTTATATAGGGGAATTAGATTTTGAAACAATAATAGAAGAGGCAAATCCAAATAAAAAATACAAACCATTGCCTAAGTATCCATCTATCACAAGGGATTTAGCAGTAGTTTTGGATAGGGAAATACCAGTGACTGATATTGAAGATGTTGTTTGGAAGTATGGAGAAGGTATTATAGAAAAAGTAGAATTATTTGATGTATATGAAGGAGAACAGATACCAAAAGATAAGAAAAGCGTTGCTTTTTCTATCATCTATAGATCTTATGAAAAGACACTTAGAGATGAAGATGTAAGCAAAGTTCATGAAAAAATAGTTGAAGAAGTAGAAAAAACCTTTAAAGCAAATCTTAGAAGTTAAAGGGGTAGATTAAATCTACTCCTTTAACTTAATTAAAATAAAGGAAAATAGAAATTTAAGTAGAATACTTATATATAAAAATAAGGGAGAGGGTAAAGTTATGACAGAAAAAAACAAAGTAGATGTATATATTGGTGGTCGTAACTTCACAGTAGTAGGAAATGAGACTGAAGAATATGTTAAAAGTATTGCTGCTTATGTAAATAGTAAAATAAGAGAAGCTCAAAAGAAAAATGATAGATTAAATGATTCAATGGCTCAAATTCTTGTAGCTTTCAATATAGCAGATGAATATCATAGGGTTTATAAAGAATTAAATGAATTAAAAAAAGAGATTGTAGAGCCTATGCAAAAATACGAAGAAATGCTTGAAACATTAAAAAATGCAAATAAGAGAATAGAGGAATTAGAAAATCAATGTAATTTATATAAAGATGAATTGCTTGAAACTAAACTAGATAGTGAAAATAAAGATAGAATGCTTAAAAAGTATAAACAAGCATCAGAATTAAAAGAAGAAGAGTTAAAAGAAAATCAGAAAATTATTAAAAATTTACAAGACAAATTGTTTGATAGTCAAATAGAACTAGTAGAGATAAAGAAAGAGTTAGACGAAACATTGAAACATTTTAACGAAAATAGTTAACTAAGTAAAGTAAGGAGGCAATATAGGCTAGTGATTAAAAAAGAAGATGGAATTGAATTATTAGCTCCTGTTGGAACTATGGAATCACTTTATGCTGCAGTGGAAAATGGTGCAGATGCAGTTTACTTAGGAGGTAAAGTTTTTAATGCAAGACAGTATGCTTCTAATTTTGGGATGGATGAATTAAAAGAAGCTGTAAAATATGCTCACTTAAGAGGTACAAAAGTATATGTTACTGTAAATATATTGCTAGAAAACAAAGAACTTGAAGAAGCTGTTGATTATATTAAAAATTTGTATGAAATAGATGTTGATGGGTTAATTGTTCAGGACTTGGGATTAGTACATTTAATAAAGACTTTGTTTCCAGATTTTGAACTTCATGGTAGTACTCAGATGACAATTAACAATTTACAGGGAGCGTTATTTTTAGAGAATCTGGGGTTTAAAAGGGTAGTTTTAGCAAGAGAAGTTTCAACCAAAGAGATAAAATACATTAAGGATAATTCTAATTTAGAACTTGAAGGTTTTATTCATGGTGCACTTTGTGTTTGTTATTCTGGACAGTGTCTTATGAGTAGTATCATAGGAGGTAGAAGTGGAAATAGAGGAACTTGTGCTCAACCTTGTAGAATGCCATATTCAATTGTGAGTTTAAAGAATCAAGAATTGGTAAGTGAGCAATTTATAAAAAAACATATATTGAGTACCAAAGATTTATGTACTATTGAAAATATAGATGATGTAGTTAATTCTGGTTTAAAGTCATTAAAAATTGAAGGAAGAATGAAGAGACCAGAATATGTAGCATTGGTTGTAAGTAAGTATAGAAAAGCCTTAGACAAAGGGGTAAATTCTATAACAGATGAAGACAAAAAAGAATTACTTCAAATATTCAATAGAGGTTTTACAAAGGGTTATTTATTTAATGATTTTGGGAAAAGCTTTATTTCTCTAGATAGACCAGATAATAGAGGTGTATATATAGGGAAAGTAGAAAATATTGATAGAAAAAATATGTATATAAAATTAATAGATGATTTAGACATAGGAGATGGAATAGAGCTGACCACTGAAAAGGGAGAATATGTTGGAGTAGTAGCTAATACTTCAAGCAATAAGGGGAGTATTTTGAAACTAGATAGGATTAGAAATGTTTCCATAAGTTCTCCTGTTTATAAGACATCAAGTGTTTCACTACTAGATAGAGCTAAGAGCACATTTGTTGGAGAAGAGAAAATTAAATATCCTTTAAAAATGGAAGTGAATATTTCTATTGGCAATCCTGCTACTTTGAGTATTTATGATGGAGAAAATGTTATACATGTAGAAACAGAACAACTAGTAGAAAAGAGCCAGAAAGTTTCTCTAACTAAAGAAAAAATCGAAAAACAATTGTCTAAATTAGCAGATGAGCCTTATTGTATTGATATTATGGATATTTACTTAGAAGAAGGTTCTTTTTTATCTTTAAGTAGTTTAAATGGTTTAAGACGAGATGGTATAGATGAACTGAATAAAAAGAGGATGAATTTCAATAATAGAAGTAATGTTAATAAAGATCTCTTACGCAAAACAGAAAAGGAATTTTTCAAATATGAAGATGAAAAGAAAGATTTAAGTGGGAAGAAATTAAGTGTAAAAGTATCAAATATCAATCAATTTGAATCTATTGATTTAGAAAAATTAGATCGAATTTATCTAGGATTCTATGAAGATATTGATAATTGTATAAAAGAAGTAAAGAAGGCAAAGAAGGAAGTATTTTTTTATACTGATAAGATATATACTGACAAAGGATTAAGATTATTAGGAGAAAATTTAGATCGAAATTCAGATTATTTAGATGGTATCTCTGTATCTAATATAGGGACATTAAATTTTGTAAAGAACAGATTAAATTTACCTATTCATGGGGATATTGGTCTAAATGTATTTAATAGCTATACTGCTAGACTATTAAGAGAAAGAAACGTAAGTAGTATTACTTTATCTCCTGAATTGACATTAAAACAAATAGAGGATGTTATTGATAGAGTTAGCATGCCTTATGAGGCAATTGGATACGGATATTTACCTCTTATGGTTATGAAGCATTGTCCTATGTCTCTGATAAAAGGTTGCAATGGAGATAGTGAATGTAGTATTTGTAAATTTAATTCAGGATATGGTCTTGAAGACAGGAAAAATATAGTCTTTCCATTTAGAAGACAAAATAGTACAACTACCATTTATAATAGTGTTCCATTGGTTATTATTGAAGATTTGAACACATTATTTGACAAAGGACTTCAAATGATAAGATTGGATTTTACTTATGAAGATAAAGATATTTCTATGATACAAGACGCTTATTATAACAGATTGCATGGAAAGCTAAAAGAGAGAGATTTAACACAAGTACTAGAACATTTTAGGGAAGACGCAGGTTTTACTAAAGGACATTTCTTTAGAGGTGTATTATGATTTTTTAGCATCGAGGTGATAATATGAATAATAAAACACTAAAAGTATTAGAATACTATAAAATAGTTGAAAAGTTAAAAGAAAAGACCGAATCATCTTTAGGGAGAGAATTAGCTAGTAAACTGGTTCCATCAACTGATTTATTAGAGGTTAAAAGAATTCAAAATGAAACTGAAGAAGCTTTTACCCTATTAATTAAAAGAGGTAATCCGCCTCTTTATGGAATACAAGATATTTCCATTGAATTGAAAAGAGCTGAAATAGGAGGAACACTAACGCCTGGTAGTTTACTTAAAATTTCTGATTCTCTTAGAGTTTCAAGGAGTCTAAAAAAATATCTAAGTGAAAGTAAAGAAGACAGGGGTTCGAATTATCCTATATTAGAAGAGTTAATAAGTTCATTGTCGACATTTAAATATATTGAAGACAGTATCAATAATGCTATAATAAGTCCAGAAGAGATATCAGATAATGCTAGTCCTACCCTTAGAAATATAAGAAGGCAAATAATATCTAAAAACGAAGCTATTAGAAATAAATTAAATTCAATAATTAATTCAACAAGCAATAGAAAATTATTGCAAGATAGTATTGTAACTATTAGAGAGGGAAGATATGTTGTACCAGTTAAGCAAGAAAATAAGTCTAATTTTCCAGGTTTGGTTCACGATCAATCTGCAAGTGGTGCAACATTATTTGTTGAACCTATGGCTTGTGTAGAATTAAATAATGAGTTAAAAGAATTACAAATAAAAGAACAGAAAGAAATAGAAAGAATATTATCTGAATTGACCGAATTAGTTGAAGAGAAGAGTGAAAGTATTAGAGAAAATCAAAAGATATTAGAAACTGTGGATTTCATTTTTGCCAAGGGAAAACTTGCACTTGAAATAGATGGAACAAAGCCGATTATCAATAATAGTGGATATATAAATATTAAGGGAGCAAGGCATCCACTATTAAATGTAAAAAAAGTAGTACCAATAGATGTATATATAGGGGAGGATTTCAATACTCTTGTGATTACAGGTCCAAATACAGGTGGAAAAACTGTTACATTAAAGACAGTGGGACTACTGACATTGATGGCACAATCAGGCCTTCATATACCAGCTAACCATAATTCTCAAGTATCTGTATTTGATAACATCTTTGCAGATATTGGAGATGAGCAAAGTATTGAGCAGAGTTTAAGTACATTTTCATCTCATATGACTAATATTGTTAGTATACTTGAGAATGTAGATGAAAATAGTTTGGTTTTATTAGATGAATTGGGAGCTGGAACCGATCCAACTGAGGGAGCGGCATTGGCTATGTCTATATTAGATTATCTTCATGGGATAAATGTTAGGACTATAGCCACTACACATTATAGTGAGTTAAAGGTTTATGCACTAACAAATCAAGGTGTGGAAAATGCTTCTGTTGAATTTGATGTAAAGACTTTGAGCCCTACTTACAGGCTTTTGATAGGTGTACCAGGGAAATCTAACGCTTTTCTTATATCAAAGCGACTTGGACTTAGTGATTATATAATTGATTATGCCAAAAATCTTATTTCTAAAGAAAATATTGAATTTGAAGATGTACTACAAGCAATAGAAAGAGATAGAATAATAGTTGAAGAAAATAAATTAGAAGCAGAAAAGCTTAAAATAGAAATAGAAGAATTGAAGAATGAATTAATCTTTGAAAAAGAAAAGGTAGAAAAGAAGAAAGAAGAAATAATTCAAAAGGCAAAAGAACAAGCTCGTAATATTTTAAAGACTGCTAAAGAAGAGTCAGATGAAATAGTAACAGAATTAAGAGAAATATCATTCGAAATTGAAAAAGAAAAAAATAAAAAAATTCAAGAATCTCAAGATAAATTAAAAATGAGTCTTGATGAAGTTGAACAAGATTTGGCAAAAAATCTGTTGGAAGCTAAAAGTAGCAAACCTCCTAAAAATTTAAAGATTGGAGAAACAGTTGAGATTATATCCCTTGATCAACAGGGAACGGTGCTTTCTGCTCCTGATGAAAATGGAAATGTGAATGTTCAAGTGGGGATAATGAAAGTAAATGTTCATATTACAACTTTGAAGAGAGTAAAAGAGAAGGCTATTAAAGAATCACAAGTAAGTACAAAGAATATAATAAAAAGTAAAGCCCAAAATGTAAAAAATGAATTAGATTTAAGGGGAAAAACATTAGATGAAGCGCTACTAGATTTAGACAAATATTTAGATGATGTTTATATTGCTGGATTAAAACAAGCATATATAATTCACGGAAAAGGTACAGGAGTTTTAAGAGAGGGGATAAGGAGTTTTCTTAAGACTAATAGGCATGTTAAATCTTATAGACTCGGTCATATAGGAGAAGGTGGAAGTGGAGTTACGGTAGTAGAATTAAAATAAAGGCTTGAATAAATCTTGATTTTGCTGTATATTATTAATTAACTAATTTAATATGACAAATCCTGTGAAAGGGAGAGTAGGATATTTTCTTTGATTTAAGCGAGCTAGGGATGGTGGAAGCCTAGCAATCAAATTATATTTGAAGAGGACCCTGGAGGATACATCTGAAAAATTTAGTAGGATGATACGCCATTGGCGTTATAAGATACAAGTGGGTATTTGTACCAACTAGAGTGGTAACACGGGTGACTCTCGTCTCTTTTTTGAGACGGGAGTTTTTTCGTATTTAAGTATAATTTTTATAAATGAGGAGGGTATATATGATTAAATTTAAAGAAGAAGTAGTAAAACTGATATCTCAAATAGATAGTGGATTGGAAAAGGAGGAAATTGAATCTCTTATAGAGATTCCACCATCCCACGAAATGGGGGATTATGCATTTCCATGTTTTAGATTGGCAAAGACTTTTAGAAAAGCACCAAATTTGATTTCTGCTGAATTAGTTGAAAAAATAGGTGAAAATGAATACTTTGAAAAAATTGAAAGTGTAGGACCATATATGAACTTCTTTGTGAAGAAGGAAGCTATAGCAAAGACTGTACTTGAAGAAGCAAAACAGAAAAGAGATAAATTTGGTTCATCTAAAATGGGCGAGGGCAAAACTGTTTTGGTAGAGTTCTCTTCACCTAATATAGCTAAGCCATTTCATATTGGCCATATAAGAACTACAATAATAGGTCATGCTCTTTATAGGATATATACTTTCTTAGGATTTGATACTGTTGCAATAAATCATTTGGGTGATTATGGAACTCAATTTGGGAAATTAATAGTAGGATATAAAAATTGGGGAGATAAAGAAACTATAGAAAAAGATCCAATAAATGAACTTTTAAAGCTTTATGTAAAATTTCATGAGGAAGCTGAAAAAAATCCAGCTCTTGATGATGAAGCAAGAAATTGGTTTAACAAATTAGAACATCAAGATGAAGAAGCTTTGGAATTATGGCATTGGATGAGAGAAATTAGCTTAAGTGAATTCAATAAAGTGTATGATATGCTTGGAATAAAATTCGATTCACTTGCAGGTGAAAGTTTTTATTCAGATAAAATGCCAAGAGTTATTGAAGAATTAGAAGAGAAAAAATTACTTGTAAAATCAGAAGGTGCAGAAATAGTAGATTTAGAATCTTTTGGTTTGCCACCAGCATTAGTTAAAAAGAGTGATGGTTCTACTCTTTATGTTACTAGGGATATTGCAGCTTCAATTTATAGAAAAGAACATTATGACTTCTACAAGAACATTTATGTAGTAGGTTCTGAACAAATATTACACTTCAAGCAATGGATGGCAATTGTAAAACTTATGGGATATGATTGGGTAAAAGATTGCATTCACGTACCATTTGGTATGGTAAGTCTTGAAGACGGTACTATGTCTACTAGAAAAGGAAGAGTTGTATTTTTAGAAGATGTACTTAAAAAAGCTATTGAAAAAACTCATGATATCATAGAAGAAAGAAATCCAAACTTAGAAAATAAAGAAGAAGTTGCAAAACAAGTTGGAATTGGTGCTATTGTATTCCAAGAATTGTTTAATGGAAGAATAAAGGATTATGTATTCTCTTGGGATAAGACATTGAGTTTTGAAGGAGAAACTGGTCCTTATGTACAATATGCTCATGCAAGAGCAAATAGATTACTAGATAAGGGAGAATTTTCTTTAGAAGATGATATAGATTATTCACTATTAAATTCAGAAGAAGAAATGGCTATAATAAAATTATTGTATGACTTCCCAAACACAGTAATAAATAGTGCTGAAAAATACGAGCCTTCTTTTGTTACTCGTCATATTACAGAAATAGCTAAATCATTTAATAGATTTTATCACAACTGTCCAATATTAAGTGAAGATGAAGAGATTAAAAAAGCTAGATTACTATTGGTATATGCAACTAAAGAAGTTTTAAAGACAGGACTAAATCTATTAGGTATAGAGGCTCCAGACAAAATGTAAAGGAGAATGCATAAATGGATGATGGCAGAATAGGAAATTTTCTTTTAAATGCACTTAATTCAATATCTAAAGAAAAGGAATATATCATAGAAATTACTGTACTTACAATTAAATCACTGCTTCCATCTGAAGAAGAAGTTGCTACTAGGATAGACTATGAAAGATATAAAAAAGAAATGCAACTATGGTATTATTATAGAAGTGGTGACAACGAAGTGTTACTTAATTCATTTAACAAACCTAAATCAGATATATACTTTCTAGAAAAAGATGATAGTGCATTTATTAGAATAAGTCCTATTGTTTTCTCTAACAATAAATGGGATATTGTTAGAGAAGAAGTTTTAAAGAATATTTTATATACAACAGCGAATATAGAAACTATACTTGAAGGGCTCTTGCTATCAAAGATATTGTTTTTGACATTTAAAAATAATACAAATATACTTAATGAAGTAAAAGAAGAGATAATAAATTTGTCACAAACTAATTTTTTAGATTTATATAATGATTTTTTTAGACTAAGTATTAATGATTATCCCTGTAACTTTCATATAGATTTTGAAAGAAAAAGGATAGAAATAATAAATATATTAAATGGTTTAAAAACAAATCATTTCAAGACATTGGCTGAATTTTTGGAAGTGGTAAATGAAAATATAAAAAGTGAGTATAGTCCTTTTACTATAGGACTATACTCACTAAAAAATAATATCGAATGCGAGAAAAAAGAAAATATATCTATTTATGAAAACTTTAGCGAGTACATTTATAAGCTTAACAAAGGTAGAATAGATCCAAAACTATTGTACATTGATAAGTACATTGAGCCCGATATATTTAGTTTTAATGTTGGAGATGTTTTTTATCACTCATTACTTAATAAATGCAAAGTTATTAAAAAAGAGACAATTAATGACAAACAAATAATTTATATAAACACAAAATCAGGAATATATAAATTCAAAAAATAAAAGACCCTTAAATTGTTAGGGGTCTATTTTTTTAGGTACTCAAAGAATTCTTCTTCATTGCTTTCAGCAAGGATACTTAATTCTTTAATAATACTATTTCTTAATGCTAAGAATGCCTGAATATTAGTGTTTTTACCAGTGTATTCAAGAGCTTCTAAGATCATTAACATATCTTGTTTTGACATTTCAGAAATGGAAATTTTCTCAAATTCGTGCATTTGTTTACCCCTCTCTTAGATAATTTATAAGCATATTATATCATTCTATAAAAAACCTTAAAAACCTTCTTAAAACCTAAAAAAACTACAAATATTTCTAATAGAATTCATTTTATTAAAAATGAATTCTTTCAACTATATGTTATAATTAAATCATTATATGGAAAGGAAAGGACTACAAAAATGAAGACTATTATTACAACATTAAATTCAAAATTTATACATTCATCTCTTTCAATAAGATATTTAAAAAGTTTTTCAAAGGATATTCCTAATATTGATATAGCGGAGTATACTATTAATCAAAACGAAGATTTTATTGCGGGTGAAATATATAAACAAAATCCTGATATAGTGGCATTTTCATGTTATATTTGGAACTTTGAACAAACACTTACAATCTGTGAAAGATTAAAAATAGTAAAACCGGATATAAAGATAATATTAGGAGGACCGGAAGTTTCTTTTGATGGAGAAGATTTGCTTAGTAAGTATAAGTATATCGATTTTATAATATATGGTGAAGGAGAAGAGACCTTTAGAGAACTAATCATCAATATTATTGACAATGATAATGATTATAAAGACATAAAAGGTTTAATATATAGGGAAGGGGATAAGATTATTGTAAATGATGCTAGGCCTTTGATACAAAATCTAGATATAATCCCTTCTCCATATGATTATATGCCAAAGGGACTTAAGAATAAAATTGTTTATTTTGAAAGTTCAAGGGGGTGTCCTTTTAACTGTAGGTTTTGTCTTTCATCAACTATAAAAGGTGTAAGATTTTTTAGTTTAGATAGGGTAAAGAGTGACCTAGAAAAATTAATAGATAGTAAGGTAAGTCAAGTGAAATTTGTTGACAGAACTTTTAATACAAATAAAGAATATGCTATGGAAATAATGAAATTCATAATGGATAAAAATCCTGAAAATATGAATTTTCACTTTGAGGTAACAGCACATCTTGTAGATGAGGAAATGTTAGAGTTCTTGAAACACGTTAAAGAAGGACTTTTCCAATTTGAAATTGGTGTACAGTCAACTAATCCAAAGACAATTGAGGCAATTGGACGTACTACAGATTTCAAGAAGTTAAAAAAGGTAGTTAAGACAATAAAAAGCTATGGGAATATACATCAACATCTAGATTTGATAGCTGGACTTCCATATGAAGATTATAATTCCTTTAGAAAATCATTTAATGATGTATATATAATGAGACCAGAAAAGCTTCAATTAGGTTTCTTAAAATTGTTAAAGGGATCTGAATTAAGAGATAAAAAAGATGAATATGGTTTTAAGTTCTTAGATAGGGCACCTTATGAAGTACTAGCAACAGATCATATTAGTTACAAAGAAATGTTAAGATTAAAGATAATAGAAGACTTAGTTGAAAAGTATGGAAATGAGCATTATTTTGAGAATTCAATACAGTATATAATCAATAACTATTACCAATCACCATTCGATCTATATGAAGATTTTTCATATTATTGGGAAGAAAAAGGCTATCATAGAGTGCTTCATAGTAGAAATAAACTGTATTATATTTTATATAGATTTTATGTAGATAAAATTAATAAAAACTTAGATATCTTCAATGAAGTAATTAAATTTGACTATATATATAACAATAAAAATCCTAATATTCCACAATATATAAATAGATACAATGTAAGTTTAATACAGGATAAAAAGCATGAATTCTTTAAAATAGATTTCAATCTATCAAAATACTTACCAAGTTATATAGGTGAATCTACTAGGCAAATTATAAATAATACACATTATGAGTTATTTAAATTTGATATGTTAGATTTTAAAGAAAAAGGATATGATATTAAATCATTATTTAAAAAAGACACAATAATGCTATTTGACTATAGAAAAAACAAAGTGTTAAATAAATGTAGTGTATTTAACATTACTGAGGAATTTAATAAGCTTTAGGGAGGAATGAAATTGGATATACTTAAAGATATTTTATTTGTAAATGGGACAACGATAAAAAAAGCATGGAAGAGTTTCTTGAAAAACTGGCCAATTATATTTACTGGTTTTGCATATACGATGATAAATGTGTCTATTTTTGCTTTAATAAGTTATATATTTACAGGTATACTTGGCATCTTGGCAGGATTTATAGTGGCTATTGCTACAAGTAGTCTTATATCAAATTATTTATATTTACTTGCTAATATAATAAAATACGATAAACTGACACTTAATAGTTTCAAAGAAGGTTTTAAATATTATTTATGGAAGGTGTATGGCATATTTTTTATTGCATGGCTATTTAGTTTTGTTTTAAATAGTGTACTAGGAGTAATGTCTTCATTTGCTAGTAGGATAAGTACTATAATAGGTATTTTAGTATTAATTATTTTTAATCCATTACCAGAAATAATATATCAAAAATCCTATTCTCCTTGGGAATCATTATCATATTCCTTTGATTTTATGAAAGAGAATTGGTTAAGTTGGCTAATACCTAATATTATCTTCTTTTCAATATTGTATATGATTACAGGAAGAATAGTATCTGATGTTTTCACAACTCATTTGGCATACAATTTTGATTTTACTATAAGTGGAGTTGTGAAATATCTTATAGGACAGATTATATTTTCATTTACAATGATATATAGAGGCTATTTATTTAATCTGTTAAGTACAAGTAATAGAAGAAAAAGAGAATATATGAAAAAAATTTATGATTAGTAGGTGAACAAAATGTCAGAAGTTGAGAAATATTTTAAAGAAAAAGCTAAAAAGATATCATTTCTTGAACTAAAGGATGATGCTCATATTCAAATAGGTGGGCAGTTAATAGATAGTGATATTCCACTTCCTATATTTACAGATACATTAGTAAAAGGTATAAAAAGAAAAACCATAAATGAAGAAATAAAGGTTTCACATATCGTTGAAGGGATCATATATATAATGGGAGTTGACCCTAGCTTTAAGTACAATGATAATTATAAGCAAATACTTGTTTTATATGATTTAAAAATAGAAAACTATATTTTTTATAAAGGATTCAAATATCTATCTGAAGAAAAGTTTGAAGAAGCAATAGTTTATTTTAGAGCATTATTAAATATTAATCCTAATAATCCAGATGGATTATTTAATTATGGAATTTGTCTTGAAGAGATAGCAAAGAGGATGTTTGAATTAAATATGAACAATAAAGGAGAGGCTTTTTTAATAAAAGCTACAAATAGTTTTGAAACTATTTTAGATATAGATCCAGACTACTATTTAGCATATTACAAATTGGGATATCATTATAAAAACAGTGGTCAGTTTTTAAAAGCAACACTTATTTGGGAAAAATACATGTTAATAGATAATGATAAAGATCGAAAACAAGAAATAAGAGAAGAACTTGATATAATTCAGAACGATTCTCTTTATGAAGAAGGATGTAATCTTTATTTTTCTGGATCTTTTGATGAAGCGTTAGAAAAGTTTTTAAAAATAGAGTCTAGATTAGATAATTGGTGGAACTTAAAGTATATGATTGGTTTAACATATAAAGAAATGGATGAAATTGAAAAAGCTATTGATTATTTTTATGAAGCTTTAGAACTAGATGAAGAAGTGGTTGATATATATAATGAATTAGGAATTTGCCTTTTTGCTATAGGCAATTTTAATGAGGCACTAGAAATTTTTAATACTGGTATAGGAATAGACAATAAGAACTATAAGATAATATTTAATAGGGGTATTGCCTATTATCAAATTGGATTTTATGATAAGGCGATATCAGATGTTGAAATTGCATACAAATTGAATCCCAATGATCCGATGATAAGAAAATTCAAAGAGAATTTAGAAAATATAAAACAGTAGGTTCCAATTCAATAAAATATGATAATATAGTATTGTAATTATAGTGAAAGGGGTCATAATATGAAAATACAAAAGTTAGAAGAATTACTTAAGGTTAAATATGATTCAAAGATGAAATTAGTCGTAGTTGCTTCTCATGATGAAGAAGTACTACAAGCAGTATCAGAGGCTAGAAATCTTGGCATAGCTGAACCAATATTGATAGGAGATAAGGAAAAAACTATTAGTATTATTAATGAGCATAATCTAGATTTAAATGATTGTGAAATGATCAATGAAGTTGATTTAGTTAAGGCTGCTGAGCTAGGGGTAAAGATGGTAAGTACAGGCAAGGCAAATTTTATTATGAAAGGGTTAGTTGATACATCTATACTTTTAAAACAGGTATTAAATAAAGAATATGGCCTTAGAACTAATAGCCTTTTAAGTCATGTAATGATATATGAAGTACCAAATTATCATAAGTTAATATATTTAACAGATGGAGGTATGAATTTAGTACCTTCTCTTGAGGACAAGGTCAAAATAATAGAAAATAGTGTAAAAGTATGTAAGGCTCTTGGAAATGATAAAGTAAAGGTTGCTTGTCTTGCGGCTAAAGAAAAAGTAAATCCTAAAATGGAAGCTACAGTTCATGGAAATGAGCTTAAAGAAATGTGTATAGATGGTAAGTTTGAAGATGGAGTTATAGTTGATGGACCTTTGGCTTTAGATTTAGCTATTTCAAAAGAGGCTGCTGAAATAAAAGGATTTAAGAGTCAAGTTGCAGGGGATGCAGATGTGCTATTAGTACCAACAATAGAAATGGGTAATGGCATTGGAAAAAGTATTACCTATTTTGCTAGTGGAAAATCTGCTGGGGTTGTAATGGGAGCCAAAGCACCTATAGTATTAGTTTCTAGAGCTGATGATCATGAAGCTAAACTTTATTCAATAGCTTTAGGAAGCATTGTATCTAAATATCAGCTATAATTTCTAATTTTACAGGATGATAAAACTTGTTTATATGGAAAATCAAAAAATTATAAACTTTTTTCGAATAAACCATTGACAAAGTTAAAAAAACTTGTTATATTATAAAAGCTGTCTGAAACACATTAAAAAAAGGCAGCAAACAAATGAAAATTATCTCTTGACAAAAGAGCCAAAAGATGATAACATTTGTAATTGTTGCTGACATAGCAGAAGAAAACAACTTAAAAAAGATTTAAAAAAGTTGTTGACAAAGAAGTTCAAATATGCTATATTAATAAGGCAACTTAAAGAACCATGAAAATTGAACAGCGTAATACAATCCTTGAGTTTATTAATTTTAAATAATTTGTTCAGGTAAAACTTTTTTATGAGAGTTTGATCCTGGCTCAGGACGAACGCTGGCGGCGTGCCTAACACATGCAAGTCGAGCGAAGGATATATGAGGAAATTTTCGGATGGAATCATATAAACTTAGCGGCGGACGGGTG
>NZ_FUHM01000002.1:2100000-2305136 GCF_900155565.1 Anaerosalibacter sp. Marseille-P3206
CTTTTGTCTTATACTTTTTCTTGTATTTTTCATAGTATTCATCTATGACAACAAGATTATTTTCCTTGCATAGCTTATCACTTTGGTAGCGAATTCTATGGTAACTTCGTTTATTTGATTGATAGCATTTACCTGTTTTCCAGTTTACATTATTAAAGATAATGTGGTTATGAATATGGTTACGATCTACATGGGTTGCTAGAACATATTCATATTCTCCTTTTAAAATTTCTTTAGCAAGGTCAATGCCTATCTCATGAGCCTTCTCAGGGGCTACTTCTCCAGGGACAAAACTTTGTATTAAATGTCTGGCAAGAACTGTTCCCCTAGTATTGTTTACTTCTCTTGTATTCATAAACTGTAGGTGGGCAGTTGCAGGGGAGCAGCCATCAGAATTTATGAGAATTTGCTCGTCAGTTTTGTCGGTACTGGTAATATAATCAATTGCAAGGCTGAGAGTTGATTTGATGGGATGTATCTTTGTAATTGCCATTTTAATCAGCCTTATGCATATATTTTCTTGTCAGGATATTTTGAATTTTAATTATTTCCCTTGAGATATCATCATTCTCTTTTTTAAGATCTTCAATATCTTCTCTATAGATTATGCCTGTACTATTAACTCTTTTTGCAATTTGATTGATGTTATTTGAATTCTTTCCTATAAGAGTTTGTAGCCTTCTAAAGACATTCATATCAATAACAAATATAGGGGCTTCAAGTACACATTTTCTAATAAAATGTCCCATTGATTTTGACTTACTCATTTCAAGTTTTTTCTTAAAAAGTTCCTTTTCTTCATCAGTAACCATTACATGAATATCATTTTTTCTAAGTCTATTTGCCATATAAATCCTCCTTTTCTTTCTTCTTTATAACAGGGTATTAGGGGTGTCCCCTAAATCATTCCGATAGGAACAAGTAGAAAATTGAATAAAAAGAAGCGAACCTAAAAGGGTCCGCTTCATCAATTTTCTCGTAAGTGTGTCTACACTTACTGTGCTTGCTATTAATGTTATTTTAAAAGCAGGCATTAAGCTTAGTATTTGATTTATATATCAATATTACCGCACTATGGAGAAAATGTCAGCGTGAATTATGTAAATTTTCATATTATATTAGCAATGTATGATTTATTTGGTACAATAGTAACTAATAGGTTGAGTTGTACTTTAAGCATGTATCAGGAATGGGGGGATAATTCATGATGGTAAGTCCAGAAACATATATGAGCTTTTTACAGGATAAAAACTATGAAGAACTTATAAAGGAAAGAGATAGCCTGATAGATGAAATAAAAGGATATGAGAAAATATCTGATGACTTTATAGATATGAATCCTTCAAGGGAAATTTTATACAAATATAATCATCTATATTTATCAAAAGTATGTGAGTTATTATCTGAAAAGTTTACTGAAACAGGGTTTAGTAATAGACAAGAAAGCTTTATGGGGGAAGAATGGGTACATATATTAAAAGAATATTTGATAGAAAATAATTTGTTCGAGATATGGACAAATGATAATTTACAGCGACGAAAAATGGGAAAGAAATTTACCTTATCAGATCATATAAAGGGATTAATATATTCTTTACTAAGTAATCAAAGACCCTGGAAAAGCATTGTTGCAAATATGGATAAAATAGAAAATATATTTTATGACTTTGACGTGGATAAAATTAAAACTGAAAATCCTGAGAGATTTATAGATGAAATTCGCAAAATAAAATGTGGTAATCGAAATATAAATCAGCAGATGAAAAGCTTGGCTCAAAATATTGCTATAATGGAAGAGATAGAAAGAGACTATGGAAGTATGGATGATTTTGTTACATCTGCTCCTGCATATGAAATTGTAAAAAAGATATCTGATAACAAATCAAAATATAAAATAAATAGAGTAGGCGAAGCTTTAGCTTGGGAATATTTAAGAAATGTTGGAATTGATGGCATGAAACCAGATGTCCATTTATGTAGATTTTTTGCTGGGGATCGTATGGGAAGTGGAAGTAATATACCTGCAACAATACATGAAGTTTATGAAACTGTTTTAAAACTTTCTAAAGATACAGGAATATCTATGTCTGAAATTGATTCGCTAGTATGGAATTTTTGTTCATCTGGATATGGGGAAGTATGTACCTCAAATCCTAGATGTGAAATATGTCCTATAAAAGAATACTGCAATAAATAATCTTAAAAGTAGGTAGAATTGGAGGTGGATTTGATGAAGATAGGATTAGTATCATGCAGTAAAGCCAAAAAAGATTATATTTGCTCTGCAAGAGAAATGTATTCTGAAAGTAATACCTTTAGACTATCACTTGAATACTTAGAAAAAACATGTGATAAGATTTTTATTTTATCTGCCAGACATGGCTTATTAGATTTAGACGATGCTATCCAGCCATATGATGAAACTTTAGTAGAAAAACCTGTTGCTGAAAGAAGAAAGTGGGCTGATGAAGTAATTTTTAAACTAAAAGAAAAAACAAATTTAGAAAAAGATAAATTTATAGTTTTGGCAGGTCAAAAATACAATGAGTTTTTACTAGAACATATAAGAAAATTCCAACTACCATTAGAGGGTCTAACTATGTTTAAAAGAGTTCCTAAATTGAAGGAAATGATTAAAGATTTGGATAATGAAACTAGATTAATCCATCAGATTGCAAATGAAATGCAAAGATTTGCCTGGAATGAAATAGATAATTTAACTTTCACTAATGGAATATATATTATATTTGAAAAAGGTGAAAGTTACTATGATTTAGATAGGATTGTGAGAGTTGGAACTCATAAAGCTGATGGTAGATTAAAGGCTAGACTTAAGGATCATTATCTAAGAAAAAACAAGGATGGAAGTATATTTAGAAAAAATATTGGTTTAGCCTTATTAAATAAAGATCAAGATCCATACTTAAGGATATGGAAACTGAATACATCTAAACCTAAGATAAAAAAAGAATATAAAGAAGAATTAAATTTAGAATACAAGAAAAAAATTGAAGAAAGAGTATCTAATTACTTAAGGGAAAAAACCTCTTTTACCTGTTTTGAAATCTCTAGCAATGAAGAAAGATTAAGAATAGAAGAAGGCATGATTGCCTTATTAAACAACAGTAAATACTTTAAATCTAGCGATAAGTGGCTAGGAAATTATCACCCAGATCAGGAAATAAGGGAAAGTAATCTTTGGAACAAACAAGGGTTGAGTGGACAGGCTTTGGATTTAAAAGAACTTTGGTATATTGGTAAGGGTCAAGGAGTTAAAAATATTAGTAATAACTCATGTGATCTTAATTTCCCGAAACCAGGAAAAAACTCATTAAATAAAAATGAAAAGGATGAAGAAAATAAAATAAGTGCTAAGGATATAGAGAAATTCATTAAGGATATTTTTATAGAAAGTAAAGGTAGTGAGTATGTAGATATCTTGTCAAAAGATATTCATAAAGCAATGGGTTTGAAATCAAGATATTCTATGGTATGTGGAGCTATGTATAACTTACAGAAAGAAATTAGTAGAAGTGACATTTTACATAAAACTTCAAGCGGACAAAGCTCTACTTTAAAAATCAGATATTATTTATAAAAATATGCAAATAAAACAAAAAATAGGCAGAGGCTTCATGTCAGTGGTAAATCGGAAACGAAGCAATATAATTTTTTATTTTAAATGCGACAACTTACTTGACAAACACCGGGGGTGAGATGATTGAAAGATATGAAAGAAGTTCATAATTTTGCAGTAAAATGGCTTGATAAATTTAGGAATCAAGAAATTGATTATATAGAATTAGTAGACCATTATCTGGCCGATGATTGTGATGCACTTGGATTTGAAATGGATAGTGGAGAAGAATTTTCTAAAAGATATGGAAGTGCCGTTTATGACTATAGAGAACTCCAAAAAATTATAGATTATGTAAATGATATTGAACTACTAGGTTCTGCCATTTATTCAAGATGGAGATATTTTAATCATTGGGCATACGATGGAGAAGAAATTTTAGAAGATAGAAATCGTTCTTGGTTTATTCTAGCTTTAAAGCGATTGCTTGTATTATCTGCTGAAAATAATGCTATGTTTAAAGGTATACCAAAGACTATTCATATTGTATCTAATAATATTTGCTATGGGCCATGTCCAGAGCCTACAGATGAAGTAGAGCAACACCTAACAATTAGTTCTGAAGGACAAATAAAATTTTCATCATTTAACTTTGGTTACGGAATGGAAAAATATGAAAAAGGAAGAAGTAAAGATTTTAATATAGGAAAACCGGTAGCTGAAAAAATATTAAGTGCGGTAGGTGAATATTTCAGTAATGAATATATTGAAATCTTTGCTACAGATATTGGCGATTGGAAGATGGAGATAATCAATACAGATGGAGAGAGCTACCACTTCAGAGGTTCACTTTGTGCAGATTTTGAAATTGATGGCATAGACTTATCTGATCTAATTCGTGATGAAATAGGTATAAAAAATTTATATATATTTGATGGGAACAATAAGCCGGATAAGGTGAATAAAATCACTATTGAATATAATAGAGTAGTAAAAATAAAACCCAAAGAATTAATAAGTGAATCAGAAGAATATGTAACTTGGGATTACAAGGAGAGTTTAACAATTGATAGGAAGACTGAAACAATTGAACATATACAAAATATCGGGTCAGGATGCATTGTTTCAAGAAAATTTCAAGTTCAAGGAGGAGTGGAGGCACTTCTCGATGATTTAGATGGAGATAGTTTGTTTGAATATATTGAGGGAAATCCTCCAGATGTTGTTGAAAATCCAGGGGAAATAAAAGGCTATAAAATTACTATAGAATTAGAAAAAGATGGTCAGCGAATAATTATAGGAACATTTGACAAAAAAGGACTGCCTGAAGATTGGGAAGACTTTGCGGAGGCTGTTTTAGATTTTATGTTATTTTATGGGCTAGGGGAAATACTTGATCCATCTATTTATAATTTGATAAAAAGGCGGAAAGGTGAATACATATATTGCAGCGTTACCTTTGACGATAGCTATAAAACTTATTACTATTTAACAGATGATGATAGTATTGAAGTTGGAGACTCAGCCATGGTCCCTGCTGGAATAGATGATCATCTAGCTATGGTAAAGGTTGTAAAGATAGGGTATTTCAAGGAAGAAGATGTTCCTTTTCCTATGAATAAAATAAAGAAGATAGTCAGAAAGGCTGCTGATGTAGATTTTGATAGCTGATCATAGTTATGGAGGATAAAATTATGGATATTAAAGCATTAAATAAAGATTTAGCAGAGATTATTCTAGGGTTATCTTCCATTTTAGGTAAGCCTATAAGTGAGGATAAATTTGAAATAGTAGATTTGGGTATTCCACATCAACCAACATCTCTCCCAAAAGGGAAAATGGGTATCTATATGTTTTTATATGATAATAAGTTTTTAAAGATTGGCAAAGCTGGTCCAAAAAGTAATGCTAGGTTTTATAGTCAACATTACAATCCTAAATCAGCTAGAAGTACATTAGCAGCTTCTATTCTAGCAGATGAATCAACTGCGAATAAAAGCATCTCCGAGTCTAATGTAGGAGTATGGATAAAGGAGAATTGTTATAGGATTGATATATTATTTGATTCTGACTTAGGAATATTTGCGTTAGAGCTTATAGAAGCTGCACTGCATTATAAATATGAGCCTGTATATGAAGGGTTTATAAGTCAAAGATAGAATGGTAGGGGTTGTTAATATTCAATATATAGGGGTTATCATTTTCATGATACTTATAATTATGATTTGTATTGTATTAGTACTCAAATTTAAAAGAAGCCAAGGTCTTGTACTTACCACAACAGATAATTATAATGGGGAAAAAAGCAAGCTAGAATTTACTACGGAAAATATACAGAACGAATTAGTTATCCAAATGGAAATGCTCCCTGCAGAGGTAATTATTGACGAGAACAAGCTTGTTGAGATTACAAATAGCAAAGTCTTAGCTCATGTAAATAATCTAGTACCTGGTTTAGCACAGGTGGGTAATGTGGCTCACAATGCAGTCCAAGCGGCACAAGCCAATGGGGAAGTATTATATAAAGCAATAATTCCTGCAGGTACGAAGTTGGCAGATTCAAAGGCTATGGAGAATGCTATTCGTGGTATTTATCGTGGCTCAGATGGTATTAAAGGTCATGGAAACCTAGTAGCTGTTGAAGCACAAAAAGGAACAGCGGTTGTAGCCAATATCGTAGCTGCTGCTATAGGAGTTGCCTCAATGGTTGTTGGTCAGTACTATATGACACAGATTAATGCTGAACTCGGAGTAATTAGCGAAGGCATATCTAAGATTTCAGATTTTCAGGATAATGAGTATCGTAGTAGGGTTTTCTCACTTGTTACTCATGTTAAAAAGATAGAGGATTTCCAAGTTGAAATTCTTGAAAATAATGAATTGAGACTCAGTAAAATTGGTCAACTTGATAGTCTGGAAGAAGAAAGCACTCAACTTCTAGGATAAGCTACATGGTAAAAGTATCCACCAAACAAAAATCATCCTTAAGTAATAGAAAGGTTAATACAAAATCGGATGCCTTTCTAATTGAAAGTGAAATTCCTTACTCCACACACCTAGAAAATCAATTTATTTTGGCTGAAGATGATATATCTAAATTTGAATATAAGAAGGTTGCTAAACCTGGAATTTCTGTAAAAAGGCCAGATTCGAAAAGTTATACTCTACAAAAATTTACTAGGGATTCATTTTATAAGGCTTTTGAAAATTATATTGACAATGTAGCTTTAGTTTTTTATGGAAACTTAATTTATGTGGATCCCAGGCAAATTGATAAAAATATTGTTATGGCAAATGACTTGGAGATTTCTTTAGAGGATTTTGTAAAATTCTTCATTAATTCTGGGGATCTTGATGATTTGAAAAACATAGAAATACTAACTTATATTAAGAAAGCTTCTCAGGACATTGTAAAGAATTCCATTATAAATAACGAAGAACTTGCAAACTCAATTTTCCAAGGTAAAGGTTGGTTTGAAGAACCTTATGTTGCAAATTATATATACGAAGATTCTAAACTTAGAGATAACTCTATTACAGGATTTACAATAACTACAGATTCGGGCAGAGGTAGTGGGAAATATACAATTATAATAAAACCTATTTAAAATACATTAAATAAAGAAGATTCGATATAGAGGCTTCACTTTTAAAAGTAGGGGCCTCTATACTTTTATATCCTTTTAAAAATCCTTCTTAGGTTCATATGGAATTTTTAAATTATAACCCATCCTATTTATTTCACAAAGCTTGATTACAACAAGATTGGTTTGAGTATTTAATATACTGGCTATTTAAGCTGGAGGTAATCCTTCTCCAGGTATTCATAAGTTTCAATTCTATCTAAAATTTAATAATAATAAAAACACCTATAATATTTAGAACCCCAAAAATATTTTATTGACAAAAGAAATTTTTATGATAATATATGTAAGTAAGCACCAACATAAGGAGGGGCGATAGATGGAAAAAACTAATAAAAGAATGACAAGGGAAGAAAGAAGAAAGCAAATATTAGAATCAGCCTTAAAGGTATTTATAGAGAAAGGATACAATGGCTCAACTACTTTAGATATAGCAAAAAAAGCAGACATATCTGAAGTTACTTTATTTAGATACTTTGACTCTAAAAAACAAATGTTTATGGAAGCTATAGAACCAATTTTAATAACTAGCTTAAAAGAATCCTTGGTAGAGTCCCAGGGCTTAGAGCCTATGGAAAAGTTAGAATATATTCTAAAGAATAGAATTAAATTCATTTCTCAGCATAATAAAGTAATTAAATTAATTTTAATGGAGAGCCAAGTAAATCCTGAAGTAGCTGATTTTGACTTTATTAAACAAATAACATCAATGTTAAAGGATTCCATAAGGGACACAGATATTGACTTAGAAGATGAAGATTTCTCCATAAGACTAATGATGGGAAGTATTTTATCCTTCTTATATCTACCTAAAATAAAAGATAATGAAATTGATTCTTATGTAGAAAAACTAATAGATACAATTACCAAATAAAGATCTAAGGAAGGATGGGTTATCATGAACAAGATATTTTCCAAGATAGGAAGTAGAATAGAAAAAACTCCTTTTAAAACCTTATTTGTAACTATAATAATATTTGCCCTTATGATAGTTGGTGCTATAAAGGTAAACATGGCGACTGGTAGTGAAACTCTAGTCAAGACTAGCAATGAAGCCTATATATCTAATTATGCTATGGAGGAGGAATTTGGTGGAGATGCCATCATGGTACTACTTGAAGGTGAAGAAGAGGATTTATTAAAGTTAGATAATATGAAAAAGATGTGGAATGTGGAAGAAAGACTTAAATATAATGAAGGAATTTTTACTCTTATGAGTCCAGCTAGCATTGTACATCAAATAACAGATAAACAAGGAACAGAAATAAAGAAACAAGTACCAAATATTAGCGATGGACTTGGTGAATTGGGAGATAAACTTACTGAAATAGGCCAAGAATTAGGAAGTAAAGAATTACCAGATCCTCAGGCAGTAGAAGAAAAGCTTGATAATTTAATGAAATCTATGGATCCAAGTAAGCTTATGGATGATATGGCTGGAGAACAAGAAAAAGAATTAAAAGATAAGTTTATGACCATGGGTAATGGGTTGGGAGAGATGGGGCAAAAACTAAGTAATATAGGCAGTGAGTTAGCCGGTAAAGATATACCTAATCCAAAGATGATAGAAGAAAAGTTAGAGGAATTATCAGGAATTTCAAAGGTATTTGATGAACTTAGCAGTGGTCAAGATGATTTAGCAAAAGGTGTAACAGAACTGGGAGGTGGATTGGATACTTCTTCAGCAGGCTTAAAGGAAGTATCAAGACAGCTAGGACAAATGGCAGAAGAGATGAAAGGCAATCCTGAGCTTTATAAAAAACTAAATATGTTTGCAGAAAATATAGATAAAAGCTCTGCAGGTTTATCAATGATGTCAGAGAATACAGGAAAGCTTTCACAGGGTAATGAAAATACTTCTCAGGCACTTAACAATATTGGTCAAAAACTAAAGCAAGAGTTAGAAGAAATGAAAAAAGCTTTATCTGGCGATGGGATATCCTCAGAAGAACTAAAGCAAATGTCAAATGGTTTTATTACTATGGGAGAAAACTTAGGTGATTTAAGTAAGGGCCTCTCTCAAATGGCAGCAGGTGGAAGCATACTTCCAGATAGCTCAAATGTTTTTTCTTCTTTAAAAGGAAACATAGAAAAAGAAGTTTCAGCTATGAAAGACAATCTATCAGGCGGTATTTCACCGGATGAGTTAAAAACAATGTCAGATGGATTTATTACTATGGGTGAAAACCTTAGTAAAATAAGTGGTGGACTTAAGACCTTCCATGAAAAATCTGGAATGATGATTCCATATTTTCCCCACAATCAAAAAGAATTAGAAAATATTTTGTATGAAGATGGAAATTTAAGAGATATATTTTCTGATACCATAATCGATGAAAATCATATGATGATAATGATTAAGTTAAAAGGAAACCTAGAAGATAGTGAGATTGACTCTATTTTTAATGAAGTCTCCCATGCTATGGAAGCAGAAGACTTTGATGTGAACTTCATAGTTTCAGGAAAACCTGTATTGGATTCCTCCCTAAGAACAGAGATGAAATCTAATATGATAATAATGGTTGCTTCAGCAGTAGCTTTGATGCTTATAATACTCAACCTGGTCTTTAGGGTTAGATGGAGGGCCTTAAGTCTTGGAATAATATTTGTATCTGTAATAGCCACATTAGGACTTATGGGACATTTAAATGTTTCCATGACCATGGTTTCCATGGCAGTCTTTCCCATCTTAATTGGGCTAGGTATAGACTATTCTATACAATTTCAAAATAGATATGAAGAAGAGCATTCCGTAAAAACAACCCTTGTACAAATTGGTAAGGCTGTGGGTCTAGCTGTACTAGCTACAGTATTAGGATTTGTATCCCTCTTTGCATCCCCAGTACCTATGATACAAGATTTTGGAAAGATGCTTACAATAGGAGTTACAGTTTCCTTTATAGGAAGTATCTTTTTACTAATGCCAGTTCTTAGTGCTAGGGATACAGTGGCATCAAAGGCTAGGGACTTTAGAATTAAAGACTATGAAAAGGCAGGCCCAATAGATAAGTTTTTAAGATTTACAGTAAACTCAGTTATAAAACTAGCACCTCTAATAATAATAATTGCCATAGGCCTGGCTACCTTCGGGCTTATAGCTGATACGAAGGTAGGTGTAGAAACAGATATAGAAACCTTTATGCCCCAAGATATGGATGCCCTTCATGATATTCACTATATTAGGGATATTGTAGGATCTACAAATCAAATGGTTATATTTATGGAAGACGAAGAACTTCTTACTGAAGACAATCTCAGCTGGATGAGAGACATAAGCAAGCAAGCAAGAGCTGAATTTTCAGATAGGATTGTAGATATCAAATATATAGATAATCTTGTAGAAAACTTCTCTGATATAGAAGAAATAAGCTTTGATGAATATCTGGAGATTATAGATAATGACATACCAGAAAGCCAAAGAAGGATGTTTATTAGCGATGAGAAGGATAAGGCTGTTATTCTTATGAATGTAGAACATATGGCAACAGCAGAGTTACAAGAGTTTGTGGAAGATATGAAGATTATGCTAGAAGATGCCCCTATAAAGACATCAATTACAGGGAAATCTGTTTTAGATGTTGAAATGGTTAAGGGACTAACAGATGGTAGGTTAAGAATGACCATTATAGGTTTGGGATTAGTATTTTTATCCCTGTTAATACTTTATAGATCCTTCTTCAAGGCTCTTGTAGCAGTACTTCCAGTTGTCCTAATAGTAGGTATGTCTGGTGGCATTATGAACCTACTAGGCTTAAAATATACTCCCATAACAGCAACCCTTGGAGCCTTGGTTTTAGGGATGGGAACTGAAATGACTATAATGTTACTTGAAAGGTATTTGGAAGAAAGAAATGAAGGGAAAGATAAAAGAAAGGCTCTCTTTACTACTATAAAGTTTATAGGTAAGGCAACACTAGCATCAGGACTTACCACAGTTGGTGGATTTAGTGTTCTAATGACTTCAAAGTTTGTAATACTTAAGGATTTTGGTCTGATGACAGTAATAAATATATCCTTGGCCCTGATGGCAACCTTTATAATCCTACCAGCCTTGATATGGATTTTGGATAGGTTCATTGTAAGTGACAAGGTGAAGAAAGAAGCATATAAGGAGGTACCACAAGAATAAGGAAAGAAGGGGGAATATATCTTGAAAAAAAGGAAGATAGTTCAAGGGGTTAGCCTAGTATTATTTATAAGTCTAATAATTCTTGGGAAAGTACAAGTTTGGATGGCCATATTTGGTGGTAGTTTACTATTATCAACCTATTTTGGAAGATTTTATTGTGGCTATATTTGTCCCATAAACACTGGTATGGAGATAATAGATGGTAAAGCAAATAAAAAGAAAAGAAAAAGAAAATCTGTTCCAGATCTATTTAAAAAAGCAATTGTTAGGTATGGTATTTTAGCCTTATTTCTAGGAACTATGGTTATAGTTTTCAAAACAGGTAAGAAGTTGCCAGTATTGCCAATCCTATTTTCTTTAGGGCTAATAATAACCTACTTTTACAGGCCAGAATTTTGGCATAGGTATCTTTGTCCCTATGGTAGTTTACTATCTATTTTTTCTAAGTTTAATAAGAAAGCATATAGGGTCTATAATGGTGGTTGTATAAAGTGTGGTAAATGTGTAAGAGTTTGTCCAGCAGATGCTTTTATTTGGGAAGATAAAAAAGACTATCCTCTTATAATAAATAATGAATGTCTTCAATGTGGAAAGTGTGTTGAAGCATGTCCTACTGATTCTATAAAATAGAAATAGATGGAGGAGACGAAGATAATGATATCAGAAAAAATGATTTATGTAATATTTGTAGTAGTAATTAATAAGGACTAAATGGACCAATATTTAAATATAGCAGATAAACTTAAGAGGCATGTTGAAGTAAATAAAGGATTTGTAAGGTCGGAGCGTTTCTCTAGCCTTGTAGATGAAAGGAAACTTTTAAGTCTATCAGTATGGGAAAATGAAGACTATCTGAATGAATGGAGAAATCAAATAGACCATCGACTAAGCCAAAAAGAAGGGCGAGACAATATATTTGAAAGTTACACAACAACGGTTACATCAAAACTTAGATGTTATACAAATAATGATAGGGCAGAAGCCCCAGGTGATTCTAATGATTTCTTGAACAGGTAGATAAAGGAAGAATAGATTATTGGGTGAGATCGTAGGGTATAATACACTTATAAAAATTAAATTGAGGTGTATTAAAAATGTTAGAAAGAATAGATAATTCTTATGAAGTTAATAATAATCATGGGCTTATTAAGATATTAAAATTGTCTCTCCCAATCAATTTTGGCATAGTGATAAGGATAAAAATAAAGCGACAACTTTAAGAAAATATTTCTTAGAGTGGTCGCTTTTTATCTGCCTATTTATATTAAAATTCTTCAAGCTTACTCATCCTATATCTCCATATTGGAAGAGTAATAATTCCCAAAATCATATATTTCAGAAAAAGACCAAGCATATGGTTTTGGGATAAAATAATATCTCCATTGAATATAAAGCCTTTATTGAAAATTTGAATTATAGGGGTCAGAAGTCCTATTGTAAAAGGTAGTGCTATGCCAACACCTATAAATGTAATAATCAAATTAAGTATATTGCTTACCCTAGGGAAAGTATCATTGATAAATAAAATCAAAAGTCCATAGAGAATTATGGCAAGGATTCCAGCTCCAGCATCAAGTAAATATTGAAGTTTTCCCTCTACAAGTTTTGTAGCTATATTGGGATGGAAAAGATATATTGCATAAAATAGAATAACAAAGAAGTCAATTCCAAATGCCATTGTTTTGAAGGAAAGCAAGGTAATATTCTTATAAAGATTTATAAAAAGAACTAATATTATTAAACATATCCCTATAAATAATCCTATCATTATACTGACCCCCTATAGCCTATTTTCTTATTTTACTTTTTCCCATCAATATTTTTAAAGAATTTTCTATCTAGAGATTGGTCTAGGTTAAAATCATATCCTAATTTATTCATTCCATAAAACTTGAAGAGTAAAAGATTAATATTAACTTTCATAACCTGGGCGATTTGATCTAGGTCATAGCCCATTTTCCCATAATCAATAATTTCCTCTTCATCTAGGAGTAAGTGGAAAGCAAAAAGATTAGCTTCATACTCTAGGCTTGATTTAACGTCAAAGAGGGTGAACTCTGACAGTCCTTCCTTGGCTTCCGCTCGATGGTAAAGATCATGGCCTAGCTCATGGGCAAACATCATTCTTTTAAAATTATCATCAATAGAGGGATTGTAGAAAACAAAGCGATTCCTCTTAATAACCACATACATACCTAAAGCATGGGTCTGGCCAGTAAATGGTAGTAGATTGACATTTCTGTTTCTTAAAATCAATTCAGGGTCTCTAGTTTCATGCTTCATAATTAACTTCATGGCATCTTCATAGATTAATCCATACCTGTTTTTCATAATATCTATTCCTTATTTTCATCATCAACTACTCTGAATTTTTTAGGTATAAATTTCTTGTTTTCTTTCTTAGAAATGATGAAAGCTTCTTGGAGAGTTTCTAAGATTACCCTTTTATCATCATCAGTTATATCCCCACCAGCCATTAAACCCACCATACCGTTTACTAAATCAGAAGCATAGTTAGCATCATAAGAACCAAACTTTTCCTTGATAGAAAGGACAAAGGCATCTTCATTACTTAAAAGTTCAAGTTTATCAATTTTTAAAGCTTTTGCCAGATCATCATAAATTCTAGGATACCTAGGATTTGATTCTCCAGACTCATACCTGGAGATGGTCTTAGAAGACACACCAACCATTTTAGCTAGATCATCTTGGGTCAGACCTTGCTCCTCTCTAAGAATCTTTAATTTTTGGCCAAATTTCATTATCTTCACCTTTTCTTTCTATTAAAAATTATTTTCGATTGACAATGGACATTCACTGTCCTATAATAGACATTACATGCTTGAATATAATCCTATTGTACAATAGCGGACAGTCACTGTCAAGGGAGTTTAATGGAAAGAGTTATTTTACATGCAGATATGAATAATTGCTATGCTTCCATTGAGACCAAGCTTAATCCAAAACTAAAAGGCATTCCTCTAGCTGTATGTGGCAGAAGGGAGGACAGGCATGGGATAGTATTAGCTAAATCTCAAGAAGCTAAAGTATTAGGAGTAAAGACTGGAGAGGCTATTTGGGAAGCTCAACTAAAGTGTCCTAATCTTTTAATAGTTCCTCCTAATTATGATGAATACCTAAAGCACTCCAAATGGGCCAGGGATATTTATTATGACTATTCCAACCAGGTAGAGCCTTATGGGATTGATGAGTGTTGGTTAGATGTATCAGGTTCTCTCCATTTATTTGGAAAAGGTAGAGACATAGCTGAAGAGATAAGAAGTCGGATAAAAAAAGAACTAGGAATTACAGTAAGTATAGGGGTAAGCTTTAATAAGATTTTTGCAAAATTAGGTTCTGATATGAAAAAACCAGATGCAGTGACAGAAATAGCTAGGGAAGATTTTAAGGAGAAGATATGGAATTTACCAGTAGAAGAACTTTTAGGAGTAGGTAAGGCTTCTAAGAAAAAGTTAAATAGGCTAATGATTTTCACTATAGGAGACTTGGCTAGGGGAGATCCAGATTTAATCAGGATGAAGCTAGGTATTAATGGAGTTTATTTATGGAACTATGCCAATGGTAGAGATTATAGTTCAGTAACTGATAGGGACTACAGGGCTCCAGTTAAGTCGGTAGGAAGAGGAATAACTACTACAGAAGATTTAGAAAACAACTTAGAAGTTTATAGGGTATTTAGAGAATTATCCTTTGGAGTATCCAAGGCCTTAAGAAGCTATGGATACTTAGCTGGAGGAATTCAAATATCCGTTAAAAATAACAATCTATTATCTAAGCAATATCAAAGACAGATATCCTATCCTAGTCTATCTTCTACTATCTTAGCAGAAGAAGCTTATGACCTCTTCTTAGAAAAGTATAGTTGGGAAAGTCCTATCAGAGCTTTAACTATTAGAGCAATAAATCTAATAGGAGAGAAGAATGGAAGTCAATTAAGCTTCTATGAGGACTATTCAAAACTAATAAAGAGAGAGAAGGTAGATGATGCCTTCTTTAAAATCAGAGAGAGATTTGGTGACTATTCTATTTCTTATGCTGGTCTTATGGGAGATATTAAGATGCCTATGGAGAGAAATGAAGTAGTGACTCTACCAGGTGGAACTAGATAGGAGGGGGGACAAGGTGGATGAAGGAAAATCTAGAGAGAAGAAAAATAAATATAGCCCAGGAAGTTATGAGGATCTTATAGGAATAAAAGGATATAAGGCAAAAGGACAGATTATCTCCTACCTAGCTGATGATAGTAGGGGGATTTTACCACATGGTATAGTCAATGGAAGTATAATTTTTGTAGATACCAAGGCTAGTTATAAAGAGGGAGATTTAATTATAATTAAGGATTTGAGAAATAAGAAGGATGGAGTAAGGATAGCAAAAGCAATTAGTAAAAAAGAAAAGGACTTTATGGGAAGAATATTCCTAGTTACAACAACATATTAAGGAGTTGATAAAAATGCAAGTTAATGCAAAATCCTGGGATATTACGGAATGGGTATTCTGGGACTTTGGTCTAGGACACAGAAGAAACTTTACTTTCGCTAGGAGGAGGGTATATCATGAATTTTAATGGGATGATAAAGGAATACAAATTAGAAAATCTAGATAAAAAGAAGTTAAGGAATGATATTAAACTTCTCCTGAGCTTGTATCGAAAAGTAGATTTCCATATCCAGGACCATATAGAAAATCTAGATAACATATTTTACGAAACAAAAAGAAAACATTTGGATGATATTGTCCTATCTATATTAGAAATAGATAAGGATATTAACATAGAGAAGGTTGAAAGCCAGCTCTTAAATACACAACAAAGCATATTTTTACTTAAGCTTATGGATGATGCTTTATCTAGATTAAGTGCTTATCCAAACAAGGGTGAAATTTATGCAGATATTATTACTTATAAATATTTTGAGAAGAAAATAAGAAGTAATGAGGAAATTTCTGAATTGCTTTTAATTTCAAGATCCACCTATTATAGATATATGAATAAAGCTATACTCATATTTGGAGTCATGCTTTTTGGATATAGTGTTTTCGATAGAAATTATGAAGACTTATCAAATTGTAAGCTAAAAGTAGCAGAAGATAAGATAGATTATAAAATTGAATTATAAAATGAGACTTTTATGGGACTAAAATGGAATAAAACTGGAACCCTTTTGGTACTGTAATGAGACTTTAAGCCTGTTACACTCAATACAATAGGCAACCTCTGTTTGGAAAAATGGAGGTTTTTTTATGCCTAAATATAAGGTTTGAAGAAGACATGTGGCTCTTACACTTGTCTTTTTTTTGCCCTAAATTGAGGTGAAACAGGTGAAATACATTAGAGAACCTCCTCTTTGTGAATTTTAAATTGAAAATTTTAAATTCACAGGAGGAAAGAAAATGAAAAAAGATAAAAAGAATTACTATCTCTTTATAGGGGATAAAAAAGTAGATGTAGCGGAGGAAATTTATAAAGAATATTGGAGTGAGACAAATAGAGAAAATTATCTTAAAAGGCTAGATAGACAGAATAAACTAAGTTATTTCTCAGAACTTGCGATAGAAGAAAAAGATAGAGCCTTTGAGGAGAGAGTTGCAGATAAAACTATTGACATCGAAAAATTAGTAGCAGTAAAAATGCAAATAGAAGCACTTAATAAAGCCTTGAATAAATTAAGCCCAGAAGAAAGGGAAATTATTCAGGCTCTTTTTTTTGATGAAGTTCCCCAAAGAGATTTAGCAAAAAAATTAAATATTAGCCAAGGAGCAGTATTTAGAAGAAAAGAAAAAACCTTAAAGAAATTAAAAATCTTTTTAGAAGATTGGAAAGAAAAATAAAAAGTTTTAAAAAAAGCGAATCAAAGGGGTGGATTTTTCACTGTTATATATAAGGGACAAAATGCAGTCCTTTATATAACAATAAAAATTTATATATTTTGAACTTTGAAAACTAAATAGACCAGGACAAGACTTTATCCATTTATGAAGCCAGTAGAAACTACGCCATGACCATTTTGCTAAGGCCAAGCCTTGGTTTAAATACATACTTGCATAACGCTAAACGCAAAGGATAGAAAAATGTAAGCGATAAATAGTTTGCTACAAGAAATGATTGGCAACCTTTCTTGCAAAGATATAAATGGTGACAATGATACTTCTATACGTTGTTGCTCCCTATCGAGAAAAGGGGAGAGGTGAAATTCCTATGTAGCTGCCAAAGCACTTGTCAATGTCAAAAAACTTACATAAAAAATATTAAAGAAAGAAGAGGTATCAAGATGAAAACTATAAAAAATAAAAATGAGAACTCTTCTTCTGTCAATTATAGATATAAAGAGGAATTATCAAAAGAAAGATATTTAGCTCAAGAACTAGAGGCAATACCTGAAGGTAGAAAGAATCTTTTTATCCAGGTAGGCAATGTTCTTGTTAATTGTTGTATAGGAGAGACAAAGGTTAGTATGGATGATTTTGTTGAAGATTTATGTAAATTAGAATTAAGGATTTAGGGTGCTGACAGATATATATAAGTGCGGTAAGATAAAAATATAAAGTTTCTGAAATCCTTAATAAATTGCACCCAAAATATTTATTAAGGAGAGAAGAGAAATGGAAAGAACTAAAGCTTATATGTATCTTCGTCTATCAAGAGACGATGGTGATGAAGGTGAAAGCAATTCTATTACTAATCAAAGGGAGCTTATTAAAAGTTATGCTGACAAGGCAGGCTTTAAGATTATCAAAGAATTTATTGATGATGGTTATACAGGCTCAAACTTTGACAGACCAGATTTTAAAAGAATGCTTCATGACCTAGAAAAGAAAGACTGTAAAACAATTATTGTTAAAGACCTTTCAAGATTTGGAAGAGATTATATTGAGTCGGGAAAGTTTCTTCAGAAAACTTTTCCTCAAATGGGAGTCAGATTTATATCAGTTAATGATAACTATGATAGTGAAAGTGCTGATGTAAGTGACACACATCTTATTCTTCCTATAAAAAACTTTATTAATGATAGTTATTGCAGAGACATATCTATGAAAGTAAAAAGTTCTCAAAAAACTAAAAGACAAAGAGGAGAATTCATAGGGGCATTTGCACCCTATGGATATAAGAAAAATAAGAAGCAAAAGAACCATCTTATAGTTGACAGAAATGTATCTCATATAATAAGAAAGATATTTGAAATGAAAATTGAAGGCTACTCTTCAAAGGTTATAGCAGATGAGCTTAATAAACTTGGGATCCAAACCCCTGGAACCTATAAGGAAAGCCAAGGTTCTAATTATTCAACAGGTTTTGCCAGTAATAAAAATAAATGGCAAGCAAAGATGATAAATAGGATTATTGAAAATAGGGTTTATATAGGGGTTCTTGAACAAGGAAAACGGACCAAGCTTAATTATAAGTCTAATAAAGAGATTAAGGTCTTAGAAGAGGATTGGATTAAGGTAGAAGGAACTCATGAAGCTATAGTGTCTGAAACTATGTTTAATGTAGCCAATAAGATGATGGGAAGAGATATCCTTAATAGAAAATCAAAACCTGATTTTCTAACAGGTCTTCTTTATTGTGCAGATTGTGGGAATCAACTTATTAGAAGAAGGCAAAAAACAAAGGATGGTTATAAAATCTATTATATCTGTGGTTTATACAATAGAGGAAATGGTTGTTCAAGACACAGTATAAGAGAGGAAGAAATTTTATCATTATTGGATTTTATCCTTAGGCAGCATATAAAATATCAAGAAGAATTGTTTACACGAATAAGAGAAACTGATTTAAGTAAAACAAAATACCAACTGGATTTAGATGATTTAATTGCTGATAAGAAGAAGTATGAAACCCTTAGAAAATCTCTTTACCTTGATTTGGAAGATGGACTAATTGATGAAGATGAATTTCAGTCCTTTAGAAAAAGCTATCAGCTTAAAATTAAGGATATAGAGGGGCAGATGATAAGCAGAAAGAAAGCCTATGAAGAATTAAAAGATATACTTTCCTCTAAGGAAAACTGGCTTACTGATTTGGAGAAGTATAAAAACATTGAAAGTATAGACAGGCAAACCCTCGCTTTATTTGTAGATAGGATATTGGTAGAGGAAAAAGACCAAGAAGGTAGATCTAGAATAGCAGTATTTTTTAATGATATGGAAAAACTAGATATATTAAAGAGAATAATAAGTGGAGTAAAGAAAGGCAATGCTTCAAACCTTATTTCCTTTAACACGATAGCTACTAAGAACTTAACCACTCCAAGAGAGGGGGTAGTTGTTAATGGCTAGAATATCTAGAAGGAATCTTATAAAGACAGAAGAAAAGAAAACTCTTAGTTCATTTAGGGCTGGAATTTATACTAGGCTCTCACAAGAAAGAACAGAGGAATGGAGGAATAAATCATCTTCTATTGAAACCCAAATTGAAATCTGTCAGGAATATGCCAACAGTGAAAATATGAATTTAGTCAAGGTTTATACAGACTATGAGTATTCTGGAACAAATTTTGACAGGCCTGGATATATTGAAATGATGGATGATGTGAGAAGTGGTCTTATAAATTGTATTATAATAAGAGACCTATCACGACTTGGTAGAGAGCATCTTGAAATGGGCAGACTTGTAGACAAGGTATTTCCCTTTTTAGGAGTAAGATTTATTTCTGTAGTAGATAAGATCGATACAGAAAGAGGTATTGATGCAAAATTATCCTTTGAAATGCTAATAAAGAACCTTATAAATTACATGTATGCAAAAGATATTGGTTATAAGGTTAAAACAAGCAAAAGGCTAAATGCCAAGCAAGGATTCTTTATAGGTTCAACTCCACCATTTGGTTATAAGGTAGTAGAAAAAGATGGTGGAAGAAAACTTGAGCCTGATGAAGTAAGCAAAAAGATAATAGAGAGAATATTTACTAGATATGTAGCTGGTGAAAATACATTTAAAATTGCTAAAGAGCTTAACGAAGATAATATTTCTACATCAAGTGCCTATAATAAAACAGGTAATATTATGCGTGAACCTGGAGAGCCACAATGGAGGAAAGGTACAATAGCAAATATGCTTAGGCAAAGAGTTTATACAGGATGTCTTGTTCAAGGAACTAAGGAAAATGTCCAAGGTAAAAAGTCTGGCCATTATAGGCAAAAGCCTAAAGATGAATGGATAGTTGTAGAAGATACTCATGAAGCTATAATTACAAAGGATCTATTTATAGCAGCTCAGGAGATACTGGATAATAATAAGGGAAAAGATCATTTTAAAATAACAAGACATGATCTTAAAAGAGAGCCAATTAATAAATATAAAGGCCTAATATTTGATGGCAATACTAAGCTTATTTTAAAAAGAAATTGTATAAAAAGTAGAAAGAAGAATGCTAAGTTCTACTATTATAAATTTACAAATGAAGAAAACAATGGGGTTATACTAGAAACACCCTATATTTCTATCATGGAAGAGGATTTAGATAGATTAGTTATAAATAAACTAAGGAATGTATTGAGTATTGATGCAAGTGGAGCAGATTGTAAAGATAGAATAATTGATATAAGCAAGATGAATATTGAGGTAGTAGAAAAACATCGGATATCCCTTTCGCTTAAGATTTCTAAGCTTAATTCGGAATTAAAAAAGTTATATGAAGCCTATAGTTTAGGAAAGCTTGAAAAGGAAGAATACCTAGAAGAAAGGATATTAAATAGAAATAGATTAAACGCCTATGAAAAAGAATTAAGTAATCTTGATTTAGAAATTCTATCTATAGAGGCTAAGACTGAAGAAGAGTTAGAGCTATTTGATTATTTAACTTCCTATAAGGATATTAAACTGGATGAAGAAATTATCCCTAAATACATTAACCGTATTGATGTATATGATAATGAAACTATAAAAATTAGTTTAAAGGGCTATCTGGCTGGGAAGGAGATGAAATCAAATGAATAACATTGCTATTTATATGAGGATTTCTTTTTCTGAAAGAGATAGACAAAAACAAACAGAAGAAACTATAAATTCTCAAAGAAATATAATTAAGCATTTCATCTTTAATGACCAAGAACTAAAAAAAGCAAATATAGAAGAATTTGTTGATGAAGGCTATAGTGTAAGTACTACTTCAAGACCAGGACTTGATATGCTCCTTAAAAAAGTAAGGGGACAAGAGATTAACTGTATTATAGTAAAAGACATGTCACGATTTATGAGAAATTATATTGAAATAGGGGACTATCTTGAAAACATCTTTCCTTTTATGGGAGTTAGATTTATAGCAATAAATGATGGCTATGATAGTGATAAGGAAGGCCATAATGGTACAGAGCTAGATATTCAATTTAAAAATCTTCTTAATGATTATTATAGTAGAGATATTTCAGAAAAGATGACTACTGCCCTTTACACAGCTAGAAAGCAGGGGAAATATACCACAGGAACACCGCCATATGGATATCTAAAAGATCCTAAAAATAAGTACAAGCTTATCATTGATGAATCGGTTTCAGATAATGTCAGATATATATTCCAGCTTATCCTTGAAGGATATACTTTAAATGAAACTGCGAAAATCCTTAATGATGAAGGTGTTATTACTGCTAGAGCAAGAAGAAACCAGATTAAAGGCTATGACTCATATTCTAATAGGTGGTTTTCTACTGTAGAGCAAACAATATGGTCTCATAGTATGGTTAGAAGGATTTTAAAAAATGAAGTATATACTGGAACAATGGTCTTTAATAAGACAAGCAAAAGTAAGCTTGATGGTGGTAGTGTTACTTATCATCCTAAGGAAGAATGGGAAAAGATTTACAATAACCATGAAGCCATTATAAGCAAAGAAACCTTTGATAGGGTAAGTGAACTACTAAAATCAAGGCATAAAAATAAATTCTATGGTGGAAAGAGCAAATATAAAAACAGTCCTATTGCTCCCTTTGTAAGATGCAACAAGTGCGGTTATAAAATAAGATTTCTTAAAAGTTCCAATGGAAAAGAGTTAATAGGTATAAATCTCTACTGTTATTATTGCAGGATGCTAGACCAGGAAGAAAAGTTGCCTCATTATAAGGATTTAGAAGAGGATGTCTTTAAAATTCTTAAAGATAGGTTTCACACAGATAAGGCAGAAAAAGAAAGACTCCTAAAGGAACAGAAAAAACTCTATGATAAGAATGATGAACTTTTAAAGAAGAAAAGAATAGAATTTGAAAATTATAAGTTTGGTAAGATTTCAAGAGAAGCTTTTATAGGCTTAAAAGATCAATTAGAAGAATCCACTGAAGAGAATAATAAACGTATAAAAGTTATTGATAAGGAACTGAAAGAAAGTGGAAGTATAGAAAGTCTTACTGAAGATGTAGTAGCTAAATATATTAAAACAATATACATTTCAGGTAAAGGAATAGAAAAAATAGAATATTGTTAGTAGAATAGAAGGAGATCAATTAATCGTGGTCTCCTTTTACTATAAAGTTTTTTAGGAAAAATAGCATCATTCGCTTGACACGATAGGGAACGGGAAAGACCTACGTATATCTTAGGACTATAATGGAATTAAACAAAAAGTATGGGTTTAAAAAATTTATAATAGTAGTACCTTCTATTGCTATTAAAGAAGGTGTTTATAAATCTCTTCAAATGACTGAGGATGATTTTAGGATGCTTTATAAAAATGAGCCTTATGAATATTTTGAATATAATTCTGACGATTTAGAAGAGGTTAGAAATTTTGCCACAAGCAATAATATACAAATAATGATTATTAATATTCAGGCTTTTAATAAGAATTTTACTAAAAAAGGCTTGGGTAATATTATTCATAGAAACAATGATAAGTTAAGTGGTAATAAACCTATTGAGCTTATAGGGGAGACTAATCCAATTGTTATAGTAGATGAACCTCAATCTGTAATAAGTACTACTAATGCAAAGAAGGCAGTTAAATCATTAAATCCTCTATGTCTTTTAAGATATTCTGCTACTCATAGAGAAAAGATAAATTTAATGTATAAATTAGATGCTATTGATGCTTACGAAAGAAAATTAGTTAAACAGATAGAAGTAGCAAGTATTACAAGTGAAGACGATCACAATACTCCTTATATTAAACTTCTTAGTGTAGACAATAAGAAAAGCCCTATTACTGCCAAAGTAGAAATAGATGCAATGGAAAATGGGAAATTAAAGAGAAAGTCTATAACTGTAAGGCAAAATGATGATTTATTTAGATTATCAGGGGGAAGGGATCTCTATAGTGGCTATATAATCAACGATATATATTGTGAAGAAGGAAATGAATATATAGATTTTACTAGTCAAGAAGATATAATTCCATTGGGACAAAATATAGGTGGAATAGATGATGATATTATTAAAAGGGCTCAAATAAGAATGACCATTGAAGAACATTTAGAAAAGGAACTTAGGCTAAATAAAGAAGGTGTAAAGGTATTAAGTTTATTCTTTATAGATAAGGTAGATAATTATAGGATTTATAATGAAGATGGAAGTATAGGAAATGGGAAATATGCACAATGGTTTGAGGAAGAATATAGAAGACTTTTAGATAAACCTAAATATCAAAAATTATTAAATGGTGAAGATATAGATAGGCATATTAAAGATTCTCATAATGGATATTTTGCAAAAGACAATCAGGGAAGGATAAAGGATTCAAAAACCGGAAGCTCAAAAGATGATGAAGATACTTATAATTTAATTATGAAAGATAAGGAAAAACTATTAAGTTTCGATTCTAAACTTAGATTTATATTTTCTCACTCAGCTTTAAAGGAAGGATGGGACAATCCTAATGTATTTCAAATCTGCACATTAAATGAAACTAAATCTACTACTAAAAAAAGACAAGAGATTGGGAGAGGTCTTAGACTTTCTGTTAAACAAGATGGTACAAGAACTGAAGGTTTTGATATAAATACATTAACTATAATGGCTAATGAATCCTATGAAGATTTTGCAAAGAGTCTACAAAAAGAGTATGAAGATGATGCAGGAATTAGATTTGGATTTATTGAAAAACACAGTTTTGCAAATATAAAAGTTGAAAAATATGGAGAAACAAAGTATATCGGAGAGGAAAGATCTAAGAAGATATTTGAAAATCTTTTAGAAAATAAATATATAGAAAAGGATGGCAAGGTTACTAGAAAACTTCAAGTAGCAATGAAGGAGAATTTATTTGAAGTAGACAAGGAGTTTAAAGATATAGAAGAGGATATTAAAATTCTCCTTGAAAAGATGGTTTCAGGTGTTAAAATTAAAGATCGTAATGATAAGAGAATAGTTAAACCTAAGAAGGAAGTTATATTATCTCCAGAGTTTCAAGAGCTATGGGATAATATAAAATACAAGACTAATTATTCTGTTAGTGTGGATTCTGAAAAACTTATTAAGGAATGTGCTATTGATATAAAGAAAAATGTAAAAATAGATAGAGCAAAGATCTTGTATGAAAAGGGAAAATCTGATATTAGTGAAGCTGGAGTTATAATGAGAGAAGATAGTAGAAAATTGGAAGTCATAGATTCTAATTATGATAGATTGCCGGATATGCTTACTATTCTTCAAAATCAGACTGATTTAACAAGAAAAACTATTGCTAGAATTTTAGATAGATCAGGAACATTGAAAGATTTTAAAATAAATCCTCAAAAGTATATTGAAGAAGTTGCTAGTATTATAAATAGAAAAAAGAGATTACTTTTAGTTGATGGTATTAAATATACTAGGATTGGTGATGAAGCTTATAGTTGTCAGGAACTATTTTTGAATAAAGAGCTTACAGGTTATCTATCAAAAAATCTATATGAAGCTAGAAAATCTACCCATGAGTATGTAGTATATGATTCTGATAGAGAAAGAACTTTTGCTGAAAGTTTTGATTCTAACAATATTATAAAATTATATACAAAACTTCCATCTGAATTTAAAATAAAAACCCCATTAGGATCATATAATCCAGATTGGGCTATTTTAGTTGAAGAAGAAGGAAATGAAAAGTTATATTTTGTTGTAGAAACAAAGGGAAGTGTAAAATCCGAAGATTTAAGGGATGTAGAAGAAAGAAAGATTATTTGTGGAAGAGAACATTTTAAAGCTTTAAATACAGATGTGGAGTTTGAAGCATATGATGATAGTAATAAATTATTAGATGATATGCATATTAAGTTAAATAGATAAGAAATATTTTAACGAATGCATTCAAGGAGAATATATTGGCATTTAAATCCGTTGGATAAATGTAGTTGAGATTAACAAATTGATGTAAATATGTATGGTAAGAGTAATCATTTTCAATAAAATTTGATATAATATAAATAAAAGAAAGGAGGTTTCCATATGGCCGAAACAAATAAAATTAAAGTTAAAAAAGAGATATATGAATGGGCAATTAAAGAATCTCAAAAAGATTTTGAAGAAATTAATCTTAGATTCAATAATATTAAAAAGTGGTTAAATCAAGAGGACTTCCCAACTTTTAGACAACTGGAAAAATTAGCAAACTTTTTAAAAGTTCCTTTGGGCTATATGTTTTTAGATAGACCTCCAAAATCTGATATTATAGAAAGCGAATATAGAACTATTGGAAACAAGAAACCATATATAAGTAAGAATTTAAAAGATACCATATATGATATGAGTAGAAAGCAGGATTGGATAAGTGAATATAGAAAAGATAATGGTTGGGATAAAATAATTTTAGATAATTATAATGAACTAGATGTAGATGCTACTTTAGAAATTGCAAATAAGGCAAAAGAATTCTTAAATCTAAAGGAGTTTTGGTATAGAGATTTTAAAGTTAGCAGAATTGCTTATAATTTCTTAAGAGAAAGGCTTGAACTAAAAGGGATTATTGTGATGCAGAATGGGATAGTAGGTTCTAATACCCATAGAAAACTAGATATAGATGAATTTAGAGGATTTATGTTATATGATGAATATGCACCTTTAATATTTATTAATGCAAATGATAGCATAACTGGAAAGATATTTACGTTAGTGCATGAATTTATTCATATACTGTTTGAGAAAGATGATATTTTGGAAAATAAAGATTTACCTAGAGATGTAAAATTAGAGTCTCAAATTAATAAAATTACTGTTGAGTTACTTATGCCTGAATCTCATATTAGGGAATATTGGAATAAAGAAGATAAAAACTTAAATCAAATAGAAGGGCTCAGTAAGCTATTCAATGTGAGCAGACTAGCATTAGCTATAAGACTTTATAATCTTAAATTAATAAATCAATCTTTAGTTCAAAAGGTGAGTGAAGTAACCAAGGGGGATTTAGAAAAAAAAGAAAGTAATTCCAGTGGTGGAGACTATTGGGTTACTTATAAATCTCGATATAGTAATAACTTTGTTGAAACTGTGATTCAAGGTGCAGAATCTGGTGAGATAAGTTATAACTACGCCTTTAATTTGTTGGATGTAAGGGCAAAAAATTATGATATTTTAAAAGAGGAAATAATTAGATATGAATAATAATTATTTAATAGATTCAAATATTTTTATTACTGCTCATAGACTATTATATCCCTTTGATATTGCACCAGGATTTTGGGGACAGCTAATAGAGAAAGCATCTGAAAAAATGATTATTATAGAAAAGGTTAATAACGAAATAGTAAGGGGTGGAGATCAATTAACCGAATGGTGTATAGAAAACAAGGACAAGTTCAATGTTTTAACTATACCAGAGACCCCAGTGATAGAAGCTTATAGTAAAATAATTAGTAGCATAAATGATAGTGAACATTATAAGTTATCAGCTAAAGAGGAATTTGCCTCAGTTGCTGATTCTTGGCTATGCGCTTATGGCTTAGCTTATGATTATACTATAGTTACAAATGAAAAATATTCAGCCAATTCAAAGAAAAAGATATTTATTCCAAATGTCTGTGATGAATTTAATATTAATTATATTGACTTATTACAATTTATGAGAGAAACTGAATTTAGATTATAGATAGTATTTAAATATAGAAGTATCAATAAAGTCGAGTGAGTTTATTAAACAAAACCCTGATAATAGCTAAAAACCTGTTATCAGGGTTGTTATTATATTGTTTATATTTTAAATAACTCATTATAACTATGACCAAAGGCATTTTCATTTTATAAAAAGTGAATTTATGATTAATTTTAATGTTTTAAGGCAATACTTATGTTATAATACATTAAAAGGGGGGATAATATGCAATATATGAATAAACTATTTTATAATTTAGGAAGTATAACAAACAGAGAGGCTAAATTAAAAGAAAGATTAAAATATGATTCTATTGTACTTCCAGGACTTCAAATCAAACCTATTAATCAAAGCAAAATATATGACCTTTACTATATCCCTACAATGAAAACTATAGATTTAATAAGTAGTATTTCAAAAGATGATATTATTTTAATGCAACTATATGATAATTTACCAAAACTAGCTCAAAGGAATTTTCTAATAGATATGTTAAGTTCGGAACTTCATAGTACTAATTTACTTGAAGGTGTAAGAAGTAGTAAAGAAGAAATAGTTTTTACGGCAAAAGAGGTACTAGAGCCAAAAGAAGAGAATAAAGAAAATTTTAGATTCTTTAATGTTATAAAATCATATAGAGAACTTCAAATAGGTAATCTTAAAAGACCTAAAGGTATAAAAGATATTAGAAAAATATATGATGAAATTACAGTTGACGGTGTAGAAGAAGAAAACCTTCCTGATGGTAAGTACTTTAGGAGTGAAGCTACTTATGTATATACTTCAGGTTTAAAGGAAATACATCGTGGAATTACCTCAGCATCTGGAACGGAAGAATATATTATATTTATAATGAATAAACTATTATATTTTTTAAATAGTGATACTAAATGTAATGAATTAGTTAAAAATGCAATATTCCACTATTATTTTGGATATATACATCCTTTTTATGATGGAAATGGTAGAACAGCTAGATTCATAAGTAGCATATATCTTAAAGAAAACTACTCATGGCTTACAGCTTTATCATTATCCCAAGGGTCAAATGATAATAGAAGCCTGTATTTAAAAGCTTTTGATTCCACTAATCAAGTTTCTATGCAAGGAGAATTAAATTTTTTTGTAGATTCTTTTTTAGAAGTATTAAATAATGGACAGAATATCTTAAAAGAAAATTTGCAAAACAAGACAATCTTACTAGAAGAGTCCTTTAATAAAATAGAAAATGATTCAAATATCAAAGAAGATAGGGATTTAATAGATATTATGAAAGTAGCTATTGAAATGTATTTATTTGGCCCACATAATGATTATATAGATGTTGAATTATTACAAAAACAAGAAAATCTTAATTATACTAATCAAACTATAAGAAAGAAACTAAATCGATTATATGAGAATAAACTATTAAATAAAATAAGTAAAAATCCAGTACGATATACTTTAAATCCTGATTATTTAGAATTCTAATTTCAAACAATAGTACGCAACCAACAGCGTGGAGTGATAAAAAGGTCTTGAAGCTTTTCATAAAAATGTTTCAAGACTTTTTCAATATTATTTAACCATTGACTTCATATACTACATAGTGTAAAACTAAATCAGGGATTAGGAGGTTGTGATATGGAGATTTTTAAGAATTTTAACTCATCTTGGCATTATAAAATACTCATTTTAGTCCTAATATTAGTTTCTGGATTTCTTGTAGCTTGCAATATTATGCCTAATGAAGTAATAGGAGGGAATGACTCTTTTATAGTATATATTAAGGAAGATGGATTATATTTTTCTTCTTTAAATAATGGAGAAGAGACTAAAATTCACGAAGGAAAGGAATTTAGTTATCCTGTTATTTCAAAGTCAGGGGATTATATTGCCTATATTAATAATGATGGTCTTTATATATATGATATAAAAAATGAAAAGTATGAAAAAATAGCAGATAAAATGGATTCCACTTATAATTCTTATGACTGGATAGGTGATAAAACTATAGTTTATGCTACTAAGGACCCGGGTTTTAAAACATACAATGTATTAACTAAAGAAAGGAAAGAGCATTTAGACCAATGCTATTATGATGATTTTAAAGCTTCTAATAAGAATATTGTTTATGGTAGAAAAATGAGCAAATGGACTACAGAAGAAGGGGATTTTGCTGCTAATGTTGGTATTATAGAGATAAATCTAAATGAGTATGATTCAAAAAACAAGACATTTTCAACAAATATAATAATTGAAGGTCAAAAATCCACTGATGAATCTCTAGGATATAATCCTAGCATATGGGATATAACAGAGGATGGAAAGTACATTTATATTATGGAAAAATCCAACTCAGCTTCATTAAGTACAGATGGAATAGGTATAGGAGTGTATGATGCTGAGACTAAAATTCATACAAAATTCGAGAAATTAACAGTATTACCTTATAAAGATAATTTGTCTATAAATCCAAAAGACAATAATTTAATCGGCCTAATTGAAGGTGGTAATAGGGAAATGATTTTAAATAAAAAAGCTGTTTTGTATGATATAAGTAGTGATAAAACATCTAATACTATGTATTTTATGGATAAGGATTTAGTTGCTATGACTCCAAGTTTTACTTTAGATGGGGATAAATTATTGTATTCAGCAACTGAAGGTGTAGATATTGCTAGAGATTTTATTGATTACAATAAAGCTTTTGAAGATTGGGAAGTTGGGCCTCACCATATCTACGAATATGATTTAAAAACTTCTCAGGTGAAAAATGTAACAGAAGGAGATTATTTTGATTTTATGCCTATAAGTATATCTAAAGATGAAATATTATTCAGTAGATATAAAGGGAATGGATTTTTTAGTTTGATAAAATTGGTCAATGGAAAAGAGGATATAATAGCAGATAATATTATATTTGACTATCATAATGAAGGTAGGGCTTTTGGGTTTTATGGACATATAGGAACAGAAAAAGCTATGGATATATATTTAAATATGAGGGATGAAGACTTTGAAAATGCAGAAAATCAATATACAAATAATATTAAAAAGGTTGAGGTGATATTTAATGAGGATAATCCTCATTTCAATGGTGTAAAGCCTATATCCATTACAGATAAAAAGATGTTAAATGATATCATAAATATGCTGAAAGATAGTAAGCCAATTCAGGATGATGAAAAAATGGGTAAAATGAGTGGTATGTCCTATAAAGATATATTGGGCTTACAATAATGAATTATCGAAAAGCATAGGTTTAGATTTCAGTAATTATTTAGGCAATACAGTAGAGGCAGAAATTTATAGACTAAGAGAACCACTTCCTGAATATATGAAGCCTAGAATTAATGCAAGAGGTATTGTAATAAAAAAGGATGAAAAGATTATTGGAGCCTATATAGATGCTGGAAGGCATGAGTCCTTTGCGTGTTCTCTTGATAGGAAGAGTTTAGAAGATATAACAAACAAAGATTGGAATGAGTGGATTCAAGATTATATTGATTATAATGATAAACTTGAAAAAGAATTAGCAAAACTTAGCCCTGAAGAGATTATAAAGACATACTTTAAAGCTTTAGATTCCCATGATGTAAAAATAGCAAAGGTATGTCTTTCCAGAACACAGTCAAATGTAGGTGGAGATTTATCTGCTAATATGAGCAATAGAGAACTTTATAATAAGAAGGATTATGATTATATAGATAATATTTTAACTTTAGACTTAGAAAATACTCTTAACGAAACTTTTGTAGATAAAGTTGATTAAATCTCATATATGGATAAAAACTTACTTATTTACAGCAGTTAAATAATATTGAAAAAACATTTAACCAGAATAAAATAACTTTATTTTCATATTGTAAAATGTGCTACATTGTGTTACGATATATGTATGAAAGGAGAGGTTTTTATGAGTACTATTACCGTTAGGTTAAATAGGGATGAAGCTAAAGCTTTCAATGAATATGCTAAATTTAAAAATGTTCCCTTATCTACTTTGATGAAAGAAGCCCTGGAAGAAAAAATTGAAGATGAAATTGATTTAAAAGCAATCCTTGATTATGAAGAAAGGCTTAAAAATAATGAAGTTGAGTATATTTCTTTTGATGATGTAAAGAAAAAACTGGAAATGTAATATGAAATATAAAATTCTATTTGATAAAAATGCAGATAAACAACTAAAAAAAATAGATAAAACTCAACAAAGAATCATAGTTAATTGGATAATCAAGAATTTAGAAAATACTAATGATCCAAGAGTTTTTGGAAAAGCTTTGAAGGGTAATTTAAAAGATTACTGGAGATATAGGGTCGGAGATTATAGAATAATCGCTGAAATTAACGATGCTGAAGTTAAAATATTAATAATTGAGATAGGTCATAGAAAAGATATTTATAAAAAGCTCTAAGTTTAGGGCTTTTTATTTCTCTTTCTATCTTTTTTAAAAATAAATATGGTAATTAAAAAAGGTAATATTAATTAATTAAAGGATATAAAGTATTTACAGCAGTTTTCATATTAATTGTATTATTAATGATTCTTTATTTGAAATACATATCTTCCTTACAAGAAGAGATATTTAATTCAGGTGATGTCTTTTACATGATTTATATGTTTTTTATGATGGGAATATTTTTGGCATTTCCAATTGTAACTTCTTCATATTTTAAAAAAAGCAATTATATAAAACAACAGATTATTTCTTCAAAAGTTTCAAAAAAGTCTACTTTGTTAAATGATACATTTGATAAAAATGTTTTAAGGCTTTTTCAATATTATTTAACCATTGACTTCATATACTACATAGTGTAAAACTAAATTAGTTTTACATATCTTAAAGAAGATGGATTATATTTTTCTTCTTTAAATAATGGAGAAGAGACTAAAATTCACGAAGGAAAAGAATTTAGCTATCCTGTTATTTCAAAATCTGGAGATTATATAGCCTATATTAAAGAGGAAAGCCTTTATATATATAATATGCAAAATAAGAAGTATGAAAAAATAGCAGATAAAATGGATTCCTATTACGAAGTCACTGTTGCTTGTCTCGGTGGTAGTTCACATAACAATTGGGTTATTTTTACGTTTAAATTTCATATAAGGGTGATAATATGTGTACAGGTATAAAGATAAATTATGAAGATGGCTGTGTTATAGGAAGGACAATGGATTATGAAGTTCCTTTAAATTACAATGTAATCTACTTACCAAGAAATTATAATTTTTGTAATGATTTAATGGGCAATCCATTGAATACAAAATATAAGGCATTAGGGATATGCTTTGACAATCAAGATATATTGAAAGATGGTGTAAACGAACATGGATTAATAGGAATCACCAATATTTTTACAGGGTTTAATCTTTATTCTAATCAAACAAAATCAGAAAAGTTTAATATTTCTAGTTTGGATTATTTCACCTATGCACTTACAAACTACAAATCTGTAGAAGAATTAATTGAAGACTTACCAAATATTCATATTTCTACTAAAGATAATAGGGGAGAAAATGTAATATCACCAGATTTTCATTTTATGTTTGCTGATTCAACTAAAAGATGTATTGTTATTGAACCAAAAAGAGGAGAATTGATATATTTTGAAAATCCATATGATGTAATGACCAATTCACCGGGCTTTAAATCTCATGTTAGAAGACTGAATCAATTTTTAGATTTAGATAATCTTGAAGATTTTAACTCTGCTAAAAATTTACCAGGAGGTTATGATCCTATTTCTAGGTTTATTAAAGCCTTTTATCTAACTAAAATGAATATTAAACCTAATAGTTATAAGGAAGCACTTTCATATTCTTATAATATAATGGCTGCAATGACTATGCCAAATGGATTTGTTAGAAACAAAAAGTATAATCACAATACTTATACTAGATATATTTGTTCTTATGATTCAAAGCACAAACTACTAACCGTAAAATCTAATACTAATCCAACAGTTTATCAATTAGGATTTGAAGACATAGAAGAAAAGGATAAAAGACAAGCATTTTTCTTAGATACAGATTTTGTCGTAGAAAAGTTAAATAGATGAAATTACAAATGCAACGATAGACACAACCAATAAAATAATTGAATATTTTTAGGTACAAGTGGTAGGGACACTTTGGAATAAGGCATTACAATAAAATATTTAATATATATGAAGCAAGCTGGGTTACAATAGGAATACTTTTAGCTTTAGTAGCTCTAGAATACTGGGGAAATAAGTACATAGTAAAAATTATGGAAAATAAATATTAGATAATATATATACATCCTTTATTTTCATACATAATAATTCAAATGAAAAAGCAATGCTTATTTAAAATGGCATTGCTTTCGTATTTTATATGTCACAAAAATAAACTTGTTTACGTATTAGAAGTGAAGACTAGTTTTTAATTCAAAGAAGGGAGTGTAAGAATGGAAGCAAATATATTGGATGAATCTTTCTCTACCGGTGGAGAATATGAGCTTGAGTGTGCAATTGAGTTGTATGGACAACCATTGTTACGATATTGCCATAATATTCTCTGTGACTATCACAAGGCACAAGATGCGGTGCAAGAGACTTTTATAAAAGCCTATAATAAAAGAAATAGTTTTAAAAAAGGTCGTTCTTTGTCCACGTGGCTATATAGCATTGCCTATAATACTTGTATGGATATATTGAGAAAGAGAAAATTATTGTTTTTCATACCTGAATCAAATAAAAATACAGAAGATACTTCAACTGATTTCATAAGTGAGGATTTAAAAGAAGCACTTTTAAAATTAACAGGACCAGAGCGTGCCTTGATATTTAGTAGAGTTATTGATGAAAAAAGCTATAAGGAATTAGAAATGATTTATCGAGTTCCTGCTGCTACATTGAGAAAACGATATGAAAGGGTCAAAAATAAACTTATGAAAGCTTTGGAAAAAGAGAATTCTTATTATAAAAGATTGGAGGAATCTTAAATGAAATATGATAGTGATGAACAAATAATTAAAGCTAAGCTAAGTACTATCAAAACTCCTGAATATGATATTACTACGGAAGTGAATAGAAAATTGAAGCAAAAAAGTTGTATTATAAATAAGAAAAAACCTTTAAGGATAGCAATTGTAACTTGCCTTTGTCTAATGGTATCGGTTGGAGCATTGGCTGCTACTGTTCCAAGTTTTAATAAGATTATATCAAAAGTGAGTCCTGATATAGCTTCCATACTCCAACCAATTGAAATGACAAGTGAAGATAATGGAATCAAAATGGAAGTCGTTGCAGCATATAATGATGATGAAATGGCAGTGATTTATTTAACTATGCAGGACTTAATAGGAGATAGAATCGATGAATCTCTTGATTTATATAATTATACCCTATCTGAAGGGGTACTTTTTAACTCTCAAATAATTGATTATGATGAAGAAACTAAAACAGCTACATTACGTTTGCAAGCTAATGGTGGAGAAAAAATTAATGGTAAAAAATTAAGTTTTACTGTTAAGTCTTTTTTAAGTGGTTCTTTAGTATTTGATGAAGTAGAAACAGGAATTAATTTAACAGATATAGAAGATGTTAGTTCACAAACTATACCACTAAATATTGAGCATGTATCTGGTGCTAGTGGTACAATGTTTGACTCATGGGAAGAACAAGGTACAATACAGGTTTTAAAAGGAGATGAAATGAATATTTCACTTCCTCAGATTGACTTTATGCATATTTCTAATATAGGATATATTGATAATAAGCTTCATATTCAAACCAAATGGGTAGGGGATGGTATTGATGATCATGGGTACTTTTACTTTACTGATGCAGAAAATAATCAATTAGAAATTCACCCATCTACTGTTCATTTTGGAATAGATGAATTAGGAAAAACTATGGATAGGGGAGATTACATTGAATATGTATTTGATTTAGAAGGAATAGATCCTAAGGAAGTATTTCTTAAAGGCTATTTTGTATCTAATGAAAGATATACGAAAGGTAACTGGAAAACTAAATTTAAACTTCAGTCTGTAAATCCAGAAAAAGAAGCAGAATGTAATTTGGATTTTGAAACTTGGAAACTAGATTGTATTCAAGTTTCTCAAATAGGGGTTACCTTATTAGGTGTGGGAGAATATGATGAGGAAAATAGTCTGCAAGTTCAAGTTAATATGATTGATGGAACGGAACAAGAGATAGAATTATCTACTTCTTTTAGTCAAAATGAAAAAATAAGTCTTAAATACCTTTCAAATGGACCGTTAGATAGTAAAATGGTAGAATCAGTAAGTGTAAATGGAAAACTTATTAAATTTGATTAAAAAAGCATGAGGGGGATTAAAACAGTATACTTAAAACTAATTAAAATTACTTAAAAATATTGCATATTAAATGAGTTTATACTATACTTTATAGTAAGGGGTGATTATCATAAAACTTACTATAAAAGAAGCAAGTGAATATTTAGGAGTTGCAAAATCAACTCTAAGAAGATGGGAAGATGAAGGGAAGATAAAGCCTGAAAGGACAGCTGGAGGCCATAGAAGATACGATAAAAGCACACTTATTAGTTTAAAAAACAAAAAAGAAAATAAAAAACTAACCATTGGATATTGTAGAGTTTCTTCATCAGATCAAAAAGAAGATTTAGAAAGGCAAATTAAAACAGTAAGTGATTATTGTAGTGCAAGAGGATATCAATTTAAAATAATCAAAGACATAGGAAGTGGCTTAAATTACAATAAAAAAGGGTTAAAAGAACTAATAAAATTAATATGCGAAAGAGAAATTGACAGGATTGTAATTAATTATAAAGACAGATTAATAAGATTTGGATACGACATAATAGAACAAATGTGTGACTTTAATGGTGTTAAAATTGAAATAATAAATTATACAGAAGATAAAACTTATGAAGAAGAACTAGTAGAAGATGTTTTATCAATAATAACAGTATTTTCAACAAAACTATATGGCAGTAGAAGTCATAAGGCAAAAACAATTCAACAAGAAAACAAGGAACTATTCAAATAGCCGAAGGCGGTGAATGAATGTAATGATATTCAATAGAAAAATAGAAGTTATCTTTACAAAACAAGATGAATTAATTCTAGATGGACAATCTAAAATATGTAATTGGCTATACAATTATCTTTTGGAAATGACAATAAAAGATTATAAAGAAAATAATAATGACAAAAAACTCTTGACAGGAAGGAACTTAAGAAATCAAGTTCCAATACTAAAACAAGAGTTTATTTTTTTGAATACAGTACATTCATCACCACTCAAAAACACAGCAATAAGACTGAAAGAAACATACAAAAAATTTTTCAACAATGAAACAGGATATCCTAAATTCAAATCATGGAAAAAACATTGGTTTTCACTATATTATGATGAACCAAACAAAGGCTTTAAACTAATAGAAAACAAAAATTTACAAATAACCTTAGGAATAAATAAAGAAAATAAAAGAATAAAAGTAATAGGAAAACTAAAAGAAAATTTAAATTTAAGAAACACAGACAAAATAAAAAACTTCAGATTATGCAAACAACAAGGCAACAAATTCTATGCAATATTTTGTATAGAAAGAAAAGACATAGACAAAAAAGAAACAAACAAATGGATAGCAATAGACCAAAATCATAAAAACTTCTTTGTAGCCATAGACAATACTGGAGTAAGTTATGAATTTGAAAAACTGCCACAAACAAAATATTGGGACAAAGTAATAGATGAAATAAAATCAAAGAGAGATTTATGCAGCAGAAAATCAAAACTAATAGAAACAGAAACAGGGAGAAGCTATTACCTACCAAGCAAAAGATGGACAAAGCTAAACAATGCATTAGACAATGCTTACCACAAGAGACGAGAACAAATAAAGTCAAGTTGTTATAGCATTGCTAATTGGATAGCAAAAAACTATGACTATGTAGCAATAGGAGACTATACTCCTAGTCTTAATACTGCAACTTATGATAATATGCATAGAAGCATGTTAAATCAAGAAATAATAGGAGAATTTAGAAACATACTAAAATGGGTAATGGAAAGAAGCGGTAAACACTATTCAAAAGTAGACGAAAAAGATACAACTAAAAATTGTTGTATATGTGGAAATAAAGAAAAAAAAGATCCACAGATAAGAGAATTTACATGTCAAAAATGTAAAACTAAATTATCAAGAGATATAAACAGTAGTGTTAATATAGCTAAAAAAGATAAATTATTGTCTGGTTCGGACTATGTTGATTGGGATTTATACAACTCAACATATACAGCTAAATGGAATTTTAAAAAAAGTAAAATTCTATTTACTGGACATACGTTAGAGAAATCTAATATATGGATGAATTAAATCGAGAAGGTGATACTTCTTGAGCAAAATCTATTTGTATAAATATATTTTGATATATTTGAGTAGGTTTTGTAGAACGGCTATATAATAAAATTGTTTTGTAAATTTGTAAATCTAAGACAAATGATGGTCAATCTGGAAACATATTTACCTTAATATATGAAAATATTATATATTATTTGAAGAAAATAATGTTTTTACTAAAATAGATAGAACTTAAATATGTTATAATGCATTTATTGGAGATGATATAAATGCAAAAAAGATTTATAGATAAAAAAGAAGAATACAATAATTTATATAAATCCTTAGAAAAAAAGTACAATATAATTAGTAATATTAGATTTTTTGTTATGGTATTAATTATTTACTTAGGGTATAAGATTTATAATAATTTTGGGACAATGTTTTTAGCTTTGGAAATAATCCTAGTGTTTTTATTTTTAATTTTAGTAGTATATCATCAAAAGATAAGAGTAGAAAGGGAACGGGCTAAGATTTTAGAGGATATAAATGGGAGATATATATCTAGAATAGATGGAACTTGGATAGAGTTTGAAGACACAGGAAAAGAGTTTATAGATACGAGTCACGACTATTCAAATGACTTAGATATAGTAGGAGAAAACTCTATTTTTCAACTATTAAACATTACAAATACTCATATTGGAAGAAAAATATTTGTCAATAATCTTTTAAAACCAGATAAAGATAAGAAAAAGATTTATTTGAAACAAGAGGCCATTAAAGAATTAAGTGGAAAGTTAGACTTAGTACAGGAAATAGAGTATATAACTTATAAAAACAAAAAAGACTTAAAAGATCCAGAGACTCTTATAAAATATGCAGAGTCAGATGAAAATTTATTTAAAAGTAAATTTATCAAAAACTTAATTAGATTTATGCCTGTTTTAGTCTTAGGTATAAATATATATGGCATTATTTCTAAAAGCTTTTTTATAATTTATATAGGTCTAGGTGTATTAATAGTTCAGGTTTTAATATGGCTATTTAGTATGTTTAGAAATAGTAAAATATTAGAAACTGTACATTATTTAAAATATAATTTAGAAACATATTTAGAAGTATTAAAACTTTTAGAAAAAGAGAATTTTTCTAGTGAAGAATTAAAAAGGATTAAAGAAACTATGTTCTCTCAAGGTCAGTCTTCAATAGAAGCTATAAAAGAATTAGATAAGATTACACAGATAATTAATATTCGTTCAGGTGGAATTTCCAACTTAATTCTAAATGTATTGTTCCTTTGGGATTACCAGTGTATATTTTTACTTGAAAAGTGGAAAAACAAATATGGTGAAAAAGTCAAAAGCTGGATTGAAGGCATAGGAGAAATAGAAAGCCTTATTAGTTTTTCAGTCTTAAACAATATAAATTCTCATATAGTATTTCCTAAGATAGTAGAAGGAAAATCTAGAATAATAGCTGAAGAAATAGGTCATCCATTAATAAATATGGAAGATAGGGTAGACAATGATATTAAACTAGACAATGAGATATTTATTATAACTGGTTCCAATATGTCAGGAAAGACTACTTTTTTAAGGACGATAGGTATAAACCTTGTATTAGCCTACAATGGAGCGGGAGTTTGTGCAAAGTCTATGGAGCTTACTTTATTAGATATAATTACCTCTATGAGGGTTGTAGATGATTTAAAGGGTGGTATATCCACTTTTTATGCAGAAATACTTCGTATTAAAAGGATTATAGATAGGGCAGAGACTCAGGATAATATGATATTTTTAATAGATGAAATATTTACTGGTACAAATTCAGTAGATAGAATATTAGGTGCTAAAAATGTTATAGGAAATTTAAACAAAGATAATATTATAGGAATGATAACCACTCATGACTTAGAACTTTGTGCCTTAGATTCAAGGAAAAGAATAAGAAACTTTTATTTTGAAGATAAATATGATGGCAAAACTATTAAATTTGATTATAAGATAAAATCAGGAAAGTCAACATCAACTAATGCAAAAAATCTAATGAATTTAGCGGGAATAAAAATAGTAATCAAACAGTAGGGACGGTTATTTTTGTTTGATAAGTTAAAATTAGGTGGCAAACAAAATGTCCCCTTGCCACCTTTACAGGAGGAAAATCATATGGAATTTCGATTAGCAGTAGAATCTGATGTAGACAATATTATGGATATAATAAAGCAAGCACAAAACTATCTTAAAAACCAAGGTATAGACCAATGGCAAGACAATTATCCAAACTATGAGACAATAAAAAATGATATTAAAAATAATAATTGTTATGTATTATTAAAAGACAATACTATAGTTGGAACAGTTGCTGCTATTTTTGGAGAAGAAATAACTTATAAAAATATATATAATGGAGAATGGTTAAGTGACAAGGAATATGTGACCATTCATAGATTAGCTATATCTTCTGATTATAAAGGATTAGGATTATCATCTATAATATTAAATAAAATAGAAGAACTATGTATTAGTAAAAATATATATAGCATTAGAGTAGATACTCATGAGAAAAATTTATCTATGCAAAATTTTTTAAGGAAGGCTGGTTTTCAATATTGCGGTATTATTTATTTAGAAAATGATGATAAAAGAATAGCTTTTGAGAAGATAATTGATAAACAATAAGGACGATTTCGTATCGTTCTTTTTTTATTATGAAAGCCCTATAAATATTAATAAAGATTTATAGGGCTTTCATAATAATCTCAAAAATATACATCAATCTATATTTGACAATCATCTAATTTAGATATATAATGAAGAAAAGCAATAAAAGTATAGGTGAGAGGGGTAAAATTGTGAAGCTGATCATTGAAAATAAACCAAATATCTATTGGGAAGCAAGTGCTATTGTAAAGGATATATTAAATCGCAAAAAGGGAGATCCTGTACACATAATTGAAAACAAGGATCGTTTTATATTATCTGAAGATGAAATCAATGAAAAATACAGTGATTTAATTGAATTTTATATAAAGGTTTTTGATGAATCTTTAGAGGTTTTAAAAGATTATCCAGAATGGAGAGATTTATTCAGCATCCAATCAGACCAAAATGATATGGGCTTTTTTGGAATGGTGACTCGATTTACTAATGCAAAGAAAGTGGTTGAATTATCAAAAGAAGAATTTTTTAATGCTTGCCATTATCATCTTCAAAACATAGATGCGGAAACAGAACAATCTGATTTAGACGAGATAGGAGAGGCGAGAAAGGCTCTTAAAGAAATGAAGGATAGAGCTTTTGATGCAGATTATTATATAGAAAAAATTATGGCTTCTGAGTTAGATAATGATGAAAAAATTAAGATGATGGACTTGTTTCAACATGCAGATGAGAGATTTGATACCTATGTTGAGCTTATAAAAAAAATCGAAAAAATATATTTGAAATATTATGGCGAAGTAGAGCATTATATTCAATCTAAAGTTGAATTGTTTACTTCTTCAGGAAAAGGTGATGCTAAAAACACTCCAATTGTAAATTTTATAGATGTTGAACGATGGAGTTTTCGAAGTGAAGAACCTATTCATTTGTACTTTTCAATTATCAACAAAGGTACTTTTGGAATGTCTATTATTAAGGATGAATCTATAAGACCAAATATGATTTTGGGTATTTTATTTGAGGAACTTGAAGCATTAGTTAATAAAGGAAAACATGATACGGAACTTTTTATAGAACAAATGAAATCTATGGGAGAAGAAAACCGATTCAATATCATGAAACTGTTAAGTCAAAAGCCACATTATTTAAAAGAAATTGCAAACACCATAGGACTAACTCCTGCAACAGTTTCCCATCATATGGAACAATTAACTAAAGCAGAACTAGTTTATATGGCTACTGAAGGAAGGAAAGTTTATTATTATGTAAATGATAAAAAAATTAAGAAGTTGGCAGAGTTATTTGACCAATGGGCAAAAGGGGTGTAAAAAATGAAGTATATTCAACCTGCATCTAATAAAAAAACCATCAAGCGAATGCTTGAACCTGTTACTAAAAAGATTTGGTTTAGTATGATTTTACATGGAATAGCTGGTGGTTTAATTCCTGTGTTAACTGTTTTTTCTATGGAATGGATTATAAGAGGAATTTTAAAAAGTAATGTGGAAATCCAAGAAGTGATAAAAATTATCGCTTTTGTATCCTTAGTTGGCTTTGGACTAGAAACCATTAAAACACAGACTGAAAAACGAACATATAATAAAATAAACTATATTCGACTTAATTTTTTAAAGGAATTAATGCATAAGACAATGACTATGGACTTAAAATATTATGAAAATACAGAGTTTTCAGATGAAATGGAATCCTGCATAATAGCTGTTCAAAGTAATAATAATGGAATTGAAGGTATTTATCATATAGTTTATCTATTGGGAGCCAAATTACTAGGAGTAATTTTACTTGCTATTATTTTAGCTCGAATTAACATTTGGATTGTAGTAGTTATAGCTTTATCTGTATTACTTACATTTTGGGTATTGACGAAAGTATCAGCTGCACGTTACCTAAGAAAGGAAGAATTAAGTCAAGCAGAAAGAAGAAATTATGGTTATGGGCATCTAACTACAGATTTTAGTTATGGAAAAGATATTAGAATTTATAATTTCCAAGATCGTTTTTTACAAAGCTATGAAAATGAAATTCAAAAATTAGAAGGTATTTATGGGGATTTATTTTTAGTTGAAAGAAGATTATCATTGTTATCTATTTTGGGATTGGTATTTGCTGATTTGTTTGCCTATTATATATTAACTTTTCAAGGTATGATGACATTTAAAATTTCTGAATTCGTTATGTATTTAACTGCAACCAGTTTATTTTCACTAATGATGAATGAAATTACACAAGATTTTGCAAATATTCATAGGGAATTTGTCTATTGTAAAGACACTATTGGTTTTTTAGATATGAATCTCATTACAGATGAATCAGATAAAAACTATGTACCTAGTACACCAATATCGGTAGAGTTTGAACATGTTTCTTTTAAATATCCAAATTCTAATAAATATGTTTTCAAAGATTTATCTTTTAGAATTGAACCTTCAGAAAAGCTTGCTTTAGTAGGTGTTAATGGAGCTGGTAAAACTACAATTGTAAAATTGCTTACGGGCCTTTATCGACCTACATCAGGCAGGATTCTTATTGATGATATAGATTATACACAGTTTAGTATTGAGGATTTACATGAATTATTTGGTGTGGTTTTTCAAGATATTGAACCTTTGGCTGTGACGATTAAGGAAAATATAGCTGCTAGTTCTAGTGATATTGATGAAAAAAAGGTAGAAATGGCTTTAAGACAAGTTGGACTTTGGGATAAAATTAGTCAGTATGATAAGGGAATTGATCAAATGCTATTAAAGATTATAGATGAAGACGGTGCTGTTTTATCAGGTGGAGAAAATCAAAAACTTATGATAGCAAGAGCAATTTATCGAAAAAGAACACAAATGATGATTATGGATGAACCTACAGCAGCGTTAGATGCACTTGCTGAAGAAAAGATTTATCGTGAATTTGACCAAATTATGCAGGGGAAAACATCTTTGTTTATTTCTCATAGATTAGCAAGTACTCTTTTTTGCGATCGAATACTACTATTAGATGGTGGGAAAATGGTAGAAGAAGGAACTCATGATGAATTGTTGTCTCATGATGGATTCTATGCTCATATGTTCAAAACTCAAGGGAAGTATTATCAGGAGGTGAAGCAAAGTGAAAAACAGGCAAGTATTGAAAGTGTTTAACAGAACTATAAGAGAAATCATGCCTTCTGTGTATTTATGGCTGTTTATTGGTGCTATTACAAGTACACTGAATACCTTATTGACCATAATGATTCCTAAATTGCTAATAGATGCAGTTATGGAGAAGGTGACTATTTCCTATCTTTTGAAAATGCTACTAGTTATAGGGGTATCAAAATATATACTTTTAGAAGCAAATAAATGGATTGTGATCAAGCAAAACAATCAAAAAGAAATACTAAATCAGAGGACTATGAAAAGATTTGCTCAAAAAATAACTGCAATTGATTACAGTTATTTGGAAGATCCAGATATATTGGATTTGAAGGAAAGAGCTACTTTTGCTATCCAGTCTTATGGTGCTTTAGCTGTTATTGTGGATTCGATGATTAATTTTCTAGCTGCAGTGTTCACTCTTATTGGTATTAGTGGAATTATCATTCAATTTAACTATTTATTTTTGCTAATTATCTTTGTATTATCAACACTTAGTTTAGCATTTAGTTATCGTATAGTTATTGAAACTCAAAAGTCAACACAACTAGTTATTCCTGTAAATCGTAAATATAATTATTATGTTGGGCAATGTTTAAATGGTTGCCAGCAAAATGATTTTAGAATTTATAATATGAGTGATATGATGGTCGGAAAAATTGCAGATTTGAATATGGAATCTATGAGGTGGTCTGATAAACTTTATATTAAAATTGCAAATATATTTTCAATTCAAAGTTTAATCAATCATTTAACACAATTTGTAACTTTTACTTATGGAGTAATTCGTGTACTTTCAACGAAATTTGGACCTCAAATCACATTAGGTGAATTTACACTTTTGACAGGAGCAAGTCAGCAATTTTCTACGGCTTTTATGTCTACAGTGGAAAGCTATTTTAGGTTTATTGAATCTCTAAACTATTTAGAGCCTTTTGCTCAATTTATGGCTTTGCCTGAAAGTGAAGAAAATGTAGGTAGACTTATACCTGAAAGTTTTGAAACATTGGAATTTAAAAATGTATCTTTTTCTTATCCAAAGAGTGAAAAAAAGATTTTAAATCACATTAGCTTTAGTATTCATAAAGGCGAGAAGATATCTATTGTGGGACTTAATAATGCAGGAAAAAGTACTATTGTAAAACTTATATGCTGTTTTTATCGACCTGATGAAGGTGAGATACTTTATAACGGAAGAAATATAGAAGAGTATGATTATGATGAATATATGAAGATACTTGCTGTTGTTTTCCAAGATTATAAGCTGTTTCCATTTACTATAAGAGAAAATATAGTAGCAGGAAGAACAAATGTGACTGATGATGAAATTTGGCAAGTATTAGAGGAAACCAATATTAATAATGCTATTTGTGAATTGCCAAAAGGGTTGGATACCTATTTAGATAAACATATACATGAAGATGGCACAGATTTTTCTGGAGGTCAACGTCAAAAACTTGCAATTGCAAGATCAGTTATAAAGCAAGGTGAGATTGTAATATTAGATGAACCTACAGCAGCTCTAGATCCATTGGCAGAAAGTGAAATATATGAGGACTTCCATAGATTAGTGAGAGGACGAACTGCTATTTTTATATCCCATAGAATGAGTTCTTCAGTTTTCTGTGACAAAATATTGCTACTGCAAGATGGAGAGATAAAAGCATTTGATAGTCATGCTAATTTGATGAAACAAAACAATCTTTATAGTGCATTATTCACAACTCAAGCTAAGAATTATCAAACAACATAAAGTTGTCCCTGATGTTTGATGATTGTAGGGTATGAGTCAGGGGACCGTCCCCCGACTCACTTCTCACAAAACTATATCACTTTTTTCTCTTATTTTCATTTGTTTAAAATATTTATTTTCCATTGGTATCCACTCATTAATAAATCTCTCATACATGAGTGGACCATTTCTTTTTAGTATGCGTTTACCTTGTTCATATTTATCAATAGTTAGGAAGATTTTTAGATTATAGCTATCTATTAATGTTGGGTGCATACTATAAACCCCTTCTATAATATTTAATTTTTTAGGTATTACAGTGACAAATTCAGTTAATTCCATTTGTTTACAGTCATATATTTGATATTGAAATTTATGATTACTATATAAATTATCTATAATTTCTTCTTTAAATCTTTTATAGTCAACATTTCCTCCGACCTCTTCTAATCTTTCTTTTGTTTTTTGTTCAGTTCTTAAGAAAAAATCATCCATATGAAATACATTACAATCATAGATTTTTTCTAATATTTTAGACAATGTTGTTTTACCAGAGCCGCTGTTACCATCAATAGCTACATTTACATTTTGATTTTTCAATAGAAGCGTATCAATTAGATCAATTAACATATCAAAGTTTTGAAACTGCATCTTCTGATGCAGTTTATACTGTTTCAACAGTATATTGTTTGAACTTTTCATATTGTAATTATGCATTTGTTGTAACATTTGATTTTTCAACAGCAGAAACGATTATTGGAATAAGTATTAATTGAACAATGATACCTGGGATTGCATTTATAAATGCTCCACCTACAAAGAATTTCCATGTAAATGGATTACCAACAAAACTATATAGTATATAGCTTACGATACCCCAAACCACTCTACCACCAAGCATAGCTATGATTAGAGATACATATATATCTTTTGTATCTTTATTAAGTCTAGTTTTATAAACTAGTCCTGCTATACAACCATATGCTGCTAATTCAAAAGCCATTGCAGTAGCAGTTGGAAACATTGGTGGCATTGTAAATAGCACACTTCTAAGTATTGGTGTAATAAATCCTACTGCTAAACCATATGGCCATCCTACTATAAATCCACAAAGCAAAACTGGTAAGTGCATTGGCAGTAATTTGTTTGAGATACTTGGTATTTGTGCTGTTAAAAATGGTAACATTAGGCCTAAAGCCAAAAATAACCCTGAAAGTACTAGTTTTTTTGTAGTTAATTTTTTCATTCAATTACCTCCATAGATGAAATTTATATTAACTGCATTCTTCAGAAAGCAAGTAACCTTCATGGTTTATTTAAAAATTAGATTCTTCTAATTTCATTGTAAATTATATCATTCACATAGTTGAAACGCAAGGCGTGGCTTATGTTTATCATTTCAAACAAAAACAACCATCCCTTATATTTGAGGGACTATCCCATGACTTGCTTTATTATGTTTATTATATATTAAACATATATTATATATTCAAACTTATAGTTCACTATATAATAAACTATATAAAATAATATTTAAAAATACTATTGACATACATAAACTATACTGATACTATGAATATAGATAGATGATACATACATAAATACTCATACATTTCTCATAATAGAGATGGGAAGTTGTGGGTGAAAGTGTGCCTAGGGTTCCGAAGTATAATCTTGTCTGGTCCAAGCGGCACAAATATTGGAAATCCAATATTACACCGATGGGATAAAAGCCCGGGCGGGTAGGTTTCGCTTATACCTACTCGCCTGGGCTAATTATATTTAAGGAGGGCTTCTTTTATGGTTAGTATAAAAAAGGTGTTCGTTGAGAAGAAAGAGGGCTACAATGTAGAGGCTATTCAATTACTAAAGGACTTTAAAGAGAATCTTAACATAATGGGCTTAACTGGAGTTAGAGTTATTAATTATTATCAAATTGACAATATATCAGATGAGGAATTTAAAAAAGCTGTTGTAACTGTTTTTTCAGAACCAAATGTAGATTATGTATATTTCGAACAATTTCCAGTAAACGATGGTGATTATACTTTTCGTGTAGAATTCCTTCCGGGCCAATATAATCAAAGGGCAGATTCAGCAACTCAATGTTTGGAAATACTTACAGGGAAAAAAGGATACAATGTTAATTCTTCTAAGATTGTAATTCTAGAGGGAGATATTACAGATGAAGAAATTAAGAGAATAAAGGAATACTATATAAATCCAGTAGAATCAAGAGAAGTAGCAATTGATCAAATTACTCTTTATACAGAATTAGAAGAACCAGCAAATGTTGAAATAATCAATGGTTTTATAGATATGTCTAAAGAAGAATTAGAGAGTTTTAGAAATGAGATCGGGTTTGCCATGGATTTTGAAGATATATTATTTTGTCAGGAATATTTCAAGAATGAAGAAAGAAGAGATCCTACTATTACAGAACTAAAGGTAATAGACACTTATTGGTCTGATCACTGTAGACATACAACTTTTATGACAAGTATTGAGAATATAGAAATTGAAGAAGGCCAATATAAAAAGATTTTTGAAGAGACATTAAAGAAATATTTTGAGTCTAGAGAATATGTTCATGAAGCTAAGGAAAAGCCAGTTTGTTTAATGGATATGGGTACCATAATGGCAAAGGAAATGTCAAAGAAAGGTGTTCTTGATGACTTAGAAAAATCAGATGAAATAAATGCTTGTAGCATTGAAATAGATGTAGATGTAAATGGTAAGATTGAAAAATGGCTATTGATGTTTAAAAATGAAACTCACAATCATCCAACAGAGATAGAGCCTTTTGGTGGAGCTGCTACTTGTCTTGGTGGAGCTATAAGAGATCCTCTTTCAGGAAGAAGCTATGTATATCAAGCTATGAGGGTTACAGGTAGTGGAGATCCAAGAACAAGTATTGAAGAGACTCTTCAAGGGAAATTACCTCAGAGAAAGATAACGTTAGGAGCAATGAAGGGATACAGTTCTTATGGAAATCAAATAGGATTGGCAACAGGCTATGTTAGAGAAATATATGATGAAGGATATATAGCTAAGAGAATGGAAGTAGGTGCAGTTGTAGGTGCTGGCCTAAAGGAAAATGTAATAAGAGAAACTCCTCAACCAGGAGATTTGGTACTATTAGTTGGTGGTAGAACAGGAAGAGATGGATTAGGTGGAGCTGTTGGTTCATCAAAAGAGCATGATGAGAGTTCTTTACTTACTTGTGGTTCAGAAGTGCAAAAGGGAAATCCACCTATTGAGAGAAAAATCTTAAGACTATTTAGAAGTCCAAAGGTAAGTAAAATGATCAAAAGATGTAATGACTTTGGAGCAGGAGGAGTATCTGTTGCAATAGGTGAATTAGCAGATGGTTTGAATATTGAACTAGATAAGGTTCCAAAGAAATATGAAGGCTTAGATGGAACAGAGATAGCACTTTCAGAATCTCAAGAGAGAATGGCAGTAGTTATTGATAGTAAAGATGTAGATACTTTTGTTAAATACTGTGAAGAGGAAAATGTTGAAGTAACAATAGTTGCAAATGTAACAAGTGAAAAGAGACTTGTTATGAATTGGAGAGAAGATGAAATAGTTAATATAAGTAGGGATTTCTTAGATACTAATGGAGTTAGAAAAAAGACTAGGGTATTTGTAGAAGAACCAAAGGGTAATAACTACTTTGATTTACTTCCAAAAGAATTAGAAAAGTCAAAGGATATAAAAGATGCTTGGATTTCAAATATGACAGATATCAATACTTGTAGCCAAAGAGGATTGATGGAGAAGTTTGACAATACTATAGGTGCTGGAACTGTATTGATGCCATTTGGTGGAAAATACAAACAAACTCCTATTGATGGAATGATAGGGAAAATCCCTGTATATGAAGGGGAAACAGATACTTGTTCTATGATGACATATGGATTTAATCCAAAGATTTCAAAATGGAGCCCATTCCATGGTGGAATGTATGCGGTGATTGAATCATTGGCTAAGATAGTTGCCTTTGGTGGAGATTATAGAAAGGTAAGACTTACATTCCAAGAGTATTTTGAAAAGTTAGGTGAAGATGAAAAAAAATGGGGTAAGCCTTTTAGTGCATTATTGGGAGCATATTTAGTTCAAAAGAGCTTAAATATCCCTAGTATTGGCGGTAAAGACAGTATGTCAGGTACCTTTAATGAATTAAATGTTCCACCTACACTTATTAGCTTTGCAGTAACTACAGGTAAGGCAAGCAAGGTAGTGTCTCCAGAGTTTAAGGGAAAGAGAAATACTGTTGTCTTAGTTCCACTTACTATAGATGAAAATGGAATGCCAGATTTTGAAGAATTAGATAAGAATTATACTAGAATATTTAATTTAATTGAAGATGGTAGGATACTTTCTGCAACTAGTGTTAAAGAAGGCGGAATAGCAAGAAGTATAAGTGAAATGTCCTTTGGTAATAGAATAGGATTTACTTTTGGAAAAGAAATTGATTCTAAAGTATTTGCACCAATATATGGTTCTATAATACTTGAAATTAGTAGTGATGAAGATGTTAAAGAACTTTTTGAAGGAATTGATATAGAAATACTTGGTTCAACTAATGATGGAGATTATATAGAGGCAAATGGTGAAAAGATATCATTAAACGAACTTGTAGGAGAATGGGAAAAACCACTTAAGGATGTATTTTCTTTAAAAGAAGATGTAGATGGAAAACCAATAGAAATTTGTTATGGCAAGGGCGTAAAAAGAACTTCAAAGATAAAAATAGCTAAGCCAAGAGTGTTTATACCAGTATTTCCAGGCACTAACTGTGAATTAGATACTAAGATTGCTTTTGAAAGAGCTGGGGGAGTAGTAGATACATTTGTATTTAGAAATTTAGCTGGTGAAGATATCGAATACTCAATCAAGGAAATGGTAAAACATATTAATAACAGTCAAATAATAGCTATTCCAGGTGGATTTAGCGGTGGAGATGAACCAGATGGTTCTGGTAAGTTTATAGCTACAGTTTTCAAAAATCCATATATAAGTGAAGCTGTGATGGAACTATTAAAAAATAGAGATGGACTAATGTTAGGAATATGTAACGGATTCCAAGCACTTATTAAACTAGGTTTGGTACCTTTTGGAGAAATAAGAGATATGGAAGATGATTCACCAACTCTTACTTTCAATCGTATAGGTTGCCATGTTTCCACTATAGTTAAGACAAAAGTTGTTTCAAATCTTTCACCTTGGTTTAACAATGTAAAGGTAGGGGATATTCATACTGTACCTATTTCTCATGGAGAAGGAAGATTCGTTGCTAATAAAGAAACAATGGATAGATTAATAGCTAATGGTCAAGTAGCTACACAATATGTGGATTTTGATGGAAAGCCTTCTTATGATGGATACTTCAATCCAAATGGATCTATAGAAGCTGTAGAAGCCATTACAAGTCCTGATGGAAGAGTACTTGGTAAGATGGGTCATTCAGAGAGAATGGGCAATAATATCATAAAGAACATACCTGGTAATAAAGATCAAAAGATATTTGAAGCTGGAATTAGATATTTCATATAATCTCCATGGAGATTATATGAAAAATTGTGAATTGTGAATTTTAAATTAAACCCCCAAATATAAATTATTCTTTAGAATAATTTATATTTGCACCATAATTCACAATTTAAAATTTAAAATTTTGGCGAAGCCAACAGGAGGGTTATTCATGAAAGTTGCTATTGTTATGGGAAGTATATCAGATAAGGATGTTGCTGATAAAGCCATAAAGATGCTTGAAAAGTTTCAAGTGGAATATGAAGTAAGAGTTATTTCTGCCCATAGAACTCCATATGAGGCTATAGAATTTGCTAGTAGTGCTGAAGAAAGAGGTATAGAAGTGATTATTGCTATTGCTGGAAAGGCTGCTCATTTAGCAGGAGTTATAGCAGGGGTGACTACACTACCTGTAATAGGTATTCCAGTAAAATCATCCACTATGGATGGTATGGATTCCCTTCTTTCAGTAGTACAGATGCCTAGCGGAGTTCCTGTAGCTACTGTGGCAATAAACGGTGGAGAAAACGCAGGAATATTAGCAGTGCAGATATTGTCTGTTAAATATGAAATATTAAGAGAAAAACTAAAAGATTATAAAGAAGAAATGGCAAAGGCAGTAGAAAAAATGGATGAAGAGTTAAGAGGGTGATAAAATGGGTGGAATAATAGGAATATACGATGTAGAAAATAGAAACATTTCAAAAATTCTTTATTATGGGCTTTATGCATTACAACATAGAGGACAGGAAAGTGCGGGAATAGCTGTAAACAACAATGGTTTTATTGATTATCATAAAGAATTGGGATTAACTCATGAAGTTTTTCCAGAAGAAGTTCTAAATAGATTGAGAGGTAATATTGGAATTGGTCATGTGAGACTTGGAGCTGGAGATAAGATTTCCAGTGTAAATGCTCAACCATTAGTAGTAGGCTATAAAAAAGGAGCCTTAGCCCTTGCTCACAATGGGAATTTGATTAATTCAGCTGAACTTAGAGAAAAGTTAGAAGATGAAGGAACTATTTTTTCAACTAATATAGATTCAGAAGTAATAGCAAATCTAATAGCTAGATTTCATAAAGACGATATAGAGGAAGCTATTTTAGATACTCTTAGGATAATAAAAGGTTCTTATGCATTGGTTTTAATGACTGTAGATAGACTTATTGGTGTAAGAGATCCTCATGGGATTAGACCACTTTGTATTGGAAAGTTAGGTGAAGACTATATACTGTCTTCAGAAAGTTGTGCTTTTGATACTATAGGAGCAGAATTTGTTAGAGATGTAGAACCTGGTGAAATGGTAGTTATTAAAGACAATAATATAAAGAGTATCAAAAGTAAAAACAAATATAATAGAAAGCTTTGCTTGTTTGAATTCATATATTTTGCAAGACCAGATAGTAAGATTGACGGAATGAGTGTTTATCTTTCAAGGAGAGAGGCAGGGAAAATATTAGCTCGTGAATGTCCTGCAGAAGCAGATATAGTTATTTCTGCACCTGATTCTGGTACAGTAGCTGCTATAGGATATGCAGAAGCCTCGGGGATACCTTATGATGAAGGATTAATCAAGAACAAATACATTGGTAGAACTTTTATTGAATCCACTCAGGAAATGAGGGAACAAGGAGTTAAAATAAAACTTAATGTATTGAGAGAAAATGTAGAGGGTAAAAGATTAGTATTAGTAGATGATTCTATAGTTAGAGGAACTACCATGTCTAGAATCGTGAGAATGCTAAAGAATGCTGGAGCTAAGGAAGTTCATGTAAGAATTTGTTCACCAGCAGTACTTCATACTTGTAATTTGGGAATGGATACACCAAAGAAACAGAACTTAATTGCCTCAGAAAAAACAATAGAAGAAGTAAGAGAGTATATTGGAGCAGATTCACTTTGCTATATTTCTCTTGAAGGACTAATAAAAGGAGCAGGTGGAGAAAATGTATTTTGCACAGGATGTTTTGATAAAAAATATCCTACAGAATTAAATATTGACTGAGTCAGGTGACAGTCCCCTGACTCACTGACTCACAAATGAAAGGAGAGGTTCTGATGAGTAAATCCTATAAAGAAGCTGGAGTAGATGTGGAAGCTGGATACAAGGAAGTAAGTCTTATAAAACAGTTTATAAAAAAGACATATACAAAAGGAGTTATATCTGATATAGGTGGTTTTGGAGGATTATTTGCACTAGATTCAGAAAATTATAAGGAACCTGTATTGGTAGCAGGTACTGATGGAGTTGGAACTAAGCTTAAGATTGCATTTATGATGGATGTACATGACACTATAGGAGAAGACTGTGTAGCTATGAGTGTTAATGACTTACTTTGCCAAGGTGCAAAGCCTTTATTCTTCTTAGACTATATAGCAACAGGAAAACTTGTACCTGAAAAAATGGCAAATATAGTTGAAGGTGTTGCAAATGGATGTGTTAAAGGTAAATGTGCCCTAATAGGTGGAGAAACTGCTGAAATGCCTGGTTTTTATAGTGAAGACGAATACGATATTGCAGGATTTGCAGTTGGCGTAGTAGATAGAGAAAAAATAATAGATGGTTCAAAAATAGAAGAAGGAAATGTACTTATAGGACTTCCTTCTAGTGGAGTTCATAGCAATGGTTATTCTCTAGTTAGACATATATTTTTCGAGAAGAATGATTTAAGTGTAGACACATATATTCCTGAATTGGGATGTACATTAGGTGAAGAACTATTGAAGCCAACTAGGATATACACTGATCCTATGATTGAGTTAGTAGAAAAGTTTGACATAAAGGGCATTTGTCATATTACTGGTGGTGGATTTTATGAAAACATTCCTAGAATGTTACCAGAAGGACTTACAGCAGTTGTAGATACAAGCCATATAGAAATACCTCCAATATTTGATGTGATTGCAAAATACGGAAAAATAAATAAAGATGATATGTACAATACATTTAATATGGGTATTGGTATGGTCTTTGCTGTAAGGAAAGAAGATGTAGATGGTATAATAGAATTATTAAGATCCAAAGATGAAAAATTTGTAGTTCTTGGCGAAATCAAAAGAGGGGAGAACAAGATAGAACTATGCTAAATATTGGAGTTTTAATATCTGGTGGCGGGACAAATCTTCAATCTTTAATAGATCATATTAATAGCGGATATATTAATGGAAAAATCGCAGCAGTTATATCTAATAAAAAAGATGCCTTTGGACTAAAAAGAGCGGAAAGAGAAAAAATTGAATCCCTATGGATAGATAGAAAATCCTATGATTCAGATGAAGAATATAATAGAAGGATTATAGATGAATTGAAAGCAAGAGATGTGGATTTGGTAGTATTAGCTGGATATCTAAAGGTTCTTTCAGAGGAATTTATAAGAGAATATAAAAATAGAATAATAAATATTCATCCATCTTTAATACCTAGCTTTTGTGGGAAAGGGTATTACGGAGAAAGGGTTCATGAGGAAGCACTAAAATATGGCGTGAAATATACTGGAGTTACTGTACATTTTGTAGATGAGGGAACTGACACTGGGCCTATAATACTTCAGAGGGTAGTGGAAGTAAAAGAGGATGATACGGTTGAAACTCTAAAGGAAAGAGTACTTAAAGTAGAGCATCAAGCATTACCTGAAGCAGTAAGGCTTTATTGTGAGGGAAATATTAAGCTTGATGGAAGAAAAGTGATTATATGGTAATGTAAAAAGTTTTATGAAAAAATAAAAGTCAAAAATAATACTTTTCAATTAAATTTTGAGTGGGATCTCCCGCCACCCTTGACAAAAAATAAGAAAATGCTTAGTTAAAACTAACAAGGGCGAGGGGAACTCAAAAACAAGACAACGCAAATAAGCCCTTGAAATGTTCATTATAGCATTTTCTTAAATATTTTTGTCAAGGGCAAGCCTACGGTGGCTAGTGCTGCTGGGCTCAAAGAATCTAAAAACAAGACTTTAAGCACAAGAAGATATGTATTCTTCAGACAGTTGTATTAATTTAATCCATCTTGCAGGCATATTGGGTAAATCCTCAAGTTCAGGAATAACAACAGGTACACTAGCTTCCAATGAAGCATGAGGTCTTAAAAAGTTGAAATAAACAGCAAACAATGTAACAAAAGTAACAGAACCATGCTGGGCACCAAATCCATGAGAGGATTTGTAATTGCCTTTAAAAGTGCGATTAAGACGTTCGATAACTTGCTTAAGTGGTCTAAATTCTTTTGAAACAGGATCATCATTAGTAAGACCAATGACCTGTGAAACATCAAAAAATATATCATGTTGGGCAAAAAAATGTTGAGCAAGAAGGTAAATAGGATTACCATCAACAATGATATTAAGATTCTTTGGAATTTCCTTAAATTTAGACAAAACATCATCTAAAGCAATAATAGCTGAAGGAGTGTCACGATTAGGAGAAACATGGTAAGACAAAATAATCTTCTTAACAGCATCAAAGAAAAAGAAGATATAATGCCATTTACCATTAACCCTAATATAAGTTTCATCACCACAAATAGAGTCAGATAGCTCATAAGGGTAATTGTCAACAAATGGCTTAGTAATAACACTTACAGTGTTAGCATAATTAAGAACAGTTTGATGAGAAATATCAACCTGATGAATATCTTTCATGATAGCAGCAGTCTTTCTAGCACTTAGGCCATAATTAACATAATAAGTTAAAACAAGACCTAAAACATGATTGGAAGCATAAATCCTTGGCAAAGAAACAGAACCTTTAACAGGAGAAGTTCTAGATAAAGGCTTAAAGTTAATATTAAAAGCTCTGTAAATATAATGCATTTTAAAAGAATGAGGCTTAATCTCAAACAGCTCCTTTTGTTCTTTAGATAAAGAATTTTTGTTTTTAAGATAAAAAGAGCACTCATTGTTTTTACACTTGTAGATAATAAAGAATTTACGATCCTTAATAGGCTCAAGAGCCTTGTTACAATGAGGACATCTTAAAATAACAGACTTGGAAAATTGATTTTTTCGGCTAAAAGTTGATTCACAAACCTTGCATTTAAATTGGCCTCTGCCACCGTTGTTATCGTATATGTAAATGTGAGGAGCACCACAACAAGGACAAGAAATAGATTCAGGAACAGGAACTTTAGAGTTAACAGGTTTAAGCTCTTTTCCTTTATCCAACAAATAATTCTTTAAAAGAACTTTGTGATCATATTTCTTAACCTTATCAAAGATAGGCATTTCGTCGACTTTCAGTTTACGATAAGGCTTATCAATGGGTTCATCAGGTAGCTTCGAAGCTTTAATAGCACCTAAACAAAATAGAAGATATAAAATAATGTTATTTTGGACTTGAATAAAGTATAGTAAATAAGTTATAATATCGAACATGGATGACAATTCCTTTCTAGTTAGATTTGTTTGACGACGATATTATAACTAATGAATGGATATTTGTCATCCATTTTTGTATATAAAAACAAAAAATATTTAGCTCTCTTTAGGGGGTAAATATTTTTATTAAGATAAATGTTTGAAAATCAAGGATTGTCAGAGATGTATATTAATATTTTTGACAATACCGATTATATTATAGAGGTGATAATATGAAAAGAGCTCTTATTAGTGTATGGGACAAATGTGGAGTAGTAGATTTTGCAAAAGAACTTGTAAGCTTAGGTTGGGAGATAATTTCAACTGGTGGAACAAAAAAGGTATTAGAAGAAGCTGGATTGGAAGTAATTGATGTTGAAGATGTAACAGGATTTCCTGAAGCATTTGATGGAAGAGTAAAGACTCTTCACCCTAAAATTCATGGTGGAATACTTCATGTAAGAGACAATGAGAAACATGTAGAGACATTAAAAAGTTTAGACATAGCTCCTATAGATTTGATAGTAAACAATCTTTATCCATTTAAACAAACTATACAAAAAGAAGGAGTTACTCATGAAGAGATAATTGAAAATATAGATATCGGTGGACCTTCTATGATTAGGGCAGCAGGTAAAAATTATGAATATGTAACTGTAATAGTTGACCCAAGGGACTATGAAGTTGTTCTTAGTGAACTAAAGGCTGAAGGAAAAACTTCAATCAATACTAGAAGACGTTTAGCTTGTAAGGTATTTGAACATACAAGTCAATATGATACTCTTATTTCAAATTATTTCATGAGTTTGGATGATGAATTTTTACCTGAAACTCTTACTTTGACTTTTGAAGATAAGGCAGAGTTAAGATATGGAGAAAATCCTCATCAAAAGGCAGCTTTTTATAAGGAAATAGGGGATATTTCAGGTACTATTTCATCTGCTAATAAACTTCATGGAAAGGAACTATCTTTTAATAATATAAATGATGCTAATGGAGCATTAGAAATACTTAAGAGTTTTGAAGAACCTACAGTTGTAGCTGTAAAACATACAAACCCATGTGGAATAGGTAGTGCTGATACTATCTTAGAAGCATATAAGAAGGCTTATGAATGTGATAAAGTATCTATTTTTGGTGGAATAATAGCAGCAAATAGGGAAATAGATGTAGATACTGCAAAATTGATAAATGAAATATTTATTGAAATAGTGATGGCTCCTTCTTATACTGAAGAAGCACTAAAAGTACTTACTTCAAAGAAAAACATTAGAATACTAGAAATTCCTGATATTATGAAAAATGATTATAAGGCGTATGACATGAAAAAAGTTCTTGGTGGACTATTAGTACAAGAATTGGATACAGAAGTTGGTATTGAAGACTTAGAAATAGTTACTAAAAGAGAACCAAGCAAGGAAGAAATGAAAGACTTATTATTTGCTTGGAAAGCAGTAAAAAATGTAAAATCTAATTCTGTAGTGTTGGCAAAGGATAGTGCTACTATAGGAATTGGAATGGGTCAAGTAAATAGAATATGGGCAGTTGAACAAGCAATAGAACATGCAGGAGAAAAAGTGGTTGGAAGTGTATTGGCTTCTGATGGATTCTTCCCATTTAGTGATTCTATCGAGGCTTTAGGAAAGGCTGGAGTTACTGCAGTTATTCAGCCGGGAGGTTCTATTAGAGATGAGGATTCTATAAAAGCAGCTGATGAAGCTGGGATAACAATGATATTTACACACAAGAGACATTTTAAACATTAAACTTCTAAGAGAGGAGTTGTGATGAGATGAAGGTATTGGTAATAGGTAGTGGTGGTAGAGAACATGCACTTATATATAAATTGGCTCAAAGTAAAAGAGTGTCTAAAATATACTGTGCACCAGGTAATGGAGGAACAGCTAGTATTGCTGAAAATGTGAATATATCACCTAAGGATATAGATTTACTTTTGAACTTTGCAATTACAAATAAAATAGATTTAACTGTTGTAGGACCAGAAGATCCACTAGTAGATGGAATTGCAGATGTGTTTGAGGAAAATGGATTGAGAGTGTTTGGACCTAAAAAAGAAGGTGCAATACTAGAAGGAAGCAAAATAGTAGCAAAGGAATTTATGGAAAAATATCAAATTCCAACTGCTAAGTATAGGGTTTATAAAACTAAAGAAGAAGCAATTGACGGACTTGATGAATTTAGTTATCCATTGGTAATAAAGGCAGATGGTTTGTGTTTGGGTAAGGGAGTTATAATATGCCAAAGTAAAGAAGAAGCAACAAAAGCAATTGAAGATATGATAGTTAGTAAAGTGTTTGGCTCTGCTGGAGAGACTATCATAATTGAAGAGTTTTTAACTGGTATAGAAATGTCTTTACTTTGCTTTGTTACTGAGGGAAAAATTGTTCCAATGGAAAGTGCTAGAGATTATAAGAAGATATTTGATGGAGATAAGGGACCAAATACAGGAGGAGTTGGATGTTTTTCTCCAAATCCAGTTTTAACTGAGGATTTGAAAAAGGAAATTGAGAGAGAAGTGCTTAGGAAAATAAGAAGAGGATTAGATGAAGAAAGCATTGACTATAGAGGCGTACTGTTTATTGGATTTATGCTTACGGAAGACGGTCCAAAAGTATTAGAATTCAATGTAAGATTTGGAGACCCTGAAACAGAAGTGGTACTTCCTCGTCTTGAAAATGACCTAGTAGACATATTCCAAAAGACAATTGATGGAACTCTTAGAGATGATGATTTAATTTGGTCTGATAAAAAATGTGTTACAGTAGTTGCAACATCTAAGGGTTATCCTATTGAATATCAAAAAGGTTTTAAGATAAGTGGTATAGAAAACTTAGATAAAAACATAATACTTTTCCACAATGGAACAAAGATAGTAGATGGTGAATTAGTAACAAATGGAGGAAGGGTACTTTCTGTAACTTGCCTTGGTGATACCATAGAAGAAGCTAGAAAATGTGCATATAAAAACATAGAAAAAATTAATTTTGAAGGTATTTGTTATAGAAAAGACATTGCAGATATTTAGGAGACATAAGTTTGTCTCCTTTTTTGTCGAAACTAAGAATATTAAAAAGCAAAACTATTTTAAAATTCTAAAAAGTATGTTAAACTAATTCGTGGATGATATATTAGGAAAAGAATGAATTTTTAGTTTTATGATTTATTTTTGGGGAATAATAATAGGGAATACATAGGGAATTATTATTAAACAAAGGTGAAATTTTTGAAATAAGGAGGAGTAAAAGTGAAAACTGATGTACAGATAGCTCAAGAAGGGAAAATGCTACCAATCGTAGAAGTAGCTGAAAAAATTGGACTTGAAGAAAATGATTTAGAGCTTTATGGTAAGTACAAAGCCAAGGTATCTCTAGATGTTTTAGAAAAGTTAAAGGATAAACCAGATGGTAAGTTAATATTGGTGACAGCAATTAACCCCACTCCTGCAGGGGAAGGAAAAACTACTGTCAACATAGGATTAAGTATGGGTCTTAATAAGATTGGGAAAACAGCCATATCTGCACTTAGAGAACCTTCACTAGGGCCTTGCTTTGGCGTTAAAGGTGGTGCAGCAGGTGGTGGATATGCACAAGTACTTCCTATGGAAGATATAAACTTACATTTTACAGGAGATTTACACGCAATTACAGCAGCTCACAATTTACTTTCAGCCTTAATAGACAATCATATACATCAAGGAAATCAATTGCAAATTGATTCAAGAAGGATTACTTGGAAAAGAGTTTTAGATATGAATGATAGAGCTTTAAGAAATATAGTGGTAGGTCTAGGTGGAAAGCCTAATGGAATGCCTAGAGAAGACGGTTTTGATATTACTGTAGCTTCAGAGATCATGGCTATATTATGTCTTGCTGATGATTTAATTGACTTGAAAGAAAGAATAGGAAACATTGTAATAGGTTATAACTTCAGTGGAGAAGCAGTTCATGCAAAAGACTTAGATGCAGAAGGTGCATTAGCATTATTACTTAAAGATGCAATAAAACCAAATTTAGTTCAAACTCTAGAAAATACTCCTGCTTTCATACATGGTGGACCTTTTGCAAATATTGCTCATGGTTGTAATAGTGTATTAGCTACAAAGATGGCTTTAAAATTAGCGGATTATACTGTTACAGAGGCAGGTTTTGGTGCGGACTTAGGAGCTGAAAAGTTCTTCGATATCAAATGTAGAATGGCAGGTTTAAAACCAGATGCAGCAGTAATTGTTGCTACTGTTAGAGCTTTAAAACATCATGGTGGAGTTTTAAAACAGGATTTAAATACAGAAAACTTGGAAGCATTAGAAAAAGGTTTTGCTAATCTTGAAAAACATATAGAAAATGTAAGAAAATACAATGTACCTGTAGTTGTAGCAATAAATGAGTTTCCAACTGACACTGAAAAAGAAGTTGAATTAGTATTTAATAAGTGTAAAGAGATTGGAGTAGAAGTAGTTCAAACTCAAGTATGGGCAAAAGGTGGTTTAGGTGGGGAAGAATTAGCAAAGAAAGTTGTAGAAGTAATAGAAAACGAACCTTCAGATTTCAAAGTTCTTTATGATGAAAATGATAGCATTAAAGATAAAATAACTAAGATTGCAAGAGAAGTTTATGGTGCTAAAGATGTAGACTTTACTCAAAAATGTATGAAGGATATAAAACAAATTGAAGCATTAGGATTGGATAAAATGCCTATTTGTATGGCAAAAACTCAATATTCACTATCTGATGATCCTAAGCTTTTAGGTAGACCAGAAGGATTTACTATTGAAGTAAGACAAATAAAGATTTCTGCTGGGGCTAGATTTTTAGTAGCATTAACTGGTGAAATAATGACAATGCCAGGTCTTCCAAAAGTACCAGCAGCAAATAGAATGGATATACTTGAAGATGGAGAAATAATAGGACTATTTTAGAAAAAAACTAGGAATCTTAATTGAGGTTCCTAGTTTTTCAATCTAAACATTGTGAATAAAAATTAATTAGTTTATTAGAAGGAATTTTTAATTATAAGTAGAATTAAATTGGTAAGGGAGGTGTTCTATAGTGAAATATGATTCTAAAATAAAAAATGAACAAGTGGATTCGTTTTTTAAAGCAATATTACAATTAAAAAATATGGAAGAGTGCTATCGTTTTTTTGAAGATATATGTACAATAAAAGAAATACAATCTATAGCCCAAAGACTTGAAGTTGCAAAGTTACTTAGAATGAATAAAACCTATAATGAAATTGAAGCTGAAACAGGGGCAAGTACAGCTACTATTAGTAGGATCAATAGGTCTTTAAACTATGGTGCTGATGGATATGATTTAGTGTTAGATAGGATGGGATATCCAAAAGCTGAATATGATAATAGATCGGACTGAGTCAGGGTCCTTTGACTCCTTGGGTATAAAAAAGTGATTAAGAAAATTTCTTAATCACTTTTTTTGTGGGCAATATTATTGATTTAGAGAATAAATACATAAGGTAAATAAGTATATATACATATAAAGGGGTAATATTTAAGCTATCTTATTTTAAAGGGAGATGATGGGATGTATGATGTTGCAATAATAGGGGCAGGCATAATAGGAACATTTATAGCTAGAGAACTTTCAAGATATAAACTTAGTATTGTACTTATAGAAAAGGAAAATGATATCTCAAATGGCTGTACAAAGGCAAATACGGGAATAGTTCATGCTGGTTATGATGCAAAACCAGGAACAAAGATGGCTACTTTTAATGTTAAGGGAAACCCAATGTTTGATAAGGTGTGTGAAGAATTAGATGTGCCATTTAAGAGAATAGGCTCTCTAGTAGTTGGATTTGATGAAGAAGATGAAAATACTATAAGAGAATTATATGAAAGAGGCAAAATAAACGGTGTACCAAATTTACAAATACTTGATAGAAAAAGAGTATTAGAAATGGAGCCTAATATTGGAGATGAGGTAATAGTAGCACTATATGCTCCTACAGCTGGAATTGTTGGTCCTTGGGAATTGGCCATAGCATTAGCTGAAAATGCAATAGATAATGGTGTAGAGTTATTTTTAAATAATGAGGTTAAAAATATAACTAAGATAGAAGAAGGTTTTATTATTGAGACTGTAGAAAGAATAGTAGAGGCTGAATGTGTAATAAATTGTGGGGGAATTTATTCAGATAAGATAAATAATATGGTGTCTGAGGAAAAGTATGTGGTAACTCCTAGAGCTGGTCAATACTATGTTTTGGATAAGAGTGTAGGAAAATTAACTAATACTACTATATTTGAATGTCCTAAACCTTATGGAAAGGGAGTTGTAGTTACTCCAACTGTTCATGGAAACATGATGATTGGGCCAGATAACAAAATCGTTTCAACAAAGGAATCTAAGGAAACTACTATGGAAGGACTAAGAGATGTAAAAGATACTGCAGGTAGAAGTGTGAAGGGAATACCTTTTAATAAGACTATTACAAATTTTACTGGACTCAGAAATGATCCTAGTACGGGGGATTTCATTATTGGAGAGGCAAGTGATGTGAAGGGATTTATAAATGTAGGAGGAATCAAGTCACCAGGACTTACATCTTCACCTGCAATTGCAGAGTATGTAGTTGAGTTAGTTGATAATGTATTTGATGGACTAATTAAAAAGGATGATTTCAATCCTAGAAGGAGAAAGATGACAAGATTTGAAGAATTATCAGAAGAGGAGAAGAATGAAATAATCAAAGAGAATCCTAGCTATGGAAGGATAATCTGTAGATGTGAAACTATTACGGAAGGAGAGATAGTAGACTCAATACACAGAAATGCTGGTGCTAGAACTGTTGATGGAGTTAAAAGGAGAGTAAGACCAGGTTCGGGAAGATGTCAAGGTGGATTTTGCTCTCCAAGAGTTATGGAAATATTGGCTAGAGAATTAAAAGTAGATGTAGTAGAGATAGTTAAAGATTCTAAAGATTCATATATACTTACAGGGCCAACCAAAGAAGTAGATGAAGTGGAAGGGGGTATAGAAAATGTACGAATATGATATTGTAATAATCGGAGGCGGTCCTGCAGGGTTGGCAGCAGCTATTGAAGCTAAGAAAAATGGAGTTTCAAATATTCTTATACTAGAAAGGGACAATGAACTAGGTGGAATTCTAAAACAGTGTATTCACAATGGATTTGGTTTAGATATATTTAAAGAACAATTGACAGGACCTCAATATGCAGAAAGATTTATTAATGAGTTGAAAAGTATGGGAATAGAATATAAGTTAGACACTATGGTTTTAGATATAGATGAAGAGCGGAAAATAAGTTATATAAATAAGCAAGACGGATTTGTGAACATAAAGGCAGTGGCTATTATATTGGCAATGGGCTGTAGAGAAAGACCAAGAGGAGCTATATCTATCCCAGGAACAAGGCCTTCAGGTATTTTCACTGCTGGAACTGCCCAAAGATTTATAAATATTGAAGGATATCAAGTAGGTAAGAAAGTAGTAATATTGGGCTCAGGAGATATTGGAATGATAATGGCTAGAAGGTTGGTATTAGAAGGTGCAGAAGTTAAGGCAGTAGTTGAGATAATGCCATATTCCAGTGGACTTACAAGAAATATTGTTCAATGTTTGCATGATTATGACATACCATTATATTTGAATCATACTGTGATTGAAATAAAGGGAAGAGATAGAATTGAAGGAGTAGTAGTAACAGAGGTAGATAAAAATAAGAAGCCTATTTCAGGAACAGAAACATATTATGAATGTGATACATTACTTCTTTCAATAGGGCTTATTCCAGAGAATGAACTTTCTACTAAGGCTAATGTAGAAATTGATCTTGTAACTAATGGACCAGTGGTAAATGAATCTATGGAGACAAGTGTTGAGGGGATATTTGCCTGTGGAAATGTAGTTCATGTTCATGATTTGGTAGACAATGTGACTAGGGAAAGCTATAAGGCAGGTAGATGTGCTAAAAGATATGTGAAAGGTGAGTTAGTATGTGGTGGTCAAGTGGTAAAAACAAAAGCTGGCGAAGGAATTAGATATATTGTACCTCAAGTGATAAGGGTAGAAAACTTAGATGAGCATATAAACTTACTTATGAGGGTTACGGATATTTACAAAAATGCAAAACTAGTTGTAAAGGGAAATGATATTGTACTAAAAGAGATAAATAAAATGCAGCTAACACCTGGTGAAATGGAAGAGATAGTGTTGGACTCTAAACTGCTGAAAGAAAACAATATTCGTGAACTAACAGTTTCGGTAGAAAGGCAGGTGGAGTAAGGTGGATGTATATGAAAAAATATGCATAGTATGTCCTAGAGGATGTAGACTTACCATAAAAAAGGATGAAAAAAGTCCAAGAGGTTATACAGTTGAAGGGAACACCTGCAAAAGAGGAGAAGATTATGGCATAAAGGAAGTAACTAATCCTACAAGAGTTCTAACAAGTACAGTAGTGCTTAAAAATAGCTCATTAAAAAGGCTTCCAGTAGTCACCAAGGGATATATACCAAAAGAGAAGATGTTTGAAGCTATGAAAGTTATAAACAAAGTAGTAGCCTATGCTCCAATAAACGAAGGAGACATAATAATAGAAAACCTCCTAGACACAGGAGTAAACCTAATAGCTGCAAGAAGTATTAGTGCCAGGTACTAACTTACAAACCTTTATGATAAAGAAAAGAGGCGAGTTTATATAAATGATTGATGATATATGCAATGGAATAATTAATTACATTCTATAATATTAGTATTAATGTATATATATATTAATAAAAAATTTAGACCAGCTAAATTATAACAAAATTAAGGACATATTAATAAATAAGGTGACAGAACACAATGATATGCCCCTTGTCAAGTAGACAGGTAAAATATCTAAAATAATTTTTATGAACTACCACATGACATCTAAGTTATGTGGTAGTTTTTATGCTGTCCATTTTTCTTTGTACTTCTCTATTCTCTTATTCGCAGATATAGGGTATTCTATAGGAGTTTTAATTGATAAAGCTTCTGTCCTAACTTCTAATGGCGTTTTACAGTTAAATCTGTCTTGTAATCTTTCCTCTGAGTAAAAACGCATGTAATCATTAATTGCATATCTTAGGGACTCTTCATCTGTAATTTCATACATTTGATACATTTCTGATTTAATTATTCCCCAGAATCCTTCTACCGGTCCATTATCAATACAGTGTCCTACTCTTGACATTGACTGTTTCATTTCTTGTTCTTTCAGTTTTCTTTGAAATACTTTACTTGTGTATTGAAATCCTCTATCGCTATGGAAGATTGGTTTTGCTAATGGATTATCTTTTATTGCTTTATCAAAGGTCTTAAATACTAATTTGTTATCGTTTCTACTACTTAATACATAGGCTACTGGATACCTATCATACAAATCAAGTATGGCGCTTAAGTAAATCTTTTTCTTTTCTCTTGGTACTTTAAATTCTGTAATGTCTGTTACCCATTTTTGATTTGGTTCTGTTGCATAAAAGTCTCTTTGTAATATGTTCTCTGCTATTGTTTCCGGCTTAACTGAAATGTATTTATTCTTCTTTTTTCGGATTACTGAGTGAATACCTAATTTTTGCATAATCCTATGGACTCTTTTTTTACTGTAATTAGTTTGATTGAAATGGTTAATCCAAGATGTCATTCTACGATATCCTAAAATATGATTAAATCTTTCATCATATTCTTTTATTAATCTTGCTAATTCAATATTTTCTAATTCTTGTTGAGGTACTTCTCTGTGGAGCCATTTGTAGTATGATGCTCTTGATATGTTAAGTACTTTACACATCCAATTAATACTCCATATTTTTGTTTCATAAAAGTATTTTATTGCTAGATACTTATTTTCGTTACGTTGTTTGCCAAGCCTCACATCCCTTCGAATTCTTTCACTTTTTTTAGCAGTTCTACCACCATATCTTTTTCTTCTAGTTTCTTTTTTAATCTAATATTCTCTCGACGTAATTTCTCTAATTCATCTAATTCTTCATCTTTTTTATGGTGTCCTCGTCTATCTATTAGCCCTTCTTCGCCTATATCATCATACTTTTTAACCCAAGAGTAAACTTGGCTGTATGAAACATCATAAAGGCTTGCTGCTTCTTTGTAATTACGATTATGTTCAATACAATATTTAACTATTTCTTTTCGCTCTTCTATAGTTGTTTTTCTTCTGGAATTTGCCATATATACCTCCCCTTTAGGATCATAATCCTTGAGTTCTATATTGGCATTATACCTTGAAATCCAACCACTTAAAACAGAACGACTTGAAATATTATATTTTGCTGTTATATCATTAACACTTCCTTCTCCGGATAATACAGCTTCTACGCACATTGTTTTAAATTCGGAAGTATATTTTTTATTTCCTGCTTTATTTTGAAAAGCTAAAATGCCATAAAGTTTATACTTGGAAACCCATGACTGTATTGTTTGCAGACCAATACTATATTTATTAGCTAAAAAAGGGAATGAGCCTAATCCATCAAGATATTCTTGAGATACTTTCGCTTTAAATTCAGGAGTATGTGGTGATTTTGCCATAAAAAACCTCCATAAGTAGTTTTGGTTATTTACCTTGTCTACTTATGGAGTATCATATCACAATCTGTCACCTTATTGTTGCCATTTCATGTATTTGTTTTCAAGTAGTGCAATTAGTTGATACATAATGGCAGATATTACTGCAAGTATAAATACACTCATCATAACTAAGTCTAGTTTAAATACTTGCCCTCCATAGACTATCAAGTATCCAATTCCTGCTTTAGATACTAGAAATTCACCAACTATTACTCCTACCCATGAAAGACCTATATTTACCTTTAAAGTGCTTATGATAGTGGGAATATTAGAAGGTAGCACTACTTTTTTTAATATTTGAAATTTAGTAGCACCAAATGTTTGTAATAGCCTAATTTTATCTTCGTCAACATTAGTAAAACCAATATATACATTCATAATGGTAATAACTATGGAAACTGTAATAGCTGTGACTATGATTCCTGAATATCCAGCACCTACCCACAATATGACTATAGGGGCTAAAGCTGTTTTAGGAAGGCTATTTAATACTACCAAATAAGGATCTAATACTTTTGCTAGAAAATCTGACCACCATAGAATTATTGCAATTATTACCCCTAATATAGTACCTGCTAAAAAGCCTATTACTGTTTCAAACACCGAAATACCTACGTGATAAAACAAACCTCCATTTTTTGTGTAGTTCAAAAACAATTTCCAAATTTCAGATGGATAACTTGTTAGAAAAGTATCTACACGTCCAAATCGAGCTAATATTTCCCATAGAATTAACCAAATTACCAATATCAAAATTTGTGTTATAAATATGGCTTTTTTTCGATGCTTAACTTTCTTTATATATTGTTCGTGTTCTGTAGATGTATTCTTATACATGGACATCTAGCTCCTTCCATATCTTATTGAAATAATGTCTAAACTCTGGAGCTTCCCTACACTTCATAGGAGTTCTAATATCTTCTGGACAACTAAGTTCAATTGAAATAATATCCTTTATAGTTCCAGGTCTTTTTGACAAAACCACTACTCTATCTGCCATGGAAATAGCTTCTGCAATATCATGAGTAACCATTAGAGCAGTTTTTTTCTCTTTTTTAAGGATTACTCCTATTTCATCTGCAATTGCTAGTCTTGTTTGATAGTCAAGTGCAGAAAAAGGCTCGTCTAATAAGAGTAAATCTGGTTTTATGACTAGTGTCCTGATTAGTGCTACCCTTTGTCTCATACCACCAGAGAGTTGTCTAGGAAAGCTGTTTTTAAATTCGCCTAATCCATAGGTTTCAAGAAGTTCCTCTGCGTATTTTAAGCTATCTTCATTTACTTTTCCCTGTATTTCTAATCCAATCAAGACGTTTTGAAGAATATTTCTCCATTCAAAAAGGTGATCTCTTTGAAACATATATCCAATATCACTAGCTGTTTTTGTTGCTTTTTTTCCATTTATCAAAACTTCTCCCTTTGTCGGTTTAATGAGTCCAGCAATTATTGAGAGAAGAGTAGATTTTCCACAACCGCTAGGACCTACTAGTGTCACTATTTCACCTTTATATATATCAAGATTTACATCTTTGATAGCCTCTGTTTCACCTTTCAAGGTATGATAGTTCATACATATATTTTTTATTTCAACTACTTTTTTCTTCTCCACAGGCCCTCCTCCTTTTGCAAAAATATGGTTAATTTATCATATTCAAATCAACAATTATGTGTGAATAATAAAAGCTTATGTTATAATTAAGTTTGGAATAATATTAAGGAGGTTCGAAAATTGCATCAATACAAGGGAAGATTAATAGTGCATACTGGTTCAATGTTTTCAGGTAAAACTTCAAGTTTAGAAAAAGACATTAAAAGGTTTAAAATAGCAGGGTATAACACATTAGCTTTTAAACCTTTAGTTGATAATAGATATTCAAAAAATGAAATTGTAACTCATGATTTGACTTATGTTAGTGCAATATTAGTAAATGATATTAATGAAATCAAAGAATATTGTGAAGAGATAAAACCAGATGTTATAGCGATAGATGAAGTTCAATTTTTAGGAGGAAATCCAGAAGAGATAATTAAAGGGATAAAAGGATTTTTAGAAAAAAATTTGACAGTAGTTGTTGCAGGTCTTGATATGGACTATACTGGTAAGCCTTTTGAAATAGTAAAAGAACTTATGCCAATATCAGATTATCTATATAAACACCATGCAGTATGTGCAAAATGTGGTACAGATGCTTGGGTAAGTCATAGAAAATCAGAAGATGAGGAAAGAATAGTAATAGGTGCTTCTGATGAATATGAACCTTTGTGTAGGAAATGCTTTTTAGAAGAAAAGAAAGAAAAACAGGAGTGATAAAATGACAAAGTATTTAAGATTTGAGTCTTCGATCAATCCAATATATGATGAAAGTGAAAAGGATTTATGCTTACTATACAATAATGGAAAAATAATAGTAGATTCAAGGGATCAAGAGATTAAATTATTAAGAGGAAAAGATTTAAGACAATTGAATGCAAATTTACAACATATAGATTGTATAGGAGCTTTTGATGGAGCTAATTGTTACAAGGCAGAAGTAAAAGATGATGTTAAATTACCTAATGGATATATGGAATATGATTTGAAGCCTTTAACATTTTTATTAGAAGAAGAGGCTTTTCTAATGGCAGCTAAAGGGCTATTGTTACTTAACTGGGAAAAGACTCATAAATACTGTGGTGTTTGTGGATATCCAATGGAAAAGAAAAAAAGCGATACTGAAAGAGCTCTTATTTGTCCTGCTTGTGGGTTTACCACTTGGCCTAGAACATCTCCTGCTATAATTGTAGCAGTTACCAAAGGAGATAAGTTACTTCTAGCACATAACAAAAATTTCCCTGATGGAATGTATAGCGTAATAGCTGGATTTGTAGAACTTGGAGAAACTTTTGAGCAATGTGTAAGAAGAGAAGTGTTTGAGGAAGTAGGAATAAAAATAGACAATATAAAATACTTTGGAAGTCAACCTTGGCCTTTTCCAAATTCAATGATGATTGCTTATACTGCTGAATATGCAGGCGGGGATATAAAAGAAGATAATGATGAAATAATCCATGCTGATTGGTTTAGTAAAGAAGAAATCCCTGGTATGTATAAAGAATCTAAAAGCATAGGTACAGAATTAATAAAATGGTTTATTAAAACTAACCAGTAGGGGCGACCAAAGGTCGCCCGCTTCTATTTAGAATAAATATTTAAATCCCCTGAAGTTGTTCCGATGTCTATTTTATTTTTTCCTGAGCCAACGGTTCCTACGAGAGTGTTTTTTTGTTTTTCTTCTACAGTTATAGGGAAATTACATCTTAGTTCTCCTGAAACAGTTTTGGCATCAAGTTGAAAATCTGAACTTTTAGGTAGTATTAATTTTAAATCTCCTGAAACAGTCTTTGCACTAATATCGTTGTTATAATCCTTATATGAAATTTCGATATCACCGGAAGTTGTATTTAACTGCATATCACCAATGGCATCTTTTACTTCAATATCTCCAGAAGTAGAATTAAATACAAACTCATCAGATGATATATTTAAAGAGTCCAAATCTCCAGAAGTGGTATTCACAACTGCATTTTTAAATTTCAAGTCATTTAGATCAATATCTCCTGAAACAGTGCTTATATTTAAATCATTAAAATCCATTTTAGATATATCAATATCTCCAGAAGTAGATACAATATTAATATTATTGCTATAGTTTTTAGGAACATAAATATCTAATTTCAAATCAGAATAGTTAACACTAAATGGTTTTATCAATTTGTCATTTTTTGCATATATATAGAGTGTATTCCCAGATATTTTTGTTTTAAGTTTAGGAATATGGTTTGAATTTATTTTGCCAATATAATTAATTTTTACATCACTGCGATCATCTGGGATGAAGTTTACATCAACAAAGGAAGTTTCTACAACTATATCTTTTACATCTGTTATATTTTCGCTTTTGCTTGTATTGATATTTTCACAATCCCCATTCCATGAAAAATCATCATATTCATCTGGATCCACTTCTTCTCCGTTTACATATACTCCCTTTGGTGAAATATCTACAACTTCACCTCCGTCATTTACATATACCCCACTAGGACTGATTTTCACTTCGGTACCATCTTCATCTTTCACATGTATACCGCTAAAACCTATTTTTACTTGTGAGCCATCTGCATCTATATTTAGTCCTTTAAAATCTTTGCCACTGTGATTATTCCACTTGTTCCTGTGATTAATATTTAATCCTAATTGTTGCCCAGATAAATTGTATGAAAGAAAAGCAATACCAAAAGCAACAAGAGTTATACCCGCCAAAATGGCAACTAGTTTTTTTACGTTCATAAAAACCCCTCCTATTTTTTAATAATATCAACATTCCACTTAAGATAACTTATAGTACCTTTGTAGAGTAGTTTTGTAAAATAGATACATGCAATAAAGAACAAAGCTCCTAAAGCGGTAAGCCCTATTCCAAAGGAAATAGATGTAATAGAGTTAACGCCAAAAGTCACTTGATAAGAGGAAAATGGAACAAACATTGTACCAAATATTGCACTTATTCCTCCAGCAACAAAACCTATGGATAGACCGTATAATCCAATGAGTAAACCTACAATGGCAATAAAAGGACCTAGAACAATTATAAAATTGAAAATACCAAGTGCCATTGCAGAAAAAACAGCTTTAAGAATATTTTTTGTAGATGGATTTTGTTCAGCTTCATCAATTTTTGATGACACATTGTACATTTTTGCAATGTTTCTAGGATCTCCTAATTCCCTTGCTATTTCTTCTTCTGTTTTCTCTTTGGATAATCCAATTTGGAAATGTTCTTCATAGTCATAGATGATATCTTCTAATTCATCTGGTGGAAGCTTCTTTAAATAAGTCCTTAAGCTTTGAATATACTCAGCTTTAGTCATCATATTCCCTCCTAACAATTGTATTAACCCCTTGAATAAAATGGTTCCATTCAGTAACTAGTTCTTCATAAGCTTTTTTGCCTTCTTCAGTTATTTCATAATACTTTCTTGGAGGACCTTCCTGAGATTCTTTTAAATAAGTTGTTACATATCCATCTTTTTTTAGTCTTCGTAAAAGGGGATATATAGTACCTTCAGATATATCTATATATCTAGATATATACTCTACCAGCTCATAGCCATAATAGTCTCTTCTAAGAAGCATTGAAAGAACACAAAGCTCTAAAACTCCTTTTTTAAATTGTATATTCATTGATTTTCTCCTTTTCACTGGTATATTAACTACATTATATACTACGCTACCTTTTTATGCAAGGTACTGAATTAAAAATATATGCTTTAAAAAAGACAGGGGAAATGTTCCACCCTGTCTTTGAAAGCATCAGAAATTCAAACCTTCTTTATGGAATCCTACACTTAAGGCTATACCAATACATATCATATTCATAAGCAAGAATGTACCACCATAACTCATAAATGGAAGTGGTATACCTGTAATTGGCATAAGACCAATGGTCATACCGATATTTTCCCATATATGAACTGCTAACATAGCAGTTATTCCTGAAATCATAACAGAACCAAAGGTATCCTTTGTATTTCTTGCAATCCTTATCAGTCTATAGAACATAATGAAATATAGTGATAGAAGAAGTAGTCCACCCATAAGGCCCAGTTCCTCACCTACAACAGCAAAAATCATATCTGTTTGCTTTTCGGGGATAAATCCAAATTGGGTTTGTACACCTTTAAACAATCCTCTTCCAAATATTTTTCCAGAACCTATAGCGATTTTTACTTGACTCGCTTGATAACCTGCATTTGTAGTATCGTGTTCTGGGTCTAAAAACACGAATATTCTATTTTTCTGAAAATCATCTAGTGAAAACCAAAGTATAGGCAAACTTATAATACCAAGTATGATTGCATATCCAAAGTATTTAAGTTTAAGTCCTGCTGCAAATAACATGACCATTACGAAAAACACAAATACAACTGCTGTTCCAAAGTCTGGTTGAAGAAGTATTAGTCCTATAGGTACTGCTGCAAATAATAATATTTTTAGTAGTACAAAGGGTTCATTGATACTATTCTTATTTTTATCAATAAACTGTGAAAGAGATATTATTAGTCCTACTTTAACAAATTCTGCAGGTTGAAAAGTAATACCTCCTATAGATAACCAACTTCGAGAACCCCAGTTTTTACCACCAGCTCCAGTGCTTGTTCCAAATATCAGTACAGCTACTAACAATAGATTGCATATTATATAAATTGGCATATAGAATTTTCCCAATAACTTATAGTCTATTGCAGTAAGGAATATAATAGCTATAATGCCTAAAATCATAGAGATTCCTTGAACTTTAACAAAACGAGGATTTTCAAAGCTAGCTGTTGCACTTGTTATCATTAAAAGTCCATATATACAAAGTAGTATTACGGTTATAAACAGTGCAAAATCAAATTTTTTAAGAATTTTTTTTCTAAATGTCAACATTTGTATGACTCCTTTAATTGTTTTCAATTGTAATTATATCATAATTAATGTAAAGAAATAATATTTATTTTGAATGTAACTAGCTACTTCCAAATATTATTGTAGTCAAAGTTTTCTATGGCCTTTATTGTTTTATCTTGAAAATCAGGGTATTTATTTTCTATTTCTTTCAATATTTCATGAATTTCACTTCTTTTATTTAAATTGTCTTGAGGACAAACTTTATCTTTACCTAAAGGCAAATTTTCATCTTTTACAATTTTGTCAATAATATCTTCATCTATATAAATAAGAGGTCTTATTAATTTTAAATCATGTTTTTCATTATAAATATTTGGCTTAAATGTTTCGAGCTTTCCTGTATATATAAGGTTTAGTAGAAATGTTGTAGTTACATCTGTTTTGTGATGACCATAGGCAATTTTGTTTATATCATTTTGTTTAGCTATTCTAGCCAAAGCTCCTCTCTTCATCTTAGAACAAAGGTAACAGGGGCTTTTACTTTGGTCAAATATTTTGTCAACAATATCAATGGATTCATATATAAAAGTTACATTGTTTTCTTTGCAAAAGAGCTCTACATCTTGCATATTAATACCGATACCTATATCTATATGAACACCTATTAAGTCAAAGTCTAAATAAGAAAATTTTCTTAACAGTATAAGAGAGTACAATAGAAATATACTATCTTTTCCACCAGATAGTCCAACTAGTATTCTATCATTGTTTTCTATCATATGATATTTTTCTACTGCATTTCTTATATCATTCAAGAAAAGTTTATTGTACCACTTTTTCATAATTTAACCTCCATTTTTCTTCTATATACTTCTTACTAAATGATATAATAAATATAATGAAAATAAAAGGAAGATGCACATGAAATTAAAACAATTTATTGTAGAAGTAGCAAGAAAAGTAGGAATAGATATTATAGGTTTTACAGATTGTAATATATTGGATAATATAGAGGATTATCTATTGGAAAGAATTGAAGACAATAGGATAACTGAATTTGAAGAAAGAGATATAAAAAAGAGGATAGATCCTAAAAAGGTATTTCCTGATTGTAATAGTATTATTGTATTAGGTATTTCTTATAATGTTGATTTCAATGAATACCCAAGTTATAAACTCAAAGGGAAAATTTCAAAGTCATCTTGGGGAGAAGATTATCATAGAGTAGTAAAAGACAAGATGGATAAACTTGTATATGAAATAGAAAAAGTAGTTGATTTTAAATATTTGTCTTTTGTAGACACAGGACCACTTGTAGATAGGGAATTGGCAATGAAGGCTGGTGTAGGCTGGTATGGAAAGAATTGCTCAATTATCAATGATGAGTATGGTTCATTTATTTTTATAGGATATATATTGACTGATTTAGAAATAGAAAGTGACAATTCTATACAGAGTAAGTGCGGGAATTGTGAAAGATGTCTAAAAGCTTGCCCTACAGGAGCATTAGAAGGAGCATATAAGTTTAATCCGAAAAAATGTATTTCTTATCTTACCCAAACAAAAGAAAGAATACCATATGAATTACGGGAAAAAATGGGTATTAGTATATATGGTTGTGATGTTTGTCAACTTGCCTGCCCTAAAAATAGCGAAGCAATAAAAAGTAAGTCAAAGGAATTTATTCCTAAGGTCACAAAGGGATTTGTTGATATAGAGGAAATGCTTGAAATGTCAAATAGTGAATTCAAAGAAAAATATGGGTCTATGGCAGGGAGTTGGAGAGGGAAAAATGTTCTAAAGAGGAATTGTTTGATAGCTTTGGGAAATATGAAAAATAAACATAATATTCCACTATTAAAAAAGGTGTTATTAGATTCTAGTCCGATGGTGAGAGAATATGCGGCTTGGGCTATACTTAAAACTGATTATAATATAGGCGTTAAAGCAGTAGCAGAGGTTATAAAAGTGGAAAAAGATATAGATGTAAAAGAAGAAATGCAAAGATTGTTAAAATATTTTCACAAAAAAATATTCAATGTTTCATAAAAATTCCTTATTATATGATATACTATATTTGAACAATTTTTAACTTTTTCTCAAATCTAAATTAGGAGGGAAAAACATGGGAAATGTACATGAATTAAATTATTTAAAAGAAAAAATACAAGGTTTAAAGGATGATGGAGTTTATAGAAAACTTCCTGTTTTAAATGGTGCAAATGAAGCTGAAGTTATACTAAATGGAAAGAATGTTATAAACTTATCATCAAACAACTATTTGGGATTCGCAAATCACCCAAGACTAAAGAAAGCTGCTATTGAAGCAGTAGAAAAATATGGTGTTGGTTCAGGTGCTGTTAGAACTATCGTTGGAAACATGGACATCCATGAAAACTTAGAAAAAGTACTTTCAGAGTTTAAACGTGAAGAAGCAGCATTTATCTATCAATCAGGATTTAATTGTAATGCTGGAACTATCCAAGCTATAACAGAAAAGGGAGATTTAATAATTTCTGATGAACTAAATCACGCTTCTATTATAGATGGAACAAGACTTTCTAAAGCTGACAAAGCTATATTTAAACATGCTGATATGGATAGTCTTGAAAGTGTACTTAAAGAAAATAGAGATAAATACAGAAATATACTTATCATCACTGATGGTGTATTCAGTATGGATGGAGATATTGCAAAATTACCTGAGATAGTAGAATTAGCTGAAAAATATGAAGCTATGACATATGTTGACGATGCTCATGGTTCAGGAGTACTTGGAGAAAGTGGAAGAGGTACAGTTGACCACTTTGGACTACATGGAAGAGTTGACTTCTCAATTGGTACATTATCAAAAGCAATAGGTGTTGTTGGTGGTTATGTAGCAGGAAGCCAAACAATGTATGAATGGTTAAATCATAGAGCTAGACCAGTACTATTCAGTACTTCACTTCCTCCAGCAGCAGTTGGAGCTATAACAGAAGCTCTTACAATGCTTATGGAATCAACTGAATATACTGATAGACTATGGGACAATGCAAAATACTTTAAAGCTAAACTTGGTACATTAGGATTTAACACAGGACATAGTGAAACTCCAATAACTCCAGTAATAATTGGAGATGAAGCAAAGACTATGGAATTCAGTAGAAAGTTACTTGAAAATGGAGTTTTCGTATCAGCTATAGTATTCCCAACAGTACCAAGAGGAACAGGAAGAGTTAGATGTATGGTAACAGCAGCTCATACAAAAGAACAATTAGACAGAGCAGTAGCTGCATTTGAAAAAGTAGGAAAAGAAATGAACATATTAAAATAATACAAGGAGGGGGTTGTTCCCCCTCTTAATTAATACATATAGGTAATATATGAGGTGGTATTATGATTATAGGTGCTTGTACAATTAAACTTTTGATATACGAATCAAATTCATTAAAAGAAAAAAGACATGTTATAAAAAGCATAATAGGAAAGATTCAATCTAGATTCAATGTCTCTATTGCTGAAGTAGATTTAAACGATAGCTGGAAGACTTCCGTTATAGGTTTTGCATGTGTTACAAATGATACATCTCATGCCAATCAAATGGTATCAAATGTCATAAAGTTTATTGACAAGGATAGCAGAGTTGAAATTGTAGATTATAGTATTGAAATATTGTAGGTGATAATGTGAAAAAAACGCTTAAGAAAAGTGAGATAAGTGAAGTTTTAAAAATTCTTGAAGAAGTTTATCCAGATGCAAAGGCTGAATTGAATTTTTCTAATCCCTTTGAACTTTTGATTGCCACTATTCTATCTGCTCAATGTACGGATGTTAGAGTTAATAAAGTAACCAAAGAGCTTTTTAAAGAATATAAAACTCCTGAGGATTACTTAAATTTATCTCAAGAGGAATTAGGAGAGAAAATAAGAAGTTGTGGGTTTTACAATAACAAAAGCAAAAATATTTTAGGTACATGTGAAGCTTTAGTAAGTAATTACGATGGACAAGTTCCTAATACAAGAGAAGAACTGATTAAGCTTCCGGGAGTAGGTAGAAAAACTGCAAATGTAGTACTTAGTAATGCTTTTTCTGTAGATGCAATAGCTGTTGATACTCATGTTTTTAGGGTGTCAAATAGAATAGGTTTATCTAGTAGTGGAAATGTATTAGATACGGAAAAAGATTTAATGAAAAATATTGAAAAATCTATGTGGTCAAAAGCACATCATCTGTTAATATTTCATGGGAGACGAATTTGCAAAGCTAGAAAACCAAAATGTGAAATTTGCCCAATAATCAAATATTGCATATATTACGAAGAAAACTTACAATAAAAAGGTAGGACAATTATGTTAAATGAAGATATAAAAGAGAGGGTATGTATATGGAAATTTCAAATAGAGTTATTAAAGAACCAGAAAAGTTAATATTTTCATTAGACATAGGGACTAGGACAGTAATAGGAATAGTTGGTGAATATGATGATGGGAACTTTAAAATAATTGAAAGTACTATAAAAGAGCACAATAAGAGAAATATGTATGATGGACAAATTCATGATATAGAAGGAGTAACCAAAGTAGTAAAAGAAGTAAAAGAAGAACTAGAAGAAAAATTAGGAATAACTCTGAAAAAAGTCGCTATTGCAGCAGCAGGTAGAGCATTAAAGACTAGTAGAGTAAAGATAGATAAGGAAATTGACATAACAACTGAGATAACTAGACAAATGATTGAAGCTCTTGAACTTGAAGCAGTGCAGAAAGCGGAAGAAGCTTTAGATGTAGAAAAAACTGGAAAGGATTTCAGATACTATTGCATTGGGTATAGTGTAGTTAACTATTATTTAGATGAAAGTTTCATAGAAAATCTTGAAGGCCATAAGGGTGAAAAAATGTCTGTAGACCTTTTAGCTACATTTTTACCTCAAATAGTAGTAGATAGCTTATATGCTGTAGTAAGCAGAGCAGGACTTCAAGTAGCAAATATAACTTTAGAGCCTATTGCTGCTATAAATGTTGCTATCAAACAAAATTTACGACTTTTAAATTTGGCATTAGTAGACATAGGAGCTGGTACATCAGATATTGCTATAACCAAAGATGGAACTATTGTTGCATATGCTATGACTTCAACAGCAGGAGATGAGTTAACAGAATCACTAGCTAAAAACTTCCTATTAGATTTTGATTCTAGTGAAAAATTAAAGGTAAGTTTAAATAGTGAAGAAATTCATGAATTTCAAGATATAGTGGGTATTGAACATAGTATGAGTACTGATGAAATTGTTTCAAGTATAGAAGATGTAATAGATAATTTAGCCAAAGAAATAAGCGAAAAAATCATAGAGTATAATGGAAAAGCTCCAAGTGCAGTATTTTTAATAGGAGGAAGTAGTCAAATTCCTAGACTAAATGAATACATTGCAAACTATTTGGGTCTTCCAAAAGAAAGAGTAGCTATAAGAGATGTATCACATATTGAGAATATATTTGGAATAACAGATGAGCTTAAAGGGCCAGATATAGTTACTCCTATTGGTATTGCAATGGAAGGAGTAAATAACAAATATAAAAATTTTTTAGATATATATGTTAATGGCGAAGAGTTAAAAGTATTTAATACAGATTTGGTAAAAGTAGCAGATATCCTTGTCCTTATTGGATATAATCCACGAAAATTAATCCCTGAAAAAGGTGAAGATTTTATTTATTATGTAAATGGGAAGAAGGAAATTGTTAGTGGAGAATTAGGTAAGCCTGCTGAAATATATGTAAATGGTGAGCTAGGAAGTATAAATACTAAGTTAAATGATAGGGATTATTTAGAAATTAGAGAAGGAACAAAAGGCAATAAAAATATACCATATCTTTATGATTGTGTTCCATTTGAAAAGATGGTAATCTTAGATAATGAAGAAATACAGTTAATATTTGATATAAAAGTAAATGGGATGAGAACCAATGACAATATAAGACTTAAAAATGGGGACAAAATAGAATATAATGAGATTGAAGATGTGTATGATTTGATTAGCTATTTAAAATTAGATAAAAACAAATATTCTCTATATAAAAATGAGGAACAATTGGATTTAAATTATATTCTTAACAATGGAGATGTACTTGAAATAAAGGCCTTAGCTAATAAAAAATCCGAAAAAAACAATATAAGATTAATCATAAATGGTGAAGAAAAAATCATTTATCATAATAAGGAGAAATTTATATTTGTCGATATATTTAATTACATTGATTTTGATATTACAAAAGCTAAAGGAAAACTTATATTGAAATTAAATGGAAGAGATGCTGAATATATGGAACAATTAAACCATGGAGATGAGATAGATATTTATTGGGAGAACTGATTAGTTTAAGGCAAAGTACAATAATACATGAATTAAAGGGTGGAGAAAAAGTATGAGAGAAAAAAGACAAAGCAAAAATAATAATAAAAAAATAAAATTTTTCATATTGTACATTGCCATAATAATTATATTATTAGGTATAGGTTTTTATGGATTTTTTTCTGTTCTCAATAGAGATACTATATACGAAGATGTCAAAATTGAAAGTTTTAATGTAAGTAATATGACTAAACAAGAAGCTTTAAATGTTATAAAAGATCAATTAGAAGGAGAGCTTTCCCAAAAACAAATGAGATTAAGCTATGGTGATTTTTCTTATGATGTTGGGATAAAAGAACTAGGGTATCATTATAGCTATGATGAAGCAATAGAAGAAGCATATAGTATAGGAAGAAGTGGAAGCATAATAAATAGAATTAAAACTATAATGAATACTACAAAATATGGAAAGACAATTAAGTTAAAAACAGGCTATGATAGTAATTTAATAGATGATTTAGTTATGAAAATCTCTGATGATATAAATCTTTTAAGTAAAGAAGCACAATTTAATTTTAATGGTGGAAGAATGTCGGTAACACAAGATGTAGTAGGAAGAAAAGTAGATACTGCATTATTGAAAAAGCTAATAGAAGAAAATATAGAGGTATTGGAAGATATTCAAATTCCAGTTGAAGAAATAAAGCCTACTATGACAAAGGCACAATTGAGTAGGATAAATGGAATAATTGGTCAATTTTCAACATCCTTTAAAACTAGTTCAGCTGATAGAAAGGAAAATATTAGAGTTTCTGCAAGGGCTTTAGATGGAAAATTAGTTTTGCCTGGAGAAACAGTTTCTTTTAATGATACAACAGGCCCTAGAACTAAAGCAAAAGGATATAAAGAGGCAAATGTCATCATAGGGGGAGAATTCATTCCTGGTGTTGGTGGTGGGGTATGTCAGATGTCAACTACATTGTACAATGCATTGGTTAGAGCAGATTTGACAATTGTTCAAAGATCTCCTCATTCAATACCATCTACTTATGTTCCCTATGGCCAAGATGCGGCAGTTTCTTATGGACATTTGGACTTGAAGTTTAGAAATGATTTTGATTTTCCGATATATATTCATACATTAACTAAAAACGATCAGGTATTTGTTTATATATATGGAGATGTAAACACAAAGAATTATACTGTAAAGTTAGATTCTGAAATAGTAGAGACTATAAAACCTAAAGACGAAATAATTAAAGACAATACTTTAAAACCGGGAGAGAAAGTTCTACATCAATCTGGTAGGACTGGTTACAAGGTTAAAACTTATAAATCAATAGTTAAAGGCGGCAAGGTTGTTAAAAGAGATTTGCTTAATTCTGATTTTTATAAACCTCGTAATTCTATTTATAAAGTGGGACCAGATTTACCAGCTAATGTAGAAGATGAAAATGTAAACCCAGTTGATGCAGAAGAGGAATAGAATATGGAGGAGCAAAATGAGGGAAGTTAGTGAGTTGTATGAAAAAAAGATTAAATGCCCAGTTTGTAAAGAGCAATTTAAAACAAATAAAGTGAGAACTTCAACACTTAAGTTAGTAAAAAGAGATGCAGATTTTTTATCATATTATCAAGGAGAAAATCCGTTGTTTTATAATGTTTTTGTTTGTCCTAACTGTGGATATGCAGCATTAGAGAACAAATTTAGTAAGATAAGACCTAGAGAGGTTGATACGATAAAAAACACTATTTCTCCTAAATGGAATAAAAGAGATTTTTTAGGCAAAAGAACTGTTGATGATGCTATCGAAGCATATAAACTAGCACTGCTTTCTGGACAAATACTAGAATACAATAAGTATGATTTAGCAAATATATGTATTAGATTGTCCTGGTTAAATAGGATGAAAGATGACAAAGATGAAGAAGAACGATTCACTTCTTTAGCAAGGGATCTATATAAAGAAGCATATACAAATGAATCAGTTAATATGGGAGTAACCACATTAGCTTATCTAATTGGAGAACTCTCTAGGAAAGTTGGAGAAAAAGAAGAAGCTATAAATTGGTTCAATACTGCGTTAAGGAGCCCAGATATCAAAGAAAATGTTGCCCTTGAAAAAATGGTTAGAGAACAGTGGCAAGCTGTTAAAGAAGGGTAATCAACAATAAACAAATGGAGGAATGAATATGAAAAACTTTAGAAACAAAAAAGTCTTATTATTGTTATTAGCACTAGTATTGACACTAACTGTTTTCACTGGATGTGGAAATAATAAGACAGAAGAAAATTTAGATAGCAAAGGAGAAAAGGTAGAAGAAGAAGCTAAAAATTCTAATTATCCAATGGAAGTAGAAGACCAATTTGGCAATACTGTAACCTTTGAAAAGATGCCTGAATCAATAGTTTCATTAGCACCAAGTCATACAGAAATCCTTTTTAGTTTAGGATTAGAAGACAAAATTGTTGGTGTTACTGAATTTTGTGATTATCCAGAGGAAGCAAAAACTAAAGAAAAGGTTGGTAGTTTTACAGGAGTAAATATTGAGAAAATAATTGAGTTGAATCCAGACTTAGTAGTTGAATATGGCCCTGGTGATGAAGAAGTAAATAAAAGTTTAAGAGAAGCTGGAATCAATGTATTGTGTTATGAACCTGAATCAATAGATTCAGTAATAGATGTAATAGAAAAGCTTGGAGAAATTACTGATACAACAGGTCAAGCTGAAACTGTAGTAAATGAAATGAATAATAAAAAAGAAGAAATAGTAAATAAGGTTAAAGATAGTGAAAAAGTAAAGGTGTTCTATGAAATATGGCATGATCCACTTATGGCAGCAGGCCCTGGTTCTTTTATGGATGAACTTATAAATTTAGCTGGTGGAGAAAATATTGCTGCTGATGCAGAAGGGGATTATCCTCAATTTGACCTTGAGCAGTTAATTGAAAGAGATCCAGAAGTATATTTAGCTGCTGAAGATAGTGAAGAAAAGACAGTTGAATCAATTAAAACTAGACCTGGTTTTGAAAATATAAGTGCTGTGAAAAACGGAAAGGTATATTTATTAGAGCCAAATATAGTATCAAGACCTGGACCAAGGATTGTAGAAGCATTAGAAATGGTTGCTAAAGCTATACATCCAGAGTTATTTAAATAATAAGTAGGGATATCATGGGGTTTAAAAAAGTTAATACAAAGTACAATACCAGTATTTTCATATTGTTTATTTGCTTGTTTTTTTTCATTGTTTTATTTTCAACAATGGGAACTGCAAATATTAAGATAATTGATACATTAAAAATAATAGCTTCAAAAATGCCTTTTATAGGGAAAAAAGTAGATGTTAGTAATATATCAGATTCTTATAAGACAATTATCATAAATATAAGATTACCAAGGGTATTATTAGGAGTAATAGTAGGGGCAAGTCTTGCAAGTGCAGGAGCTGCTTTTCAAGGTATGTTTAAGAATCCTATGGCTGATCCATATGTAATTGGTATATCTTCTGGAGCAGCCCTAGGGGCTTCTATTGCTATAATATTAGGTATGAGAAGTACGATATTTGGGCTATCTCCTGTGTCTGTATTTGCATTTATAGGTTCTCTTTTAACTGTATTTACAGTTTACTATATTTCAAAAGTTAAAAATAGAGTTCCAGTAACTACATTATTACTTTCTGGTATAGCTATAGGACAGTTTTTAACGGCAATAATGTCTTTTTTAATGGTTATTTATACAAAGGATATGGAGAAAATCATATTTTGGACATTGGGAAGTTTGGCTGGAAAAGGCTGGGAACCTCTTATAAGAATTTCTCTTCCAACAATAATAACGATTATTGTTTTGAACTTTTTTGCTAGAGATTTAAATGTTATATTAACAGGAGAAGAATCAGCTAGAAGTCTTGGAGTTAATGTAGAGAGAATTAAAATCTATATATTGCTTTTATCTTCTTTCATGACATCGATGGTAGTATCAGTAAGTGGAATAATAGGATTTGTAGGCCTTATAATACCTCATATAGTTAGACTTATAGTGGGGCCTGATCATAGAATATTACTTCCTTCATCAGCTTTAGTGGGTGGAATATTTATGATTTTTGCTGATACAATTGCAAGAACTATTATTTCCCCAATAGAAGTTCCAGTTGGCATTATTACAGCCTTGTTTGGAGGACCCTTTTTCATATATCTACTAAGAAAGAAAAAGAAGGAAATTTGAAATAGGAGTGAAAGTAATGGACAATGCAATTATTGTTGATTCTTTAAATTTTGGATATTCTAGGGAACTAGTCCTAAAAGAGATTTCTTTTTCAGTGGAAAAGGGACAATTTATAAGTATAATTGGGCCTAATGGTTCTGGAAAGTCTACATTATTAAAGAACTTAGCTAATATTTATTCACCTATAAATGGGAAGATAGATATTGATGGGAGAAATATTATAGACTATAAGAAAAAAGAATTGGCTAAGAAAATAGCATTAGTACCTCAAGATACTACAATATCTTATGGTTTTTCAGTGTTTGATATAGTTTTGATGGGTAGGTTTCCATACATAGGAAGGTTTGAAAAGGAGTCAGAAGCAGATTATGAAATGGTAGTAGAAGCCCTAAAACTTACAAATACTTTTCACTTAAGAGATAGAAGTATTAATGAAATAAGTGGTGGGGAAAGACAGAGGGTCATAATAGCAAGAGCCCTTGTACAAGAACCAGATATTATATTTTTAGACGAACCTACTAGTCATCTTGATATAAATCATCAAATAGACTTGCTTACACTTTTGAGAAAACTAAATAGAGAAAGGAATACAACTATTATACTTGTTATTCATGATATTAATTTAGCTTGTAGATATAGTGATCAGATTCTTTTAATGGATAAAGGAGAAATTTTGAGTTTTGGCAAACCTACAGATGTAATAACTAGGGAAAATATTGAAGATTCCTATGGACTTAATGTGATTATAGAGCAAAATCCTTATACTGATAGTCTTTACATAGTACCTCTTTCGTTAAAAAATAGAAATTCCATCAAAAAACCTAAAGTAAAAATTCATGTAATAGCTGGAGGAGGAAGTGGAGGAGAAATACTTAGTAAATTAGAAGAAAAAGGGTTTGATGTCTCTTTAGGAGTAATAAATGTTGGAGACAGTGATTGGCATTTGGCAAAAAAATTGTCTTTAAAAACTGTTGACGAAATACCTTTTTCTGAAATAAGTGAAGAATCCTATAAGAAGAATCTAGAGTATATTAGTAAGTCAGATATAATAATACTAACTAGTACTGCCTATGGAAATGGAAATTTAAAAAACTTACAAAGTGCATATGAAGCGTTAAAAATCGGTAAAGCGGTTTACTTGGTAGACAACTACAGAAGTGATAATGAATTCGACTATACAGGTGGAATAGCACTTAGCATATTAGACAAAATGAAAAATAAAGGATTATTTATAGTTAATTCAGTAGATGAGATAATAGAGAAGGTTTTTTAGGCCTTCTTTTTTTAAACTAATACTGGGATGTATTGTGAGCATAGAGAAATATTTATAAATTTTGATTATATTTATTAAAAAGTACACATTTTTATGGTATACTCTTATTTGATTTTAAGAATGGAGGTATATAAATGAACAGTAAACTAATTGCAATAGATATGGATGGTACATTATTAAATAGTGAAAACAAAATATCTGAAAGAAATATATCAGCAATTAAAAAAGCATCAGATTTGGGAGTTAAAATTGTATTATGTACTGGTAGGATTTTTACATCTGCATTGTATTATTCTAATGCACTAGAATTAAGTACGCCTATAATAGCTTGTAATGGAGCTTATATAGCAGAAAAGGACAAGTCTAAAATAATATATGCAAATCCTATATCTTTAGAATGCACTAAAGAAGTAATTAATATTGCGGAACAAGAAGGTATGTACTATCATTTTTATGATGATTCTAAGTTTTATGCTAGAGAACTTACAAAAACAGTAGAGAACTATTATAGATGGAATATTGATAAAGCCGACAAGGATAGGCTAAATATAAATATAATAGATAATCCATCAGAAACTGTTGAAAGAGAAAAAACTAATGTATATAAGTTTGTATTTGTTGAAGATGATGGTGAAAAATTAAAAAAATTTAGAAGCAAACTTTCTTTTGTTGAGGGAATTGAAGTATCTAGCTCTTGGTGGAACAATATGGAGATTATGAATAAAGGAGTTTCTAAAGGGAAAGCTTTAAATGTATTATGTGACTTATTAGATATAGATAGTAAAAATGTAATGGCAATAGGAGATAATGAAAATGATATCCCTATGTTAAAGTTTGCAGGTACAGGTGTAGCTATGGGAAATGGAGAAGATATAGTAAAAGAAAATGCTGATTTTGTAACTGATACCAATGAAGAAGATGGAGTTGCAAAGGCTATTGAAAAGTTTATTATATAGTTAAAGGAGATAATATTATGGCTATGAATATTGTGCTTATAGAACCTGAAATACCACAAAACACTGGTAATATTGCAAGAACATGTGCTTTAACTGAAACAAAACTACATTTAGTAAGACCACTAGGTTTTTCAATTGACGATAAACATTTAAAGAGGGCAGGACTTGATTATTGGCATTTGGTTGATATTAGTTATTATGATAGTTTTGATGAACTTTTAGCAAAACACAGCAAAGAATCATTTTTCTATGCAACAACTAAAGGAAAGAATAGTTATACTGATATGAAGTTTTTTGAAAATTGTTTTATAGTTTTTGGCAAGGAAACAAAGGGATTGCCTATGGATTTACTTTCAAGCAACTGGGATAGGACAATAAGAATTCCTATGAAAAAAGGGATACCTAGATCTTTAAATCTCGCTAACTCAGTAAATATTATTCTTTTTGAGGGATTGAGGCAGATTGGGTTCCCAGGTTTAGAATAAAGTAATGAGAGGGGGCTATTAAATGGAAATTGCTGTTGGCGTTTTAGGTGGGTTAGGTCTTTTTCTATATGGTATGAATTTAATGGGAACAGGTCTTCAAAAGGCAGCTGGCGAAAAACTAAAAAAACTTATTGAAGTACTTACTAATAACCGACTTATGGGGGTATTAGTAGGAGCACTAGTTACTATGATTATACAAAGTAGTAGTGCTACTACAGTTATGGTTATAGGTTTTGTAAATGCAGGAATTATGACTCTTAATCAGGCAGTAGGTGTAATAATGGGAGCAAATATAGGTACTACTGTTACTGCTCAGCTTATTGCTTTTAATCTGACAGATTTAGCACCATTAGCTGTAGCAATAGGTGTAGCAATATGGTTATTTGCTTCTAAAAAAAGAGCTAAAGATGTGGCAGAGATTATGATAGGTTTTGGAATACTATTTATTGGCATGGATATTATGGGTAGCAGTTTAGCACCACTAGCTGATAATCCTAAATTTGCTAGTATTATGGCAAATCTAAATGATCCGTTCTTGGGTGTATTAGTAGGATTAGGCTTAACTACTGTTTTGCAAAGTAGTAGTGCTTCTATTGGTCTACTACAGGCATTGGCTGGTCAAGGACTTATAAATATTAACATGGCTTTTCCAATATTATTTGGAGATAATATTGGTACTACCACTACAGCTTTACTATCAAGTATAGGAACAAACAAAACGGCTAAGAGAGCAGCAATTATTCACTTTTTATTTAATTTAATAGGAACAATTGTTTTTATGACGGTATTAAGGATTCCTATACAAGCGTTAGTTACTAAGCTAAATCCCGGAGATATACAAAGACAAATAGCTAATTCACATACATTATTTAATTTGATAAATGTAGCTATTCAATTTCCATTTGCAGGATTTTTGGTTAAAATTGCAAACAAACTTGTACCAGGAGAAATTGAAGATGAACCAATTGGGCCAAAATATTTTGACTTACGTATTATAGAAACACCAGCTATAGCTGTTGGGCAAGTATCAAAAGAAGTATATAGAATGGCAAAAATAGTTGAAGAAAATGTAAGAATGTCATTTAAGGGTTTTGTAGAAGAAAATGAAAAAGTGATAAAAGAAGTATTTGAACAGGAAAAAGTTATCAATAAATTAGAAAGAGATATTACAGCGTATTTGGTAGAATTGTCAAATGCACCATTGACAGATGAACAGCATTGTTTAGTAAATACACTATTTAATGCAATAAATGATATTGAAAGAGTTGGAGATCACGCAGATAATATTGCAGAACTAGCACAATATCGAATTGATAATAATATAATGTTTTCAGACAATGCTATTAAGGAATTGGAAGTTATGTTTGGAAAGGTAGAAAAAGTGTATATTACTGCTGTTGATTGTTTTAACAATAATGATATAAACAAAGCGAAACAGGTTTTGGTTCTTGAGGAAGAAGTAGACTCAATGGAAAAGCAGTACAGAGCTAATCATATAGATAGATTAAATAAACTATTATGCCAGCCTAGTTCTGGAGTAGTTTTTTTAGATGTAATAAGTAATTTAGAGAGAATTTCAGACCATTCATCAAATATTGCAAATTATACTATTGATAAAAATTAATAAATTATGTATTGATAAATTTTATAGTATTAAATTTAATTATTATTTATCTAAATAGTTGTAATTAATATGTTTATATATTATAATAAAAGTGAAAAGTCGGAAAATGCAAAAAATGCTAATAAAAATAAGCTGAATGATAGATGCGGGAGAGACCAATTTTTGGCGCCGAAGGAGTAAGTTGTGGATTTGCCATTCCATTATGAAGCTCTCAGGCAAAAGGACCGTGTTTGGACAGCTCTCTGGAAAGCGAAAGCACCGAAGGAGCAACCCTCTACGAGGAGAATCTCTCAGGTTATTATACAGAGTAGATGGGCATTATAATACCATCTATTCTGTTTTTTTATCAAAAAAATAGATTTGGGAGAAAATGTAATATATATTTTTATTTAAGGAGAGTATTTATGGGTAATAATATTATAATAACTAATAACCCACTAGTTAAAGAGAAATATGATGAAATGTTTTTAGTGGAATACTATGATTTAGGTTTTTTAGAGCTGTTAGAATTAGTTAGAGACAAAATACATTTAGGGTACAAGCTTTTAACTCATCCACTGTCAAGTAGTGTTAAACCAAATGAAACTCCATATAAAACTATTATAGTTTCAACTGGTGAAAAACTAGATAATGATTCATTACTTATTATTGAAAATGGTATTTTAACAGCTAAAAAATTAATAAAAGATACTGGGCTTCCTAAGTGGAATGAAAGTATACTAGAAGATTTTCAAGTTGTAGATTTATCAGTTATAGAAGGGGCTTTAAATCGATTATAAAAGTATAAGTTAAAACATTTTTGGTAAATTTAATACCAAATATATTATAATATTTTTTAAGGAGGAGATACCTATGACAGATATTTATGATGTAGTCATCATTGGCTCTGGCCCAGCTGGTCTTGCAGCAGGATTATATGCAGCTAGAGCAAGACTTAAAACTGTAATAATAGAAAAAGAAAAAGCTGGAGGACAAATAGTTACTACTGAAGAAGTTGCTAACTACCCAGGTAGTATTGAAAATGCCAGTGGTCCTTCACTGATAGCTAGAATGGTAGAACAAGCTGATGAATTTGGAGCAGAAAGAGTTCTTGATACAATAACTGAAGTTGAATTAGAAGGAAAGATAAAGGTTCTAAAAGGTAAGAAGAACGAGTATAAGGCAAAGGCAGTAATAATGGCAACAGGTGCAAAACCAAGACCAATAGGATGTCCTGGGGAAAAAGAATTGACAGGAAAAGGTGTATCCTACTGTGCAACTTGTGATGGAGCATTCTTTGAAGATTTAGAGATATTTGTTATAGGTGGAGGAGATTCAGCAGTTGAAGAAGCACTTTTCTTAACTAAGTTTGCTAGAAAAGTGACAATCGTTCACAGAAGAGATGAATTAAGAGCTGCTAAATCCATTCAAGAAAAGGCGTTTAAGAATGAAAAAGTTGATTTCTTATGGAATTCAGTTGTTGAAGAAATAAAAGGTGATGGTATTGTAGAATCAATGGTTGTAAAGAATACTGTTACTGGAGAATTAACTGAAATAGTTGCTGATGAAGATGATGGAACTTTTGGAATTTTCGTATTTGTAGGGTACTTACCAGAAACTAAATTGTTTGATGGATTAGTTGAAATGGAAAAAGGATATATTAAGACAGACGCAGATATGCATACAAGTATTCCAGGTGTATTTGCAGCAGGAGATTGTAGAGTAAAATCTTTAAGACAAGTAGTTACGGCTACTGCTGATGGGGCTATAGCTGCTGTTCAAGCAGAGAGATATATAGGTGAAGTATTTGATATTTAATAAAATATCAGACAATTTTTAATATTAATTAGGAGGGATTCTAATGTTAGAACTAGACAAAAAGAATTTTGAAGAAGAAGTATTAAAGGCTGATGGTTATGTATTGGTAGATTTTTGGAGTGATGGTTGTGAACCATGTAAGGCTCTTATGCCACATGTTCATGAACTAGCTGAAAAATATGATGGTAAAATGAAATTTACATCACTTAATACTATGAAGGCAAGAAGACTTGCTATTTCACAAAAGATATTAGGTTTACCAGTTATAGCAATATATAAAGATGGAGAAAAAGTTGACGAGAGAGTAAAAGAAGACGCTACAATCGAAAATATTGAAGAAATGATTAAAAAGTATATTTAGCTTTTAGTTCTGGGCTTTATGCCCAGAATTAGAATATATATTTCCAAAGATTAAGAGGAGGTGACTATATGCGTCTTGAATTAGGTCATATAAACATCAAAGATGTTCAGTTTGGAAGTGAAACAAAAATTGACAATGGAACTTTATTTGTAAACAAGGATGAGATAATTTCCATAGTCAAAGAAGATGAACACTTTACAAGTGTTGATGTTGAATTAGCTAGACCAGGTGAAAGTGTAAGAATCACACCTGTAAAAGACGTAATTGAACCAAGAGTTAAAGTTGAGGGTCCAGGAGGAGTATTCCCAGGGATGATTTCAAAGGTTGAAACTGTAGGTTCAGGTAAAACTTATGTATTAAAGGGATGTGCTGTAGTTACAACAGGAAAGATTGTTGGGTTCCAAGAAGGAATTATTGATATGACAGGACCCGGAGCAGAATACACTCCTTTTTCTAAGTTGAACAATGTGGTTTTAGTATGTGAACCAAGAGAAGGATTAAAACAACATGAGCATGAAAAAGCATTAAGAATGGCAGGATTTAAAATAGCAACATATCTTGGAGAAGTAGCAAGAGAACTTACACCAGATACTGTTGAAACTTTTGAAACACTACCATTACTTGAAAATTTAGAAAAATATCCTGATTTACCAAAGGTAGCTTATGTTCAAATGCTTCAAAGTCAAGGATTAATGCATGATACCTATGTATATGGTGTAGATGCTAAACAAATTGTTCCTACTATTCTTTATCCAACAGAAATCATGGATGGAGCAATTGTAAGCGGAAACTGTGTATCAGCATGTGATAAAAATACAACTTATCATCATCTAAACAATCCAGTAGTAGCAGACATGTATAAAGCTCATGGTAAGGAAATAAACTTCTTAGGTGTAATAATCACTAATGAAAATGTTTACCTTGCTGATAAGGAAAGGTCTTCAAATTGGACTGCTAAATTGACAGAATATCTTGGATTAGATGGTGTAATAGTATCTCAAGAGGGATTTGGTAACCCAGATACTGACCTTATAATGAATTGTAAGAAGATTGAAAAGAAAGGCGTTAGAACAGTAATCATTACTGACGAATATGCTGGAAGAGACGGTGCAAGTCAATCACTTGCAGACGCTGATCCACTAGCAGATGCAGTTGTTACTGGTGGAAATGCTAATGAAGTTATAACACTACCACCTATGGACAAAGTTATAGGACATATTGATTATGTAGATACTATAGCTGGAGGATTTGATGGTAGTTTGAACAAAGATGGTTCAATAGTAGTAGAACTACAAGCTATTACAGGAGCAACAAATGAACTTGGTTTCAATAAATTAACTGCAAAAGGTTACTAAAATAATTTTTTAAAATAATAAGAAAGGAAGTGGAAATATGTCAAGATATGATGGTAAAAAAGTAATCATCATTGGCGATAGAGACGGTATACCAGGACCAGCTATTGAAGAATGTTTAAAATCTACTGGTGCTGAAGTCGTATTTTCATCAACTGAATGTTTTGTCTGAACTGCTGCAGGAGCTATGGACTTAGAAAATCAAAAGAGGGTTAAAGAATTAACTGAAAAATATGGTGCAGAAAATGTAATCGTATTAATCGGTGCTGCTGAAGGAGAAGCTGCTGGATTAGCAGCAGAAACTGTTACAGCAGGAGACCCAACTTTTGCAGGTCCACTAGCAGGAGTCCAGTTAGGACTTAGAGTATATCACGCAGTAGAACCAGAATTCAAAGATGAAGTAGATCCAGAAGTATATGATGAACAAATAGGTATGATGGAAATGGTTCTTGATGTTGATGATATCATAGATGAAGTTAAGTCTATTAGAGATGAATTTACACAATTTGAAGATTAATACCCGTCGAAAAATACGAGAGGGGGGAAGACAATGGAAAAAATAAGAGTAGTCCATTATATAAATCAATTCTTTGCTGGTATAGGTGGAGAAGAAAAAGCTGATTATAAACCAGAGGTACGTGAAGGAGTTGTAGGGCCAGGTATGGCACTTAACGCTGGTTTTAAAGGTGAAGTAGAAATAGTAGCAACTGTTATCTGTGGTGACAGTTACTTTAATGAAAATCTAGAGGAAGCTAAAAAAGAAGTAATAGAAATGGTTAAAAAATACAACCCAGACCTATTTATAGCAGGTCCTGCATTTAACGCTGGTAGATATGGTGTTGCTTGCGGTACTATAACAGAAGCTGTACAACAGGAATTGGGAATACCAGTTTTAACAGGAATGTATGAAGAAAACCCTGGAGCAGACATGTTCAAGAAGAGTGTTTATATAGTTCCTACAAAGAACAGTGCAGCTGGTATGAGAGCTGCAGTTAAAAAGATGGTACCATTGGCTTTAAAACTTGGTAAAGGTGAGGAAATTGGTTCACCAGAAGAAGATAACTATATGTCAAGAGGTATTAGAAAGAACTACTTTGCTGAAAAGAGAGGTTCTGCTAGAGCAGTAGATATGTTAGTTAAGAAACTTAAAGGTGAAGAGTTCGTTACTGAATTTCCAATGCCTGACTTCGATAGAGTAGAGCCAAATCCAGCAGTAAAAGATATTACAAAAGCAAAAATTGCATTAGTTACTTCAGGAGGTATTGTACCAAAAGGAAATCCTGATCACATTGAATCTTCCAGTGCTTCCAAGTATGGTAAGTACGATATCGAAGGTATAATGGATTTAACTAGTGAAACACATGAAACAGCTCATGGTGGATATGACCCAGTATATGCAAATGAAGACTCAGATAGAGTTTTACCAGTAGATGTATTAAGAGATTTTGAAAAAGAAGGTAAAATAGGCAGTCTTCACAGATACTTCTATACAACAGTAGGTAATGGAACAGCTGTTGCAAGCGCTAAGGGTTTTGCGGCTGAATATGCAAAGGAATTAGTGGCTGATGGAGTAGATGCAGTTATATTAACTTCTACCTGAGGTACTTGTACACGTTGCGGTGCAACAATGGTAAAAGAAATTGAAAGGGCAGGAATCCCAGTAGTTCACATGTGTACTGTAACTCCTATTTCTATGACTGTAGGAGCAAATAGAATAGTACCAACTATTGCAATTCCTCACCCATTAGGAAATCCAAAGCTTGATCCAGCTGAAGAAAAAGCTTTGAGAAGAAAATTAGTAGAAAAAGCACTTGTTGCTTTAACTACAGAGGTAGAAGAACAAACTATATTTGAAGACTAATAATATTTGTAAATAACTTTAGGTGAGTGGTATTGCTGCTCACCTAAAGTTGAATATCACATTATATATAAATATTAGCGGAGGTGGAATTTTATGAATTATGCTGTAGTTAAAGGTGCTGGTTACATATTAGCACATACTCCAGATATGGTATTGCACAATGGTGCTACTCAAGCAACAGAAAGAGCAATAAATCCAGATTCAGATTATTTAAAGGAATTACCAAAGCATTTAAGAAGTTTTGAAGAAGTGGTTAGTTATCCACCAAATCAAACTTATATCGGGAATATTACTCCTGATGATTTAAAAGGGTATGAACAACCTTGGTTTGATAAAAAAGTAGATGGGGCAGATAGATATGGGAAATATGGTGAAATAATGCCTCAAGATGAGTTTATAGGACTTATGAAGATTGTAGATGCGTTTGATTTAGTGAAACTAAGTAAAGAATTTACAGCAGAAGTGAAGAAAGAATTAGAAGCACATAGCTATATTAGCGAAGAATTAATTGGAAAGCTTAAAGAAGGAGAAGAAATCTCAGAAATAGAAAAACTAATAAATGAACAAGGAGCAGAAGGATTGTATAACAACAACAAACTTGTTGGTTGTGTAAAGAGAGCTCATGATATAGATGTTAACCTTAATGCTCATACTATATTTGAAAATCTAGCAGTTAAAGCTTCAGGAGTATTGGCAGCATTATCCTTAGTGGAAAAAAACAATATTAATCCTGAAGATGTTGAATATGTTATTGAATGTTCAGAAGAAGCATGTGGGGATATTAACCAAAGAGGTGGAGGAAACTTTGCAAAATCCATAGCAGAATTAGCAGGATTTGTTAATGCAACAGGTTCTGATACTAGAGGATTCTGTGCAGCTCCTACACATTCAGTAATTGAAGCTGCAGCACTTGTTCAATCAGGAGTTTATAAAAATGTTGTAGTAGTTGGAGGTGGAGCTACTGCAAAGCTAGGTATGAATGGAAAAGACCATGTTAAGAAAGGTTTACCTATTTTAGAAGATGTACTTGGTGGATTTGCAATCCTTATTGGAGAAAATGATGGTGTGAATCCAATTCTTAGAACTGATTTAGTAGGAAGACATACAGTTGGCACAGGTTCATCTCCACAAGCAGTTATAACTTCTCTAGTAACAGCACCACTTGATAGAGGAAATCTAAAGATTACTGATATTGACAAATTTTCAGTTGAAATGCAAAATCCAGACATAACAAAACCAGCAGGAGCAGGAGATGTACCAACATCAAACTACAAGATGATAGCTGCACTTGGTGTTAAGAGAAAAGATATAGAGAGAAGTGAATTAAATACTTTCATTGAAAAACATGGAATGGAAGGTTGGGCGCCAACACAAGGTCATATTCCATCAGGAGTACCTTATATGGGATTTGGTAGAGAAGATATACTTGCAGGAAAGATAAACAAGGCTATGATAGTAGGGAAAGGAAGTCTTTTCCTAGGTAGAATGACTAATTTATTTGATGGTGTATCTATTGTAATCGAGAAAAATCCAGGAAAAGTAGATGAAGAAAAGGGAGTATCTGAAGAAGAAATTAAAAAGCTTGTAGCTGAAGCTATGAGAGATTTCGCGACTCATCTACTAAAGGAGTAGAGGTGATAATATGACTGATAATAATGTAAAAAAAATGATTGGAAAAGTTTTTAATGATATAGCTGATGCAATGGAAACAGGTCAATTTAGTAACAGAGTTAGAGTTGGTATAACTTCTTATGGAAGTGAACATGGAGTAGACAATGTAGTTAAAGGAGCAGAAATAGCTCAAAGTAGAGATTCTTCTATAGAAGTAGTTTTAATAGGGCCAAAGGTAGATAGTCCACTAACACAAGTAGTAGTTGAAAATGAAGAAGAAGGCTACAAGAAGATGGAAGAACTCCTTGACAGCGGTGAATTAGATGCAGCAGTAACAATGCATTATAGTTTTCCTATAGGAGTTTCAACAGTTGGTAGAGTTATAACACCTGGTAGAGGTAGGGAAATGTATATTGCTACTACTACAGGAACATCATCACCTCATAGAGTTGAAGCCATGGTAAGGAATGGTATATACGGAATCATAGCAGCAAAAGCTATGGGGGTTGAAAATCCAACAGTAGGTATATTGAATGTAGATGGTGCTAGACAAGTAGAAAGAGCACTAAAAGAATTAGATAAAAATGGATATAAAATAAACTTTACTGAATCACTAAGAGCTGATGGTGGTTGTGTAATGAGAGGAAACGACCTTCTTGCAGGTGTACCAGATGTTATGATAACTGATACCCTAACAGGAAATATTTTAATAAAAGTTTTCTCATCATTTACAACAGGTGGAGATTATGAATCCATTGGTTATGGTTATGGTCCAGGAATTGGTGAAGATTATGATAGAACAATACTTATCCTTTCAAGAGCTTCTGGAATTCCAGTTGTAGCAAATGCTATTAGTTATGGAGGAAGTTTAGCAAAAGGTAAAGTGATGAATGTTGCAAAAGATGAGTTTGAAAAAGTAAATAAAGCGAAGTTTAAAGAAATTCTTAAATCATTAACTAAAGATACAGCAAAAGAAGATAATGATGAAGAGGTTACTGCCCCACCAAAGGAAACTGTTACAGGTACTATTGCAGGGGTAGATATAATGGAATTAGAAGATGCAGTTAAAGTACTTTGGAAAAATGGACTTTATGCAGAAAGTGGAATGGGCTGTACTGGTCCAATTATAATGGTAAATGATACAAAACTAGAAAAGGCAACTGATATACTAGCTAAAAGCGGATATATTACAAAAGAATCAACAGTTTGTTAATAAATCATAAAACAAAATATCAAAAGCAAAGAAAATGTAACAATAATTTTGATATTAAAGAAGGATTTTAATAATATATGTAGAATTATATAAAGTGCGTTAAATATATTATTAAAATAAAGGAGGAGTTTTAATTGTCTAAAAAGATAATTGCAGTACTAATGATTGCAGTACTTGCATTCAGCCTTGTAGCATGTACAGATAGTGGCAAATCAGATGAAGGAAAAACAGATGAAGGCAAGGTAGAAAGTGATTTAAAAGTAGCTATGGTTACAGATGTTGGTGGTGTAAATGACCAATCATTTAACCAATCAGCTTGGGAAGGTTTACAACAAGCAGAAAAGGATTTTGGAGTAAAGGTTAGTTATCAAGAATCACATCAAGATGCTGATTTTGTTCCAAATCTAGAAACTCTTGTTGATGCTGAAAATGATATGATTTGGGGAATCGGATTTAAACTTGGTGATGCTATAAAAGAAGCAGCAGAAAAGAATCCAGATACCAAATATGGTATAGTTGACTTTTCATATGGTGATAAGACTCCTGAAAATGTAGTAGGAGTAGTGTTTAAAGCAGAACAACCATCTTTCCTTGTTGGCTACATAGCAGCAAAAATGACTGAAACTGGTACAGTAGGTTTCGTTGGTGGTATGGAAGGGGATGTAATCTGGGGATTTGATTACGGCTTCCACGCAGGTGTTGCTTATGCTAACAAAGTAAATGGAACAGATGTAAAAGTATTAAGACAATATGCTGAATCATTTAATGATGCAGCTAAAGGTAAAGCTATTACAAATAGTATGTATCAACAAGGAGCAGACATAGTATTCCACGCTGCAGGTGGAGTAGGTGATGGTGTTATTGAAGCAGCTAAAGAACAAGGTAAATGGGCTATAGGTGTAGATAGAGACCAAAATTATATGGCACCAGATAATGTTCTTACATCAGCTATGAAGAGAGTAGACCAAGGTATTTATTTAATTGTTAAAGATTTAGCTGATGGGAAGTTCACAGGAGGAGAAACTGTAGTATTAGGTCTTAAGGAAGGTGCTGTTGATATAGCTCCAACATCAGACAAACACGTTCCAAAGGAAATACTAGATGAAGTAGAAGGATTAAAGAAAGATATTATTGATGAAAAAATAGTAGTTCCAGTAAATGAAAAGACATTTGAAGAATACTTAGAAACATTAGAATAGTTATAACAGGCAGCTCAGGCAATATGTCTGAGCTGCTTAAGTATTAGAATAGGAGGTTACCCTATTGAATAATATAGATTTTTCAACCAAAGTTATTGAAATGAAAGGTATAACTAAGAAATTTGGCAATTTTGTAGCAAATGATAATATTGACCTAACAGTTCATAAGGGTGAAATACATGCACTATTAGGAGAAAATGGTGCAGGTAAAACCACTTTAATGAATGTGCTATATGGCTTATATACACCTACATCTGGGGAAATAATGATAAATGGTGAAAAAGTGGAAATAACAAATCCTAATATAGCAATACAACATGGTATTGGTATGGTTCATCAGCATTTTATGTTGGTTGATGTCTTTACTGTAGTAGAAAATATAATGCTAGGTATGGAAACTACAGTTAAGAAAGGTAATTGGGATACTGGTCGCTTAGATGTAAAGAAGGCAAGACAACAAGTAGAAGAATTGTCTAAGAAATATGGATTGTATGTTGATCCAGATGCTAAGATAGAAGATATAACAGTGGGTATGCAACAAAGAGTAGAAATATTAAAAGCACTCTATAGGGGAGCTGACATACTAATATTTGATGAACCTACAGCAGTTCTTACTCCGCAGGAAATTGATGAACTTATAGATATTATGAAAAACTTGACTAGTCAGGGAAAGACGATTATTATCATAACTCATAAATTAAAAGAGATTAAACAATCAGCAGATTTTTGTACAATAATTAGAAGAGGTAAAAAAATTGATACTGTTAAAGTAAGCGAAGTAACAGAAGAAGAGTTAGCTGAAAAAATGGTAGGTAGACAGGTTAATTTTGTGGTTGACAAAAAGGAATTGGAAAAAGGTGAAGTAGTTCTTGATATTGATAATATAGTTGTAAAGGATAATAGAAAGTTAAATGCTGTAGATGGATTATCACTTAAACTTCACGGTGGTGAAATATTAGGTATAGCTGGTATTGATGGAAATGGCCAGAGTGAATTGATTGAAGGTATAACTGGGCTTAGGCCTATTGAATCTGGAAAGGTTATGCTAAAAGGCGAAGATGTTGCCAACTCTACACCAAAACACATTATTGAAAAGGGAATGAGTACGATCCCAGAAGATAGACAGAGAAGGGGATTAGTTCTTGATTTTACAATTGGAGAAAACTTCATATTAGAGAATTACCACAAAGCACCTTTTTCAAAAAATGGAAGATTACAACATCCGCAAATCAGTAAAAATGCAAAGGAATTAATTGAGAAATTTGATGTTAGACCACAAGATGAAAATCAATATGCTAAAGCATTGTCAGGTGGAAATCAACAGAAAGTTATTATTGCAAGAGAAGTGTCAAATGATCCCGATGTATTAATTGCGGCACAGCCTACAAGGGGACTAGATGTAGGTGCAATTGAGTTTGTTCACAAATCTTTAGTAGAACAAAGGGATAGAGGAAAAGCAGTACTTCTCATTTCTTTTGAGTTAGATGAAATAATGAATCTTTCTGATAGAATAGCGGTTATATATGATGGTAAAATTGTTTCTATATTAGATGCAAAAGAAGCAGATGAAAAGACATTAGGATATCTTATGGCTGGAGGAGGTGTAGATGATGAAAGGCAATAAGCTCAAGTTTACTATTATAGCTATACTTTTAGGGCTAGTAATAGGAGCAATAATACTACTAATAACGGGTTATAACCCATTAGAAGCTTATGGAATAATGATAAGAGGAGTATTTGGGAAGCCAAAATTTATATCTTGGACAATTATTAAATCTACACCACTAATATTAACGGGTATTTCAGTAGCTTTTGCTTTTAAAACAGGGCTATTTAATATAGGTGCAGAGGGCCAATTTATTATTGGAGCATTAGTTGCTACACTTGTAGGATATTTTTGGCATTTACCACCAGTTATTCATGCTATTGTAGCATTACTTATGGCTTGTTTAGCAGCAGCAATATGGGGTGGTATAGCTGGTTTACTCAAGTCTAAATTTGGTGTAAATGAAGTTATTACTACTATAATGCTGAATTGGATAGCACTTTATTTTAGTAATTTCATGGTGTTTTGGGATAAATTCAAAAGACCTGAAAGCGAAGCTTCTCAAAAGATTTTAGAATCAGCTAGTATAGGATTACCTGAGAGTTGGAAGGCGTTATTTGGAGGATTTTTTGATGCACCAATAAACTGGGGTTTTTTAATAGCTATATTAGTAGCATTTTATGTAAGACATATATTGAAAAATACTACATTAGGATATGAATTAAGAGCTGTAGGATTTAACAAAGATGCAGCAGAGTATGGTGGTATTAATGTTAAAAAGAATACAGTTATTGCAATGATGATAGCAGGTGGAATAGCAGGTCTTGCAGGAGCTGTTCACGTATTAGGTGTAACTAGAGAAGTATCAATATTGGCTGCTATGGAAGGCAATGGCTTTGATGGTATAGCAGTATCATTAATAGGAGCTAATAATCCTATAGGATGTATATTTGCAGGACTATTATTTGGTGCATTGAAATATGGCGGATACAAGATACAGCCAGGAATGGGAGCACCATCCGAGATAATTAATATAGTTATAGGTATTATTGTATTATTTATAGCTATGCCTAAACTAATAGAAATGTTTAAAATGAGAAGAGTTAAGAAGAGAGGTGAAGAAGTTGAAAGCATTAAATGATTTAGGGTTAATCTTAGGAATAAGTTTAATGTATGCTGCACCATTAATGTATACAGCCCTAGGTGGAGTAATTAGTGAAAACTCTGGAGTTGTAAACATTGGGTTAGAAGGTATGATGACTATTGGAGCCTTTGTTGGTGCAACTGTAGGTTATTATTCAGGAAATCCTTGGCTAGCATTTTTGGCTGCAGGATTGGCTGGAGGTATATTGGCGTTACTTCATGCAATAGCTTGTGTAACTTTTACAGCAGAGCAAGTTGTATCTGGTATTGCTATCAACTTTTTAGGGCCTGGTTTAGCTCTTTTCCTAAGTAGAATTTTCTTTGATGGAGCAACCATGACTAAACCTATTCAATTGGATAATAAAATGCCAAGGCCACTAAACGGGGTATTTGCTCAAAACTCATTTTTGGATTTGGTATTTAACCAATATGCAACAGTATATATAGCGTTTATTTTAGTTTTGGTAGTTTGGTATTTACTATATAAGACCAGATTAGGACTAAGAATTAGATCTGTTGGAGAACATCCAAGAGCTGCAGATACATTAGGTATAAATGTATTTAAAACAAAATATCTTGCTGTAATACTTTCTGGAGTCTTTGCAGGTTTTGGTGGAGCTGCTATGAGTTTAGCAGTGGTATCAAATTTTAGACAAACTTTGATATCGGGGCAAGGTTTTATAGCCTTAGCAGCAATGATATTTGGAAAGTGGACACCACATGGTTCTATGTGGGCTTGTTTAATCTTTGGTTTAGCACAGGGATTAGTAGTATATTTAGGTGGTACAGATATAGCAGTATCATCTCAATTGCTAGCTATGATCCCTTATGTAATTACCTTAGTAATCCTTATGGGATTTGTAGGTAGAGCAACAGGTCCAGCAGCAAATGGTATACCATATCAAAAAAACCAAGAATAATATAATAAAAAAAGCTACTCATAGAAATGACTTCTATGAGTAGCTTTTTCAGGTTATTTCCCAGGAAATATTATTGTTGATTGTAGTGTATAATGCTTTCTATTCTTTCTGGTTCTGGATCTATTTCTCCAAATGGTACTACAATGGTTAAATTAGCTAATACTGTAAGAGATAAAAATAATGATAAGAATGCTTTTTTGTACTTCATCATATTTTTTCATCCCCTTCTTATTTATTTAGTATTTCTTGGATTAATTCTTTGACCAAAGAATTATATCCATTATCAAGATAGTATAAAACTAAATTTAATAGTAGCTTAGTTTTATCATCAATATCAATATCAATTAAATTTTCTTTTATTTTTTCTATGTATAGATTAATTTTTACAGTGTTATTTGTTTTGGTACTAAGTTCAAAAATTTTTAATAGAACTTTTGAGAACAAATTTTTTTGATTATTTTTTTTCGAGATAACAAGAGAATTTTCCAAATATTTCATTGTTAAATCATAATCCTCTAAAAAATAATAGGCATTTGACATTTCAAAATATATTTTTGCTAAATAAGATGAGTTTTCATTTACATTTGGGATATATTTATTTAATATATTTAGATGTTCAATTACTTTTGGAATATCATTATTTTTAATAAACATATCTATAATATTAGTATATATTAGACATAATTCATCAGAATTTGTTTCATTGTCTGATATTTCCAATAATTCTTTGTATATACTTAAAGCTTTATTATAATTTTTTTTATTGGAGTAGCAAAGTGCTTCTAATGTCATAATCTTTTTCAATGTTTTATTATTAGTATTATTAATAAGTTTTTTAGCTAAGACTAATTCTTCTAGACTCTTATCAAATTGATTTAAATTCTTATATGCAAGAGCATTATTATAGTGAAATATTCCTTTATGTTCATCTATCATATCATTATTACTTAATAACCCTAAATTCCCCAATGTAATTGCTTCTTGATATTTTCCAGTATTGATGCAATTAGAAACTAATTTCGATATTAACTTATAATTGCTTTTAATATCTGAAAACATAAAAGAACATTCTAAAGCCTTGGTTAAATAAATAAATTCTTTATTAGATTCACTAGAGTAGTAAAATATATCACCAAGAAGTTCGTATATTTTTACTTTCTTGTCATTTAAATTCCAATTGTTTAAAAAGAGTTCTATTTCTTGCAGTTTTTCTGTTTCAATATTATAGTTTTTTTCATTTAAATAATTTTGTAATTGTTGAATATATAAATCGGCTTTTTTCTTTGCATCATACCTTTTTGGATTTAGTATATCTTCAGTTTCAATATAAATATCTAGCCCTCTTTCTTTCATAATCAAGTTCATATTTTGTGAAATTATTTTAGCATTAGTTTCAGATAGTGGTGTTTTATTATTTTCGATGAGACTAATTAAATTTCTTGTAATCTCTCCCCCAGTTATTTCACTTTGCCTAAGATTTAATTCTTTTCTAATTCTTCTTAAATTTTGACCTATAGTTATTAGTGTATTGTTTTTCATAACATCATCCTTTATTATTGTGTTACTTTGATTATATTATACAATATAAAGATTTATTAGTAAAGATATTTACATCTCGGGAAAAATATGATATGACTAGTAAAATGCATATTTCAAAATTAGAAACATCTAAGGAAGATAATAAACCTGAATTCAAAGTAGTACTTTTAGACAAAGAGATAAAAAATGAGTATGTTAAGGATTTTACATTATTTAAACTAGTATTAATAATAAAAGGTTTCTCCCTACAAAAGTAATATGTCGAAAAACAAATAATTTTGTACATTAGATAATTATCTGATATAATACTAACATATATTGTTTATAGTAAGGATTAAATTAGTTGGGAGAGTGAGTTTTAATGAGATTAGGTTATGATTTGACCCTTGAACAATCTCAAAAATTAGTAATGACACCAGAGTTGAGGCAGGCAATTCAGTTACTTCAATTTTCAAGTATGGAGTTGAAAGAATATTTAGAAAAACAATTGGAATCAAATCCTCTATTGGAAATTGAAGGCTCTTCTGATGATTATGAAAATATAGAGGAAGTAACTAAAGAAAATGAAGAAATTGATTGGAAAGAGTTTGTAGATAGCTATGATGATTTTAGTTATACTGGTCCAAGAGAGCGAAAAGATAGTGAAGTAAATTATGATGGGTTTGTTACTTATTCGTCTTCTTTAAAGGAACATTTATATTTGCAATTAAACTTAAATTTTTCAGATAAATTAGAAATAAACATAGGTGAATTTATTATTGAAAATATAGATGAAAATGGCTATTTGACAACTACTATAGAAGATATATGTGATGAACTGTGTGTTTCTTATGAACTTGGGGAAAAGGTTTTACTTCAGATACAAAGTTTTGATCCTGTAGGTGTTGGTGCTAGATCATTAGAAGAATGTTTAGTTATTCAACTAAGAGATAGAAAAATAGAAAATGAAAAAATATACTCAATAGTAGAAAGCTATTTAGAAGATGTAGCACACAATAGACTTAATAAAATATCAAAAGAGTTAGAGATAAGTTTAAAAGAAGTCCAAGATATTTGTGATTTTATAAAGAGCTTAGAGCCTAAGCCCGGGAGAGCTTTTTCAGGTGAAGTTAGCGAAGTTAAGTACATCACTCCAGATGTAACACTTACAATTGTAGATGGAGAATATGTAATAATTTTAAATGATATTACAGGCCCTAGATTAAATATAAATAGTTTTTATAAGGAGTTAATTTCTAGCTCTGATGATGAAAATGCAACTACTTTTTTAACAAATAAACTTAATTCGGCACTGTGGATTATTAGAAGTATTGAGCAAAGAAGAATGACTATATATAATGTTGTTGAATCAATACTAAAGTTCCAAGATGAATTTTTAAAAAAAGGAGAGAAGGCACTAAAACCCTTAACATTAAAAGATGTGGCAGAGGATATAGGAGTTCATGAATCTACTGTTAGTAGAGCTACAAGTGGAAAATACATTCAAACTCCAAGAGGATTATTTGAATTAAAATATTTTTTCACAACAGGAGTTTCATCTGGAAAAGGAGATATTTCTGCTACTAGTATTAAGGCGTTAATTAAGGATTTAATTGAAGAAGAAGATCCTACAAAACCTTATAGTGATCAACAAATAGCAAATATACTTGAAAGTAATAGTATTGAAATCTCTAGGAGAACTATAGCAAAATATAGAGATGAATTAAATATCCCTTCTTCATCATTAAGAAGAAGATACTGATACTAAAGCCTTTGTTTAAAAATAAAGGCTTTTACCTTATAACTCATAGGAAAGTTCTAGTTTTCCTTATTACAAAACTTTCCGAAATGAGTTTCAAAAAGGGTTTCCTTGTAATGTTTCCATAGCAGCCTTTTTTATAGACTTGCAATAGTTCATATTATGTCATATAATATATTTGTAATTTGATTTGATATTTTTTTAAATGTACTGGGACAAATATCATACACGGGGACACATATGGGCCAACAACTATTGTACTAATTATTTTATTATAAGGCATAATACTATATATGTCTTACATAAGAGGTGTTTTACTTGAGTGATTTAATTGAACTAGAAAAGAAAATAGTGCCTGAAATACTTGAAACCCTTGAAAAAAGATATGAAATTTTAAGGAGCATTTATTATTATCAACCTATTGGGAGAAGAGCACTAGCTAATCATTTGGGTCTAGGTGAAAGAACAGTTAGAACTGAAGTTTCAGTTTTAAAAGAGCAAGGGTTATTAAATATAGAATCTGTGGGTATGTATGTAACTGAAGAAGGAAAGAGTATTCTCATGGATTTAAAGGATGTAATTTATAATATAAAAGGTTTAAAAGATTTAGAAAGAGTGCTTGAGGATGCTTTAAATATTAAAAAAGCATTTATTGTGCCAGGCAATTCTGATGAAGATGAGTTGGTATTGAAGGATATAGGAAAAGAAGCTGCTAAGCATCTAAAAAAGCTAATTAGAGATGATAATATTATAGGGATTACTGGTGGAACAACTATGGAACAGTTTGCTGAAGAGGTAAATAGTGAAAAAGTAGCAAATAATGTTCTTGTTCTTCCTGCTAGAGGTGGGCTTGGCAAAAGTGTAGAAACTCAAGCAAATAGTATTGCAGCTAAGTTGGCTAATAAAATTGGTGGAAGTTATAGACTTTTACATGTTCCAGATATTGTTGGAAAAGAAGCTCAAGATGCTTTATTGAAAATCCCTGATGTTAGAGAAATAGTTAGTATAATTCGCAATTTAGATATTTTGGTATTTGGACTTGGAAGAGCAGATACAATGGCAGAAAGAAGAGAACTTCCAGAAGAAAAGATACATAAACTTATTGAAAATGGCGCTGTTGCTGAAGCTTTTGGCCATTATTTTGATAGAAGTGGGAATACTGTATATGAGTCAATGACTATAGGACTATCACTGTCAGATTATGAAAGAGTAAAAAATGTAATAGGTGTTGCTGGTGGTGAAGAAAAAGCAGAAGCTATTATTTCTATCTGTACTATAAGAGGAGATATGACCTTAGTTACAGATGAAGGAGCAGCTAGAAAAATACTAAGTATTGAAAAAAATAAGCTACATAGTTAGCTAAAATAAATATAAGGAGGAAGATTTATATGACTATGAAAGTTGGTATTAGTGGTTTTGGAAGAATAGGTAGAGACGTACTACGAATCTATATGGAAGAAGGAATAGAGGACTTTGAAATAGTAGCACTTAATGCTTCAGGGGACTTAAATACATTAGCTCATCTATTTAAATATGATTCCCTTTATGGAAAGTTCAACGGAACAGTGGAAGTAGTAGAAGATGGATTTGTTATTAATGGAAAGAAAATAAAAGTAATAGCTCACAGAAATCCAGAGGAAATTCCTTGGAAAGAACTTGGAGTAGAGTTGGTTATTGACTCAACAGGTGCATTTAGAGATAGAGAAGGGGCAATGAAACACATAAATGCAGGAGCTAAGAAAGTTCTTATTACAGCACCAGCTAAAAATGAAGATATTACTATAGTAATGGGAGTAAATGAAGAGCAATATGATCCAGAAAAGCATCACATTATTTCCAATGCTTCATGTACAACTAACTGTTTAGCACCAGTTGCTAAAGTTATTGTAGATGAATTTGGAGTAAAAAAAGGTCTTATGACTACTGTTCACTCCTACACAAATGATCAACAAATTCTAGATAAGAGACATAAAGATTTAAGAAGAGCAAGAGCAGCTGCAGAATCTATTATTCCAACAACTACAGGAGCAGCTAAAGCTGTTGCATTAGTAATTCCAGAACTTAAGGGTAAGTTAAATGGGTTTGCTATGAGAGTACCTACTCCAACAGTTTCAGTAGTAGATGTAGTGTTTGAAGTAGAAAAACCAACAACTGCTGAAGAAGTGAACAAAGCATTAAAAGAAGCTAGTGAAGGAAAAATGAAAGGCGTATTAGGTTTTTCAGATGAACCATTGGTATCTGTAGATTACAAAGGTGATCCACGTTCTTCAATAGTAGATGGATTATCAACAATGGTTATAGATAATATGGTGAAAGTTGTATCTTGGTATGATAATGAATGGGGATACTCACGTAGAGTTGTAGACCTAGCAAGTTATATTGTAAACAAATAGACATATTAGACCGGTCTTGACTTTCAAGACCGGCTTTTACCATTTTAATAATAATAGAGGTGATAATATGCTAAATAAAAAGTCAATAGAAGACTTACAAGTTTCAGGCAAGAGGGTATTAGTTAGATGTGATTTCAATGTTCCGATGGATGAAAACAACAATATTACTGATGATAGAAGAATAACCAGTGCTCTTCCTACAATTAACTACTTGTTAGAACATGATGCTAAAGTAATTCTTATGTCTCATTTAGGAAGACCAAAGGGAGAACCAAATCCTAAGTATAGCTTAGAACCAGTAGCAAAGAGATTATCTGAGTTATTGAATAGTGAAGTTATATTTGCTAAGGATGACAAAGTAGTTAGTGAAAATGTGAAAAATATTGTTGAAAATATGAAAGAAAGAGATGTAGTATTACTTGAGAATACTAGATATAGGAAAGAAGAAGAAAAGAATGGAGAAGAATTTTCTAAGGAATTGGCTTCTCTAGGAGAATTGTATGTAAATGATGCTTTTGGTACATCTCATAGGGCGCATGCTTCAAATGTAGGAGTTTCAAAATTCTTACCTTCAAGCGTTGGGTTTTTAGTGAAAAAAGAAATTGATGTAATGGGAAAGGCACTAGAAAATCCAGAAAGACCTTTTGTTGCTATTTTAGGAGGAGCAAAAGTATCTGATAAGATAGGTGTTATAGAAAACCTAATAGAAAAAGTTGATTCCATACTTATAGGTGGTGGAATGGCTTATACTTTCTTAAAGGCTAAAGGATATAATATAGGTACTTCACTGTTAGAAGAAGACAAGGTAGAATTAGCCAAGGAATTGATGGAAAAAGCTAAAGCTAAGAATGTAAAATTGTTGCTACCAGTTGATACTATAGTAGCAAAGGAATTTAAAAATGATACAGAGTTTAAAACTGTAGAAGCTGAAAATATCCCTAACGATATGATGGGATTAGATATAGGTGAAGAAACTGTAAAAGTGTTTAGTGATGAAATTAAAAATGCTAAGACTGTAGTTTGGAATGGACCAATGGGAGTATTTGAAATGGAAAACTTCAAAAAAGGTACCAATTCAATTGCAAAGGCTTTAGCTGAGACAGAAGCTATAACTATAGTAGGTGGAGGAGATAGTGCGTCAGCTGTAGAAAAGGCAGGTTATGGAGATGTAATAACTCATATTTCTACAGGAGGAGGAGCTTCATTGGAGTTCCTTGAAGGCAAGGTATTGCCTGGCATTGATGCTATAAGTAATAAATAAGGGGGAAAAGTTATGCGTACTCCAATAATTGCTGGAAATTGGAAAATGAATAAAAATGTAAGTGAAGCCTTAGAACTTGTAAAGGAATTGAAGAAAATAGAAAGAAATAAAAATGTGGAAACAGTTCTTTGTGTTCCTTTTACTAATCTATGGCAAGTAAAAAATGAAATAGAAGGAACAGATATTAAACTAGGAGCACAAAATATGCATTGGGAAGAAAGTGGAGCATATACAGGTGAGATATCACCACTTATGCTTAAAGAAATAGGAATAGACTATGTGATTTTAGGACATTCTGAAAGAAGACAATACTTCAATGAGACTGATGAAACAGTAAATAAAAAAGTGAAAACTGCTCTTGAAAAAGATATCTATCCTATAATATGTGTTGGAGAAACTCTAGAAGAAAGAGAAGCTAACAAAGAAAAAGAAGTAGTAAAAAGGCAAGTTATCAAAGCATTAGAAGGTATTGAGGCAAAAGATATTGAAAAAATAGTAATAGCTTATGAGCCAATTTGGGCTATAGGGACAGGTAAAACAGCTTCAAGTAGCGATGCAAATGATATGATAAAGTTTATAAGAGAAACTGTAGAAGAAGTGTTTGGAAAAGTTAGTGAAGATATGAGGATACAATATGGTGGAAGTGTCAAACCTAACAATGTAAAAGAAATAATGGCTGAAAGTGATATTGATGGAGCATTAGTTGGTGGCGCTAGTTTAAAGGCAGAAGATTTTGCAAAACTTATAAATTATTAATTGAGTTTGGAGGCAAAAATATGTATAAGAAAAATCCAGTGATGCTCATGGTATTAGATGGATGGGGATTAGGAAATGAATATGAAGGAAATGCGATTAATCTAGCTAATAAGCCAAATTTTGATAAGTATAGTAAGATGTACCCTACTACTAAATTGAAGGCTAGTGGCATGGCTGTAGGCCTTCCTGAAGGTCAAATGGGAAACTCGGAAGTAGGTCATTTGAATATTGGTGGTGGGAGAATAGTCTATCAAGAGTTGACTAGGATTTCTAAATCTATAAGTGATGGAGATTTTTTTCAAAACGAAGAGTTTCTTAAAGCAATTGATAATGTAAAGAAAAATAATAGCAAAATTCATGTAATGGGATTAGTTTCTGATGGTGGAGTTCACAGTCACAATACTCATCTCTATGGACTTTTAGAATTGTTTAAAAGACAAGGATTAGAAAATGTATATATTCATGCATTTTTAGATGGAAGAGATGTTTCTCCAGTTAGTGGTAGTAGGTTCTTATCTGAATTAGAAGAAGAAATAAGAAAAATTGGTGTTGGTAAAATTGCAACAGTATCTGGCAGATACTATGCTATGGATAGGGATAAGAGATGGGAAAGAGTAAAACTAGCTTATGAATCAATAGTATTAGGTAGAGGAAAATATGATGATAATCCAGTAGAGGCAGTAAAAAAATCTTACAGTGAAGATGTAACTGATGAATTTGTAGTGCCTACAGTAATAACTGAAGATGGCAAAGCTATATCTACTGTTGAAGATGGCGATTCCATAATATTTTTCAACTTTAGACCAGATAGAGCAAGAGAACTTACTAGAGCTATAGTGGATGATGAGTTTGAAGGGTTTAAAAGAGAAAAAAAGGTAAAAACTTATTATGTGACTATGACTCAATATGATAAGACTATTGAAAATGTACATGTGGCTTACAAACCTGAAAAATATAAAAATACATTAGGTGAATATGTAAGTAGTATTGGAATGAAGCAACTTAGAATTGCAGAAACAGAAAAATATGCTCATGTTACTTTTTTCTTTAATGGAGGAGTAGAAGAACCTAATGAAAATGAGGATAGGGTTTTGATTCCTTCACCAAAAGTTCCTACTTATGATATGAAGCCAGAAATGAGTGCTATAGAAGTAAAAGATGAAGTTATAAAAAGATTAGAAATGGACATATATGATTTAATCATATTGAATTTTGCCAACTCAGATATGGTAGGTCATACTGGAGACTTAAAAGCAGCTATCAAGGCTGTGGAAACTGTTGATATTTGTGTTGGTGAGATAGTAGAAGAAGTACTAAAGAGAAATGGAAAATTAATCATTACAGCTGATCATGGAAATGCTGAAAAGATGATTGACGAAGATGGAAATCCAGTAACAAGTCATACAACAAATGAAGTACCTTGTATAGTAATTGGAGAAGAGAATGTGAAGTTGAGAGAGGGAATACTAGCTGACATATCTCCAACATTACTTCATATGTTAAATGTTCAAGTTCCTAAAGAAATGACAGGAAAATCACTAATTGTAGAGGAGGACTAAAAATGACAATGATAACTGATATATATGCTAGAGAAATACTAGATTCAAGAGGAAATCCTACTGTGGAAGTAGAAGTATGGACTGAGTTTGATGCTTTTGGTAGGGCCGAAGTGCCATCAGGAGCTTCTACAGGAGCTTTTGAAGCTGTTGAATTAAGAGATGGTGACAAATCAAGATATTTGGGAAAAGGTGTAATGAATGCAGTAGATAATGTTAACAATATTATTGCACCAGAGATTATTGGAATGGATGTATTTAATCAAGCTGGAATCGATAGGAGAATGATAGAACTTGATGGTACAGACAATAAAGGAAAGCTTGGTGCTAATGCAATACTTGGTGTTTCATTAGCGGTTGCTAAAGCAGCAGCAAATGAATTAGGTTTACCTCTTTATCAATATCTAGGAGGAGTAAATGGCAGGGTACTACCAGTTCCTATGATGAACATATTAAATGGTGGGGAACATGCTGATAATAATGTAGATATTCAAGAATTCATGGTAATGCCAGTAGGTGCAGTAAACTTTAGAGAAGCACTAAGAATGGGAGCAGAAGTATTCCACAACTTAAAAGCTGTGTTAAAGGGTAAGGGACTAAATACAGCAGTTGGAGATGAAGGTGGATTTGCTCCAAATTTAACAAGTAACGAAGAAGCATTGGCAACAATAGTAGAAGCTATTAAAAAAGCTGGTTATGAACCAGGTAAAGATGTATGTCTTGCGTTAGATGTGGCTGCTACTGAATTGTATGATGAAGATTCTAAAATATATAAATTAGCTGGAGAAGGTAAAGAATATACAGCAGAAGAAATGGTTAATTACTATGAAAAACTAATAGAAAAATATCCAGTAATATCTATTGAAGATGGGCTTTCAGAAGAAGATTGGGATGGATGGAAGCTTATGACAGATAGATTAGGTAGTAAGATACAAATAGTTGGGGACGATTTATTTGTTACCAATACTGAAAGAGTTAAAAAAGGTATAGAATTAGGAGTTGCTAATTCAGTTCTTATTAAATTAAACCAAATTGGTACATTAACAGAAACATTAAATACTATTGAAATGGCAAAAGTTCATGGTTATACAGCAGTTGTATCTCATAGATCTGGTGAAACAGAAGATACAACTATTGCAGATTTAGTAGTTGGTTTAAATGCAGGCCAAATAAAAACAGGTGCTCCTTCAAGAACAGATAGAGTAGCAAAATACAATCAATTATTAAGACTTGAAGATATGCTAGGTGAAAATAGTGAGTATAGAGGTTTGAATGCTTTTTATAATATTAAGAAATAATAAATAGTAAGGGGCCCTCCCTTGCTATTTATTTGTTGATTTTATATAACCTGTATGTTAGAATAATATTGTTTATAGAGAGGAAACAATATTTTTCAGATACAGAACAGGAGGTGTAAAAGTGCAAACTTTTTTTTCTATTTTAATATTAGCTTCTAGTTTATTTTTAATTGGTACAATAATGTTACAACCAGGTAAATCAGAAGGTCTTGGTACTATTGGCGGTGGTGCTGAAAAGATTTGGGGTAAAAACAAGGCAAGAAGTTATGAAGATACGCTTAGTAAGCTGACTGTTATATCAGCTATTATATTTATTATTTCTGCATTAGTTTTAGCAGCATTACAATAAAATAAAGGAGGTATAATTAAATGGATACTGCTGTTATTATTGCACCTGTTATTGGTTTACTTGCACTATTATTTGCATTAACAAAAGCAAAATCTATTGACAAAGTAAACCCAGGAAACGAAAGAATGAAAGAGATCGCTTCCTATATTAATGAAGGTGCAATGGCTTTTCTCAGAAGAGAATATAAGTCATTAACAATTTTTGTCGTAGCATTATTTATTATTTTAACTGTAACTATCGGATGGAAAACTGCCGTTAGTTTCTTATTAGGTGCACTTTTCTCTATACTTGCTGGTTATTTTGGAATGAAAGTAGCTACAAAAGCAAATGTAAGAACTGCAAATGCAGCTAAAGAAGAAGGTATGAACAAGGCTTTAAATGTAGCTTTTTCTGGTGGAGCAGTTATGGGAATGTGTGTAGTAGGTTTAGGAATTTTAGGTGTAGGATTGCTATACATATTATTTGGTGATCCTGAAATTATTACTGGTTTTGGTCTAGGTGCATCATCTATTGCACTATTTGCTCGTGTTGGTGGAGGAATTTATACAAAAGCTGCTGACGTTGGAGCAGACTTAGTAGGAAAAGTAGAAGCAGGAATTCCTGAAGATGACCCAAGAAACCCTGCTGTTATTGCTGACAACGTAGGAGACAATGTTGGTGACGTTGCAGGTATGGGTGCAGACTTATTTGAATCATATGTAGGAGCTATTATTTCAGCTATTACATTAGGATTAGTTGCTTATGGTAATGATGGTGTTAACTATGCTCTTGCTTTAGCAGGTGCTGGAGTTATTGCTTCAATAATTGGTGTATTTTTCGTAAGAGGAGATAAAGATCCTCAAAAAGCATTAAATTCAGGTACAGTTGTTAGTTCAATTATTACTATAATTATCGCTTTTATATTAAGTAAACGTATGTTAGGAACTATTAGACCATTTGTTTCAATAGTATCTGGTCTTGCTGTAGGAATTATAATTGCAAAGATAACTGAATACTATACATCTGCTGACCACAATCCTGTTAAAAAAATAGCAGATGAATCAGAAACAGGTGCATCAACTAATATTATAGGAGGACTTGCTACAGGAATGATGTCCACAGCTGGTCCAATTGTAGTTATTGCTGTAGGAATATTAATAGCTTTCTTTGCTTCAAATGGAGCTACAAATGCTGCAGAAGGATTATACGGAATTGCATTAGCAGCTGTTGGAATGCTTTCAACAGCAGGTATGACTATTGCAGTAGACGCTTATGGTCCTATTGCAGACAATGCTGGTGGTATTGCTGAAATGTGCGAATTACCTGAAAATGTAAGAGATATTACTGATAAACTTGACTCAGTAGGAAACACTACTGCAGCAGTTGGTAAAGGTTTTGCAATTGGTTCAGCTGCATTAACTGCATTAGCATTATTTGCTTCATATACACAAGCTGTTGGATTGTCTTCTATAGATTTAACTAGTCCAACAGTAATAGCTGGATTATTTATAGGTGGAATGCTTCCATTCTTGTTCTCAGCTATAACTATGAATGCTGTTGGTAAAGCAGCTTTCAGTATGATTGAAGAAGTAAGAAGACAATTTAAGACTATGCCAGGAATCATGGAAGGAACTACAAAACCTGATTATGGCACATGTGTAGATATCAGTACTCAAGCTGCTTTAAGAGAAATGATTATACCAGGATTATTAGCAGTTGTTGTTCCTGTATTAATAGGTCTTTTACTAGGAGCAGAAGCTCTTGGGGGTCTAATTGCAGGAGCTCTTGTAACAGGTGTTATGATGGCTATATTCATGGCAAACGCTGGTGGCGCTTGGGACAATGCTAAGAAATATATTGAAGAAGGAAATCACGGTGGAAAGGGAAGTGAGGCTCACAAAGCTGCTGTTGTTGGAGATACAGTAGGTGACCCATTCAAAGATACTTCTGGTCCATCAATTAACATATTAATAAAACTTATGACAATTGTATCATTAGTATTTGCCAACTTGTTTGTTAACTATGGTGGCGTGATAGAAAAATTATTTACTAAATAAATTAAAATCCCTCTCGTTGGAGAGGGATTTTAATTTCTATGTATAAAAAAAAGCGAATATATGGTATAATCGTATAGTTAATACTAGTTTCAACAAAGGCAACAATAATTTAATGTATTTTAATTGATGTCTTTGTTATAACCCATAGGAAAGATAAGATTACCTTAAAATAGCTTTCCGAAATGGGTTTCAACAAAGGCAACATTAATTTAGTGTATTTTAATTGATGTCTTTGTTATAATCATAGTGTATAGGTGAATAATATTTATTATAGAAATGCAAGAGGAAGGTATTTATGAAGATTAAAATAGAAGGAATCAACATAAATTATATAACAGAGGGAAGTGGGCCCTGTGTACTTCTACTTCATGGATGGGGAGCAAATATTAACACCATGATGCCCATATTTAACATATTGAAAGATAATTTTAAAGTATATGCCATAGACTTTCCAGGATTCGGTGAAAGTGATGAACCAAAAGAAGTCTTTGGAGTATATGATTATGCTAGAGTGACTAAATCTTTTATAGACAAAATGGGAATGAAAGAAGTTATACTATTAGGTCATTCTTTTGGTGGAAGGGTTTCTATTGTACTTAGTAGTCAATACAAAGAAATGATAAAGCAGATGGTTTTGGTAGACAGTGCAGGCCTTATCCCTAAAAGAGGATTGAAATACTATATTAAAGTTTATAGTTTTAAAACATTAAGGTTTTTATATAATACATTGTTTTTCTGGAAAGATAAAAATGAAAGATTAGAAAGCTTTTATAAAAAATTTGGTTCCCAAGATTATCAAGATTCCTCAGGAATAATGAGAAAAATACTAGTAAAGGTGGTTAATGAGGATTTAAGGCCACTTTTAAAAGAAATAGAATCATCAACTCTTTTAATATGGGGAGATCAGGACACTGCTACGCCATTATATATGGCTAAGATAATGGAAAGTGAAATTAAAGATAGTGGGCTAGTAGTGTTAGAAGGGGCAGGTCACTATTCATATCTAGATGACTTTGGAAGATTTTCTATAATACTTAGAACCTTTTTATTAGGAGGTGAATAAATTGTTAACTAAGATTTTATTTTTAGTTTCAATTGTTTTATGGGCAATATTGTTGGTCTATAGGTCAAAGTTCTTTTTACATATGATGCAATTAGAAGGATATAGAAATAATCAATATAGTAAATGGATGAGTGGCTCTTCAAAAGTTTATCCAGAAAAGCACAAAAAATCTTTTATAGCTATTATTATTATTTCAATAGTATATATAATACTATCTCAGTTTACAAAAAATGATTATATATTATACTCATATGGTTTAGTTTGGATTATTTGTATGTTGACTACATTAGATTTGAAGAAAGAAGAAGCAAAAAAAGAGCTTGTATTTACTCCTAGAGCAAAAAGACTTTTTACATCTAATTTTGTAGTAGTTATTATTCAATTAGTTATAGTTTTACTAATATATAATGGTATAGTAAAAGATAAGGAATACTATTTGCCAATAATATTATTTACACTAGCAGCTATCAACTATTTCCAAGGAAAAAACATGATACTTGCAAATGTATTAGTTAAGCCAGTTGAAAAAAGAGTAAATATGTATTATTTTGAAAAAGCTCGTGACAAAGTAAAATCTATGGACAAATTAAAAGTAATAGGAATTACAGGTAGCTTTGGAAAGACTAGTACAAAATTTATTACAGCGAATGTATTAAGTGAGAAGTTTAATGTTTTAAAAACACCTGAAAGCTATAATACTCCTATGGGAATTAGTAAGGTAATAAACAATGATTTGACTGAAGATGTGGAAGTATTTGTAGCAGAAATGGGTGCAAGAAATATTGGAGATATAAAAGAATTAGGGAAATTAACTAGTCCACAAATAGGAGTTATTACTTCTATTGGTCCAGCTCACTTGGAGACATTTAAAAATATTGATAATATCATGAAAACCAAATATGAACTAATAGAAGAACTACCAGCTGATGGTGTTGCAATATTTAATTATGACAATGAATATATAAAGAAGTTGGCAGATAAAACATTTAAGGAAAAAATATTATATGGAATAGGAGAATCAGAAGAATTAGATATTTATGCCAAGGATATAGAAGTTTCAAAACTTGGTTCAACATTTACTTTGGCTAGTAAAGATGGTGAAGAAATAAGATGTACAACGAAGTTATTAGGTAAACATAATATATACAATTTATTAGCTGGAGCTTGTGTTGGAAAGGCATTGGGTTTGACAATGGATGAAATAAAAAGAGGAATAGAAAAAGTTGAACCTATACCACACAGACTTAATATTATTAATCCAGGTACGGGAGTTATAATAATTGATGATGCATTTAATTCAAATCCTATAGGTGCAAGAGCAGCATTAGATGTATTGAGTCAATTTAAAGAAGGTAAAAAGATAATAATCACTCCTGGTATGGTAGAATTGGGAGAAAGGGAAGAAGAAGCAAACAGAGAATTAGGTGCTAATATAGGGAAAGTATGCGATTTTGCTATTTTAGTAGGGGGTAATAGAACCAAACCTATTTATGAAGGACTTATGGATGTTGGATATAGTAAAGATTGCATATTTGTCGTAAAAAATCTTGACGAAGCTACTATGGAGTTGCAAAAGGTTGTTAAACCTAATGATGTTGTATTGTTTGAAAATGATTTACCTGACAATTATGAGGAATAATTTCCACTTGAGGAGGTTAAAATGATGAAAAAAAGGGTTGGCGTAATATTTGGAGGAAGAAGTGTAGAGCATGAAGTATCTGTAATCACTGGAATTCAAATCATGGAAAACATTGATAGGGAAAAGTATGAAATAGTACCTATTTATATTAATAAAGAAGGAAAATGGTTAACAGGTGATAGCTTATTTAAATTTAAAAACTTTAAAGACAACAATTTAAATGATTTAAAAGAAATAATGATAACTCCAACATACAATGATCACAATTTATATTCTCATCCTGAGAATGTTGGATTATTTGGAAAGAAGATTGTTGACAGTGTTGATATAATTTTCCCAGCAGTACATGGTACAAACGGTGAAGATGGAACAATACAAGGAATATTTGAGTTAATGAATATTCCATATGTTGGTGGAAGTGTATTAGCTTCAAGTGTAGGAATGGATAAAATACTTATGAAAGATGTATTTAAGGCAAATAACTTACCAATTGTTGATTTTATGTGGTTTTATAGATCACAATGGGAAAAAGACAGTGGAGAAGTAGTGAAAAATATAGAAGGAAAACTAAAGTATCCACTATTTGTTAAACCAGCTAATTTAGGTTCTAGCGTAGGTATTTCTAAAGCTGTTGATAATAAGACATTAGTAGATGCAATTGAAGTAGCTATTAGATACGATAGAAAAATAATTATAGAAAGTGCTGTAGAAAATCCAAGAGAAATAAACTGTGCTGTAATGGGTTACAACAACAATGTTAAAGCCTCTCTATGTGAAGAACCTTTAGGATGGAAAGACTTACTTTCATATGAAGATAAATATGTTAAAAGTAATACGAAAGGTGCTAAAGGAGGAACAAGAAGAATTCCTGCAGACCTTGAAGATAATACAAGAGAAGAAATCGAAAGAATTGCTAAAGAGGCGTTTACTTCTATAGATTGTAGTGGAAATGCTAGAATAGACTTTTTACTAGATGCTGATAATAACATATATATAAATGAAATAAATACATTACCTGGATCCATAGCGTATTATCTATGGGAAGGAAAGGGAATTAATTTTAAAGAATTATTAAGTGAAATGATTGAAATTGCAATTGAAATTCATAAGGAAAAGAATAAAAATATGTATTCCTATGATGTAGATCTTTTTAATAAAATTAATTTAAGTGGTAAACCTCAAAAAATGTAAGATATTTTATATATCTTACATTTTATTTATAAATAAGTTAAAACTATAGATAATAGGGTAAAATAAAAACTAACAAAGATATTTTGTAGTGATATTTGGAGGATAGAGATGAAAATAAAAGATAATATTTTAGATTTTATGGAAGAAAAATTGTATAAACCTATGACAAGAGAAGAACTAGCAAATGCATTTGAAATTGATAAAAATGAAGCTAAGTATTTTTATGATGTCATTGAAACCATGGAGAAGGAAGGAACTATAGTTAGAACTAGAAATGATAGATATGGCCTTCCTGAAAAGATGAACTTAATCATAGGTATACTTGAGGGAAATGAAAGAGGATATGGATTTTTAATCCCTGAGGACAAAGAGAAGGATGATATTTTTATTCCAGCTGAGGATATGAATGGGGCACTTCATGGTGATAAGGTAATAGTAAGAATTACAAAGAAAAGTAATGATGGCAGAAGAGATGAAGGAGAAATATTAAGAATATTAGACAGAGCAAACAAATACATTGTAGGAACATTTGAAAGTAGCAAAAATTTTGGATTTGTACTTCCTGATGATTCCAAAATAAGTATGGACATATTTATATCTAAGTCTGATTTCAATGGAGCTAAAACAAATCAAAAAGTAGTAGTTGAAATAACCCAATGGCCAGAAAAGAGAAGAAATCCAGAGGGAAAAATAGTTGAAGTATTAGGATATATAAATGAAAAAGGTACTGATGTACTATCAGTAATCAAACAATATCAATTGCCATTAGAATTCCCAGAGAAGGTACTAGACCAAGCAGATAGAATAGAAGAAAGTGTTTCACAGGAAGAAATATCTAGAAGAGTTGATCTAAGGGGCATGAATACATTTACAATAGATGGACCTGATGCCAAAGACTTTGACGATGCTGTGTCAATAGAAAAAATGGACAATGGGAATTTTAAACTAGGTGTTCACATTGCAGATGTATCTTATTATGTTAATGAAAACTCAGCAATGGATAAAGAAGCGTTTAAACGTGGCAACAGTGTGTACTTGGTAGATAGGGTAATACCAATGTTGCCTGAAAAGTTGTCAAATGGTATTTGCAGTTTGAAACCTAATGAGCCAAGACTTACATTGTCTATATTTATGGAAATAAATAAAGATGGTAAAGTAATAGATCATCAGATATTTGAAAGTGTTATTGAAAGTAAAGAAAGGCTTGTATATGATGATATTTCGGATTTGTTAGAAAAAGATGATGAAAATTTGAAAGAAAGATATGCTCATATATATGAAGATATAAAACTTATGGAAGAGCTATGTCATATACTAACTGAAAAAAGAGAGCAAAGAGGTAGTTTGGATTTTGATTTTCCAGAAGCAATACTTATATTAGATGATAATGGAGTTCCTATAGATATTAGAAAAGAAGATAGGAGAATAGCTAACAGAATGATAGAAGAATTTATGCTAGTTTCTAATGAAACTGTTGCAGAATATATGTATTGGGCACAAGCACCTTTTATATATAGAATTCACGAAGACCCTGACTTAGAGAAAATTTCTGGATTCAATAAATTCATACACAATTTTGGGTATGCTTTGAAAGGTTCTCAAGATATACATCCAAAGGAATTGCAAAATCTTATGAACAAAGTTAAAGGTAAAAAAGAAGAAAACCTTATAAATACATTATTACTTAGATCACTAAAAAAGGCTATATATAGTAGTGAAGTTGATGGACACTTTGGTTTAGCTGCTAATTACTATTGTCATTTTACAGCTCCTATAAGGAGATATGCTGATTTGGAAATACACAGAATAATAAAGGACTATATAAATGGAAAACTTTCTCCAGGTAAAATAGAAAAGCTTGAAGAAGTACTTCCTAAAATAGCTGATCAAGCATCTATAATGGAGAGAAGAGCTGAAGAAGCTGAAAGAGCAGTAGAAGATATAAAGAAAGCTGAATACATGAAAGAGAAGATAGGAGAAGAATACGAGGGATTGGTTTCTTCATTAACTCATTTTGGAATGTTTGTACAGCTTGAAAACACTATCGAAGGATTAGTACATTTTAGTAATATGGTAGATGATTACTACTATTATGATGAGGAAAAATATTATATAATAGGTGAGCTAACTAAAAAAACATATAGAATTGGTGATACTGTAAAGATAAAAGTACTTGGTGTAGATATGCTTAAAGGCACTATTGATTTTGTATTAGTATAAATTAAAATTTTGACATAATGTTGAAAAGATGTTATACTATTAAATAGACTCAAAAAAATCATATGGTGATTAAAATGGTAAAAGATAGTGTAAAAATAGTATCAAGTAATAAAAAAGCTAGACATGAATTCTTTATTGAAGATAGTATAGAAGCAGGGATTGTGCTAGCTGGAACTGAAGTAAAATCAATTAGACAGGGCAGATGTAATATCAAAGAAGGTTATGCCCAAATAATAGACGGGGAAGTCTATCTATTTAATGTGCATATTAGTCCTTATGAACAAGGCAATATATATAATCAAGATCCTATTAGGACTAGAAAACTTCTTCTCCACAGAAGAGAAATAAACAAACTCACTGGATATGTAGCTCAAAAAGGCTACACCTTAGTACCTTTAACCGTTTATATAAAAGATGGGCGAGTGAAAGTTGAACTTGGAATAGCCCGTGGTAAAAAACTCTATGACAAAAGAGAAGATATTGCAAAGAAAGATGCAGAAAGAAAGATTCAAAGACAAGTAAAAGAAAGATATTAATTAATGGGGGCGAATTTGGTTTCGACGGGGATATGGAGTAAGGAGTAGCGAGTCGTTGTCGCCAAGCAACGTTAAAAGTGGCAAATTAAATTAAACGCAAACGATAATTACGCATTAGCTGCCTAATATGGTAGCTCGTCCTTCCCAAGAATCCCACGACTTGAGATAGGGCGCCAACTTAGTGGGGAACCGAGCCTTACAAAGCTTTGAGTAAGGAACGGAAATCATGAAGCTACTGAAGCTTGAACCCTGTCAGTAGGGGTCGAGCAGAGGGAATGGAAAAATACTGACTGCACTCGGAGAAACTCTTTATGAAGTGTTTTCGGACGTGGGTTCGACGCCCACCGCCTCCACCATAAAAGAACTTAAATATTGATACAATAGAAACTCCTTGATTTCAAGGGGTTTTTTAATTTTTGTGGATAAATTTAAGATGGATTTTCTATATTTGCACACAGTAACGCTAAATTATGCACACGGGTGTGCAGTTTTGGTTGGGTGGGTGCACTTTTTAGCGATAAGTGATAGGGTCAAGGCTTGCCCGCATTGTGGCTATCCCTTAATAGAGGATACAGAACCTAAACCTAAACAAGAAGAGATGCATGAAGAACAATCTAAGAAGAAGTTAGATAGGAAAGTATTTATTGGAATGCTAACAATAGCTATTGCAGCAGTTATTATTTTTGGGGTTATATATAATGTTAAAGTAGTGGAACCAAAAAAAGCTTATGTAGAAGCAATCACATTGCTGGAAGAAGGAAAATATGAAGAGGCTAATAAGATCTTTGATACAATCTCATCATATGAAGATGTTTCTACTTTACAAGAACAATTGAAATATGAATCTAGAGTATATGAATGTATTACTTCATTGAAACAGTATTTGAAAAATCCAGACTCATTACAGGTGTATGAAATTGTATTCTATCAGGGAAATCCAGAGGAAGGGCAAGAAACGACTTCTGATTCTTTAGAAGAAATGAAAGAAGGTTCAGAGGAGAATCCGATTTGTGTAATGTATTTTGGAGCTCAAAATGGGTTTGGCGGAAATTGAACAGCCCCCTGTCAAGTAGACAGTGGAAATAATAAAAACAATCTTAAACAGCTAAGGCTCGATATTCCATCGGACTGAGGCTGTTTAGTCTTTTTTGTAATCTCTCATAATTATAAAAATAAATATATTTATCAATATCATTTTTAAGTTCTTCAAATGCGCTATATTTGTTTAGATAATATTTTTCACACTTTAATATTCCCCAATATCCTTCTATTGGGCCATTATCAATGCATCTACTTACTCTAGACATACTTTGTGTCATTCCTGCTTTATCTAATCTCCTTTTGAACCCATAAGATGTATATTGAAATCCCCTATCACTGTGAATCATTGGACTAGCCCCAGGGTTCAAATTTAAAGCTAAATCCAAAGTCTTAAACACTAGTGGATTATCGTTTCTGTGTCCAATTACATAAGCCACTATGCTATTGTCATATAAATCTAATATTGCACTTAAATATGCTTTCTTGCCAGGTCCATATTTAAATTCTGTAACATCTGTAACCCATTTTTCATTTGGCTTTGATGCTGTAAAATCTCTATTTAAGATGTTTTCTGAAACAAATTGTGGTGTTGATTTTACATATCTTTTTTTCTTCTTACGAATTACAGATTTTAGTCCATTAAAATTTTTAGTTTTTCTTCTGCTGTATGCTTGTTTCCTTTAGACATAATAATACTCCCCCTAAGGTATCAGATTTTTATTTTTTAATCTGTCTACCTTAAGGGGAGCATATCACATTTTATAAAACCAAGGGGCAATATAAACTAGATCAAAAGAAAGCTATGAAGAGAATTCTAACTTTAGATAAAGAATTACAAGTCCATATAAATGAAACTTACAATAATGGAAAGATGGGAGGTAAGCCGAATGAACGCTAAGGAATATCTATCCCAAGCTATATGGCTTGATAAAAGTATAAATAATAAGCTGGAGCAAATGGAAAGACTGAAAGCTATAGCAGAGAAGGTTACTGTAGACTTTACTCAGGACAAAGTATCTGGGGGAAAAGCAACAACAAGTCCTATGGAAGATGCTACTGTTAAACTTATAGATTTAAGCTATGAAATAAATGATGACATTGATAGATTAGTAGATTTGAAAAAGGAAATATTAAAAACCATTGGCCAGTTAGAAGATGTTAGTTACCAACTGCTATTAGAAATGAGATATATAAATAATAAGAGTTGGGATGATGTGGCAAGAGACATGGGATATGATAAAAGATGGGTAATGAGACTTCATGGTAGAGCTTTAAAAGAAATTGATGAAATTTTAAAAGAAGCCACTAAAAGCCATTGAAAGCCACTTAATAAATGTAGTATTATATAAGATGTAAAGGTATAGAAAAATCAAGAGAACCATATGCTGTCTGAATATGCCAAGGTTATATCGAATCGATTCCAAGGAAACGCAGCATTCTTGAATACAACCCCCAAAGAGGGCTTTTTTCTATGCCTGGAAAATAGTATGTAGAATTATAGATAATCTGATATAATATTTTTAAGATTAAAAGTTTATATCAGGGGGCAGAATATGAGGAAGAAAAAATTATCGATAGATGAACAAATTGATTATATGAAAGATAAAAGTGGGATACAGTTTAATATAGTCAACGAAGAGGAAGCAAAGAAATTTTTAACAAATAATAATTATTACTTTAAAATAAAGTCTTATGCAAAGAACTATGAAAAATATATAGAAGGTGAGAATGCTGGTAAATATATTAATTTAGAGTTTGCATATCTTAAAGAAATGTCAACACTGGATATGTATTTTAGAAGAATAATTATTAAGATGACTTTAGATATAGAACATTTTTTAAAAATACAGCTACTTAGGGATTTTTCACGTAATGATGAGGAAGATGGGTATAATATAATAGATGACCTATTTGAGAGGTTTCCATACATAGAAGAAAATATTGATAAAAAATCTAAAAATTCTACATGTTCTGATTTAGTAACAAAGTATAAGGGTAACTTTGCAATTTGGAATATAGTTGAGGCCATAGGGTTTGGTGATTTTACGAAGTTATATAGAATATATTATGAGAAGTATAAAACTAAAGGTTCTATGGAAAAACATGTATGGTCTGTACGTTTTTTAAGAAATGCAGCAGCACATAATAGCTGTTTATTAAATAGTTTAAGAACACCTTATAGCAAAAAAATCAATCCAAATATGGAAGTTATAAATTTCATATCTAAGATTGATGGTATTTCTAGAAAAACTAGGCAGGATAAAATGAGAAATCCAATAATACATGATTTCGTTGTCACTTTATATATATTTAATAACATAGCTACTAGTGAAGGAATTAAGAGAAATACCATGGAAGAATTAAAGAATTTAATAGATAACAGATTTACTGCGAATAAAGAATTTTTTGAAAAGAATCAGCTCATTATATCTTATTACGATTTTGTCAAAAAAATCATTGACTATTTTTACGATTTGTGTATATAATACTATCAAGGAACAAAAACTCTTAGGAGTTTTTAGCGAGAAGGTGCCTGCACCTACTCGTATTTTTGTTTTTTAGGATGAAAAGCTCTAGAGCATTTAGCTTTAGAGCTTTTTCTATGCCTAAAATTAGGAGGATGAAACAAATGAATAAATGCAAGAATTGTGTCTGGAGTATAAATGTCAAGATTAAAATGTAACTTTTTGATCATTTAAGAATGTATCTTTTTTACTCATCCTCTTGTTTAAAATGATCTTTTAATCGATATGATTTTCCATTAATAGAAACAACATGAGCATGGTGTAAAATCCTATCTAAGATAGCATTTGCAATAACTGGATCATAGAAAACATCATCCCAAGCATTAAAATTTATATTAGTTGTTAATATCGTACTCTTTTTTTCATATCTCATATCAATAAGTTGAAAAAACAACTTAGAATCTTCCTTATCTATTGGTAAATAACCTAATTCATCTATTATTAGAAGCTTATACTTGCTAAAATGTTTAAGTCTAGCATCTAATCGATTCTCTAATTTTGCATGTTTTAGTTGCTGTAATAAATCATGACATTTTATAAAATATGTGCTATATCGCTTTTTGGCTGCCGCGATACCAATGGATGTTGCAAGATGTGTTTTCCCAACTCCGCCAGATCCTAAAAACACAATATTTTATTGTGAATCTAGGAAACGTAAGGTTAAAAAATCTAGTATTTGATCTTTATTTATACTAGGCTGAAAATCAAAGTCAAAATCTTTAATTTCCTTTTGATGTGGAAAAGCTCCAACCTTAACCATAGATTTAATCATATTTGCTTCTTTAAAATCTATTTCATGATCTGTAAGTTTAATAAGAGCATCTACAAAAGATAAATTGTTTTTGGTTGTAAAATCAATAACTTGGTCTAAATGGTTAATCATTTGTTTCATTTTTAAATACTTCTCCTATCATTTTTAAATTATTTTTAGCCATTTCTATCATCTCATAAGAATTTTGATTTAATGTTAGAGCACTAATTTCAGCATAATGTTCAACATGATAATTAAGTTTTTGATTTTGTATTCTATGAATAGTAACTAAATTTGTGTTATAATACACATGTAGTTGATCATCATATACTTGAAGTTTTAGTCTTTTACCTATATATTCTGGTGGGACAGAATATAAATTTGATTTATATGAAATCATACTTTGGCTATTTACTTTAACAGATGTGGTGATTATTTTATAATGATTTCTTATTTGATCTTTAGGTAGTTCTAATAAGAAATCTTTTTCTTTTTCTAAATGTAATATTGGTATTTTGCCTGTTGATGTATGGCATGTACTGTTAATTCTATTATTTAAATCAGCAACAAGCTTATGTAGCTCTTCATAACTTAAGGTTCCATTATATGCTCTTATTTCATCTAATAATTTCATAGGAGCCTCTACTTTAGCTTTTGTATTAGGTCTTCCTGCTACACAGAGATGTACTCTAAAGCCATAATCATTTGCAAACTGTTGAAACTTATTATTTATTTTTCCTTTAGAATAATTAGTTCTAGGATTATCCATAACAGTTTTCATATTATCTGTTAGTAATTCCTTCGGAACTCCTCCAAATACTTCAAATGCCTCATCTAGAAAAGAAAATAATATATCCTGTGTTTTGTCAAGAGACAACCTATATACTCTAAATCTAGAGTATGAAAGAATTAATACAAAAATATTTATAATAACAACTTCATCTGTATTTAAAACAAAATCAATATTTTCTTTCCAGTCTAATTGTCCTTGTTGACCTTTTTCTGTCTCATACCGCATAGGCGTAGCCTTGGCTATATGTCCTTTTTTCCTATTATTAAAGTACTCATTAAATTCTGAGTGATTAGAAATATATCTTCTAAAAGAAGATTGTGCGCAGTCTAATCCATGATTATCTTTAAGATACTGCCATAAAATACTTGAATTGAATCTTTACCAAGAAGCTCTTTGATAATAGGTTCAAAAGCATCTATTTTGGATTTGCGATTTCTAGTGGTGGGTTTAACATATCCATTTAAATATTTACCTACGGTACGTGGATCAACGCCAAGTTCTCTAGCTATCTGACTTTTGTTTACTTTCAAATTGTTTTCCTCCATAATTAATTTTAATTTATGAAGATCTTCTAACTTATTTATCTTTATTTCAGGATGAACATCTATATGTATAATCATAATTACCTCCAATTTAAATATTGATAATTATACTATACATATAATCAATTTGTACATTCTTAAATGATCACTTTCTTACATTCTTATCGTATCATTTATAAGAAGTAGATAATTTTGATGAAACCCTATTCAATGAAAAAATTGAACATATAGAGATATGTGATTCTAACATACTGAAATTTATATTTAGAGATGGGGAAATTATTCAGAGGACATGGGAGCATAAACCACGAAGTAAAAGCTGGGATGAAGAAGCTCGTCAAGGGGCAAGAGAAAGGGCATTAAAACAATGGGAGGAGAGAAATCATGGAGGTAGTAAGAACGGTAACGGTTATACCTGCCAAGAATAATAGCTATGAAAGTTTCAAGGAAAATAGGCCCATTAAGAAAAAAAGTAGCTGCTTATGCAAGAGTCTCAACCAATTTTGATGAACAGGTTTCTAGCTTTGAAGCACAAAGAGATTATTATACAAACCATATTAAATCAAAACCAGAATGGCAGTTTGTGGGAGTATATACCGATGAAGGGATATCAGCTACTAGCACCAAGAATAGAGATGGTTTTAATCAAATGATTGAGGATGCAATGGATGGGAAGATTGACCTTATAATAACTAAATCGGTATCTAGATTCGCTAGGAATAGTGCGTCCAGCTAACGCTAAATATATAGCAGGTGGGAATCCTGTCTGGTAAGGTCTAGCCAACCGCCAGTACTCAGCCTTGGAGCCGAAGTGGCGACACTAGGTTTAAGCGTAGGCAGTAGGAGCAATCGAGCCGCAATCCGAAAGGGTGAAGCGATACAGCCCCGTTAGCGAACATAAATACAGAAGCCGATGTACTTGTTTCTACAGTAGGCAACAATAGTATTATCATTAATGGCAAGAAAATACTATTTCTGTCGGGGTCGGAGAGCGTGGCGAGTTTGACATTGATATATTTAGTGGACTGGAGAGGTCTTGCATATTCCATAAAAGGTAATGAATAATACAAGAATGAAAGAGGTCAAGATTATTCACAAGATATGCAAGAAGTCGGATTAGTTCATAGTACCAATGAAGCGAGTAATGACCGTGGAGGGAAGGGACTAACATAGAAATCGCCTTTAAATAGGCAACATTATCACACGAGAGGTGAGAAAATAATGACAAATGAATATTTAAAGATAGTTGAACAAGTGGGAAAGTATAAAACAGTGCAAAATATAATGCACCATGTAAACAAAGAAACTTTATACCTAAAACACAAAGCACAAATAAGGAAAAAGGCACCAGGAATAGATGGCATAACAAAGATAGAATATGACCAAAATATTGAAGATAACCTTGAAAAGTTAATGGGAAAGATGAAAAGATTTTCATATAAACCACAACCAGTAAGAAGAGTATATATACCTAAAATGGCTAGTGACAAACTAAGACCATTAGGTATACCATCTTATGAAGATAAACTTGTGCAAGGTGTTATGGCAGATATTTTAAATATAATCTATGAGCCTAAGTTTTTAGATATATCCTATGGCTTTCGTCCAAAAAGAAGTTGTCATCAAGCAATACTTGATTTAGATAAGAAAATTATGAGAGAGCCAGTGAACTACATTGTTGATGTTGACATAAAAGGATTTTTCGATAATGTAAATCATGAATGGATGATAAAATTCTTAGAACATGATATAGAGGATAAGAACTTCATTAGATATATTAAAAGATTTCTAAGAAGTGGAATAATGGAAGAAGGTAAATTTATAGAAAGTGATAAAGGAACTCCACAAGGTGGTTTAATATCACCAATACTTGCCAATGTCTACCTACACTATGTGCTTGATTTATGGTTTGAAAAGGTAATAAAGAAAGAATGTTACTATGCCAGTATGGTAAGATATGCTGATGATTTTGTATGCTGTTTTAGACACGAGAGGGAGGCTAAGATGTTCTTAGTTAAACTTAAAGAAAGGCTACTAAAATTTGGTTTAGAAGTAGCAGAAGATAAAACCAAGATAATGAAATTTGGAAGATTTCAAAAATCCAAAGAAACTTTTGACTTTCTAGGATTTACACATCTAAATGGTGTAAATAGAAGAGGAAACTATAAACTAATACATCATACATCAAGTAAAAAGCTTAAAGCAAAAATGCAGGCAGCAAAACAATGGCTATATGAACATTTTCACGAGAAACCTTCAGAGATAATTGAAAAGTTAAATGTGAAACTAATTGGTCATTATAGATATTATGGAATTTCTGATAATCATAATAAGTTAAGGAGATTTCAAAATTACTGCCGTAGGCAATTGTTTATAGCACTTAACAGAAGAAGTCAAAAGAAATTAACTTGGGAGAAATACCTAAATATATTAAAATACAACCCAATAGTAGAGCCGAAAATATATGTTTCTACTTGGCAATAAATGATTTTTATGAAGAGCCGTATGCGGGAAAACTGCACGTACGGTTCTGTGAGGGGTGGCAGTAATAGAAATATTATGGAAGCCGTCTACTCGACCTGTAGATACTTTAACTACTGTAAGGAAATTAAAAGAAAATGGAGTTGAAGTATATTTCGAGAAAGAAAATATTTTTACAATGGATAGTAAAGGTGAACTTCTAATAACCATAATGAGTTCTCTAGCTCAAGAGGAAAGCCGCTCAATTTCTGAAAATGTAACATGGGGACATAGGAAAAGATTTTCAGATGGAAAAGTAAGCCTTCCATATGGCCAATTCCTTGGATATGAAAAAGGTGAGGATGGCCTTCCTAAAATAGTAGAAAAGGAAGCAGAAATTGTTAGAAAGATTTATAGATTGTTTCTTAAAGGAAAGACTCCTTCAGGTATAGCTAAAGAACTTACAGAAGAAAACATACCAACTCCTGGAGGAAAGAAAGTATGGTGTAGTTCAACGGTACAAAGCATTTTACAAAATGAAAAATATAAAGGGGATGCACTATTACAAAAGTCTTATACAGTTGATTTTCTAACAAAGAAGAAAAAGATTAATGAAGGAGAAGTTCCACAATATTATGTAGAGAATAGCCATCCAGCTATTATTGAACCAGAAACCTTTGACCTAGTGCAACTTGAGATGAAAAAACGAAAGGAAGCAAAAGGCTACAAGACAGGAGGAAGCTGCTTTTCTGGAAAATTAGTATGTGGTGAATGTGGAAGCTTTTATGGAAGTAAAGTTTGGCACTCAAATAGTAAATATAAAAGAACCATATGGCAATGCAACTACAAGTTTAAGAATGAAAAGAAATGCAAGACTCCACACATCTATGAAGACCAGATTAAAGAAGCATTTATAAAAGCTTTTAATAGCTTAATAGAAGATAAAGAAGAAATTATAACGGGCTATGAAGTTATATTAGAAGAACTTCTAGACACAACAAAGCTTGAAAAGAAGGCAGCTAATATTCAAAATGAGATGGAAGTTGTAGAAGAATTATTTAGAAAAATGGTTGATGAGAATTCTAGAAAGACTATGGACCAAAAGGAATACTCAAAAAAGTATAATGAGTTAGCTGAAAGATATAAAAAGGCTCAAGATGAATTAACCGAAGTTGAAGAAAAGCATCAAGAAAACAAAGTTAGAAAAGATAGCATAGATACCTTTATAGACAGACTTAAAAGCCAAGAAACAATTTTAACAGATTTCGATGAAGCTTTATGGACATCTACTATAGATAAGGTAGTTATTGAAAATGATATTACATTCCACTTCAAGGATGGAACAGAAATTAGACAGGAATTATCATAAAAAACTAGACCCTGCTGGTTTAAAGGTTATAAGGCCTTAGACTAGCGGGTTATTTTTTATTTCAAATAAAATTTAATAGAAATTAGCTAATATATTTGATAGAATAAAAGAAATCAAGGTTATGTGATTAAAATAATTGATGTATATATGTAAAATTATGTGTTCAGTAATTATTAATATAATAGGTGGTGCTAAGATTGAATAGAAAACAAATAATTTTAGATTTCTGGCAAGATGTTGCTAACCAAAATGCAAACAATTTACAGAACTATTTTTTATCTAATGCTACTATTAAATGGCATAATACAAATGAACAATTTTCAGTAGAAGAATATATAAGAGCAAATTGCGAGTATCCAGGAGATTGGTGTGGTGAGGTTGAAAGAATAGAATTGGTAGGGAATTTAGGAATTACAGCTACAAGGGTTTGGCTGTCAGATAATAGCGCCTCTTTCCATGCAACTTCATTTTTTGAATTTATTGACGATAAAATCATATCTCTTAATGAGTATTGGGGGGATGATGGAGTTGCCCCACAATGGAGATTAGATAAAGAAATTGGCAAACCAATAAAGTAAGGATTATACAAAGCTGATTAAATTCAAATTACTTAATTTTAAAGGACAAAATAATTATAAGAGTAATGAACATCATTTATTTTATGTGTATTATATAGATTTAAGGAGGATAGCATTGAACCAACCAAATAAGATAAAAGAGATAATTGGGGGCATACCTTATTCAATAGATACAATCGGAATGTCAAACGCAAAAGTGATTTGCTTTGAAGATATGGTATTAAAGATTGAAAAGCAACAGGAGGAATCAGATAATGAGCACATAATGATGTCATGGATATCTGATAAACTTCCTGTCCCAAGAGTCTTATGTTTTGAAAAGCATAATGGGATAAACTATCTACTAATGAGCAGAATTAAAGGCAAGATGTCATGTTCATCAGAACTACTTGAAAATCCAATGCATTTAGTAAAATTGTTAGCGGATGGCTTGAAAATGCTATGGGGTGTTGACATATCTAAATGTCCATTTAATAATTCAATTGACAATAAATTAAGACAGGCTGAGTTTCGTGTTCGAAATAACCTTTGTGATATGGAAGATGCAGAGCCCACAACTTATGGGGCTGAAGGGTTTGAAAGTCCAGAAAAATTATTACAATGGTTAAAGGAAAACAAACCAGATGAAGAGCTTGTATTTTCTCATGGAGACTATTGTCTGCCCAATATTATTATTAAAGATGATAAAATTAATGGTTTTATAGATTTAGGGAGAAGCGGTATTGCCGATAAATACCAGGATATTGCTCTTTGTTATAGAAGCTTACAGCATAACTATGATGGAAAGTATGGAGGAAAGGTGTATGAAGGGTTTGATGCCTCAATACTTTTTGAGGAGTTAAATATAGTACCAGATTGGAATAAAATCAAATATTTTATTCTACTGGATGAATTGTTTTAATTATGTGTTATCTATAAACTAGAATATATATAAAAAAGCCTTTGTAGGTAGGTGCACAATTTAGCGTTAATATACCTTTTAGCGTTAATCGAATATTGCTAAATTGTATTAAGATTGGAGTCATTAGACATAAAAGAACTTAAATATTGATACAATAGAAACTCCTTGATTTCAAGGGGTTTTGTTGTTTTTGGGGGATAAAATTAAGATAGGATTTTTATATCTAGTAAATAAGAATAGTATATTATTCCTATTTACAGTATAATATAATTAAGGCAATTAGAGTAATAGGAAAATAGATCCATGGAGGTAAATATGAATTGCATTCTTTGCAAGGCTAATTTAACAAAAGGAAAGGTAAATCATATTGTTGATTTAAGGGAAGGAATAATCATTATAAAAAATGTGCCTGCCAACATCTGTGATCAGTGTGGTGAATATTACTTGGATACTAAAACGGCCCTAGAAATAGAATCTATGGTAGATGAAATAAAGAAAAACAAGGCGGAAGTATTTATTGTAAATTATGATGAAATGGTAGCTTAATGGCATAAGATGAGGATGGAACTAAAATTAAACAGGAAATATTATAAAAATTAAAACCTGCTGGTTTAAAAGCGATAAAGCCATAGACTAGTGGGTTATTTTTTGTTTTAATTTGGTAGGAATTAGTTAATATATATGATAAAATAAAGGAAATCAAGGATATGTGATTAAAATAATGGATCTATTGTATAGTTAAAATAATAGACAATTCAATAAAATTGCGTAAATATCGATGTTTGGAGGACTTAATAATGAATTATAGAAAAATTGAGCTTGATAGTAGTAATATCGACAAGAAATCAGAATTGCTTTTAATGCAGATTGCAAAATGGCATAATCTCACACCAAAACTATGGATACCAGATTATAAAGTTACAACAGCAGAAATAGAAGAAACAGTACTAAAAATTCAAAATACAAGAAATGAAGATTTGTTACTTGTTGTTGCGGAAGATGAACTAGGCCATATACAGGGATTTATATGGGCTTGCAAACAAGAGAAATCTCAAGATAGTGCTATGATTTTATCTTTATATGTAACAGAGGATTATAGGGGCCAGGGGGTAGCTACAAAACTAAAAAAAATATTGGAGGAATGGTGTCGGATTGGAGGAATAAAAACAATAGAAACAACAGTACATTATAAGAATAATAGTATGATGGAATTAAATCGAAAACTTGGGTATACTCCTGGAATAGTATATATGACAAAAAAATTATAAGAAGTATACTTCTAAAAAGACAAAACATAACACAAAAAGTCGGGAAAAATCCCTTGATAAGAGATAAGATATATTTACAGATAGGGGTGATAAATATGGGATGGGTTGAAGGAATTGGTAGGGCTATTAATTATATTGAAGATAATATCACAGAAGAAATTTCAATAGAGGATATTGCAGAAAAAGCATTTATATCTCCATTTTATTTCCAAAAAGGTTTTACAATGCTTTGTGGTTTTACGGTTGGAGAGTATATTAGACAACGTAGGCTTACGCTTGCTGGTAGTGAACTTATTTCTACTGATAAAAGGATTATCGATATTGCAGTGAAATATGGCTACACCTCAGCAGATAGTTTCACAAAGGCTTTTACCCGATTTCATGGTGTTACACCTACTGCAGTCCGAAAAGATGGAGCAATGGTTAAATCATTTGCCCCACTAAAAATCAAATTCTCATTGGAAGGTGGTTATATTATGGATTACAAAATTGTAGAAAAAGATTCATTCACTATTATGGGTGTATCAAGGATGTTTAAGTATGATAATGCAACTATGACAATTCCACAGTTTTGGACAGAGCATTATCAAACAGGAAAGGGTAAGTTTGTATGTGGAATGTACGGGATATGTATAGATGAGAGCATGGTGGATTCAGATGAATTCGAGTACTTAATTGCAGATAATTATAATCCATGTTTGGAAATACCTGATGGTTTTGTTACAAAGGTTATACCTAAACATACATGGGCTATTTTTGCTTGTAAGGGTGCATTGCCAAAATCTTTGCAGGATGTGAATAAAAAGATCTATTCAGAATGGCTGCCTAATTGTAGAGATTACGAAATTGCAGCAGGTTATAATGTTGAAATGTATACCAATATAGCTGATTATCCAAAGGGTAATCAGGATGAAAACTATTATAGTGAAATTTGGATTCCTGTCAAAGAAAAATAATTATGTAGAATAGGATAATTAAGGTTTATAAAAAGTAAAACTCACTGGTTTTAAAGAGATAATGCTTTAGACTAGTGGGTTGTTTTTTATTTCAAATAAAATCTAATAGAAATTAGTTAATATATTTGATAGAATAAAGGAAATCAAGGATACGTGATTAAGATGATTGATGTATATCTGTAAGAAAGTGTGCGATATATGAAAGATGTAAAATAACTTAATAAATAGTAATTTGAAAAGGAGAAATGTATGAATAAAATAGGATTAAACATGGCTACAGCATTTTTATGGGTAGCTATATACTTTTCTGGATGTTTATATATGGCGAAAAATCATGCCCGAATATTCGCATTATTTAAATATTATTTTCACTATAGTTTCTGTTATAGGATTTATCATTTTGCTTTGTAATAAAACAGGTTATAAAGTTAGAGCTTTTGAGAATATTACAATTATAAATATTCTCTTAGCAGTTGGCTGTTCTATACTATTTTATTTTAGATAAATGTTTTGACCCAATATTTGAAAATCTATATCCTGCTAGTGAGCAAGCGTATCAAGATACAATACAATCGTTATTAAGGTCACCGATTACTAGTTTCCTGCAAGTATGCATTATTGCACCTGTTATTGAAGAAATACTTATGAGAGGATTTGTATTAGGTGGATTGAAAGACTCTTATGGAATTAGCACAGCGCTATTAATATCGGCGACTCTATTTGCACTGCTACATTTTAATATGGTTCAGACGTTGTCTGCTTTTATTTGTGGAATTATACTTCGGATTCTTTTCATTAAAACAGATTCAATTTTGAGTTGTATGCTTGCACACTGTGGATATAATTTCATTTGTTATAATGATTATGCCTTACATAAATAGATAAATTCCAAGTTGTAGAGTTGATGTAATATAATTTTAGATTTAGCTAAGGCGTAAGAATTTTTTTATTGGTTTATGAATACCCCCTGCTAAACAGGTGGTTCTAAAAAGTTTCCAGCATTAAACAGAAAATACCTCCAATGATATAATAAAGTTAGGTGAATAAATCTTGAAAGTCAAAGGAAAACCAAAGGATATTTTAAGTAATATTTTAAAACAATATGGAGTAGAAAACAAAGTCTTAAATAGACTAACTTATAAATATATGCTTCATATTGATGAGTTAAGTGAAAAGTATCAGTATCTAGAAGATGGAAGTTTAAATGAATTATGTGTGGAAGAATGTCTTCAAAAAGCAATAGAAATATATACATTTATAAATTATAGTGATAATCTTTTAATTATTTATGATAATTTATTTGGACAAGATAATGAAAAAGAGAAGAAATTCTTAGAGAGCACTTTAACTGATATAATTCAATATGATACATATAAATTAAAATGGCAATATCCTATATGTAAGGATGATTTACCAATACATCAAGATTGTGAAGTTTATACCTGTATAAGACATTTGTATCATGTAAAAGAAATAAATATACAGAAATTATTTAGAGAGATAATTTTATCAGATGTAGGTGGGGAAATGGATCTTTGCTCATCTGTTTTTATTATAGATATAAATAGTGGTTGCATTTTCCATTTATATGATGATAGGGGAATTGTTTTATTTGCTCCAAAAGAAGAACATCTTACTAATGTATGTAAGGAATTTCATGATAGTATTTTTACACTTGATTATCAAAAATTCAAAATAGAAGTAAACAGTCTTTATTGGATGAATGAAATAAAGGATGATCCTAATGATTTATGTCTTCATGGAGATATAACAGTTACTATAGGAGAAGAAAAATTATCCTATTCTTGTACAGCAAGTGCAGCAGCTCTTAGAATGTTAAAAACATTATCTGAAGATCACTTACCAACAAAAGGGGAACAAATGCTACCTTGCTGTGGTTTTTTCATGATTCCTAATGAAAATTTAGATGAGGTAGATATCATGGGATGTGATAATGGAGTTGATTGGGCTGTTCTACATGAAGATGGAATGGTCAAGCTTATTACTGAAAAGGGAAATACTGTATTCGTTTATTATTTCCAATATAAGGATGAAATTTTGCGTTTTGTTGATATAGTGGAAGATTATTATAAAAAGTCTTTACCTAAAAATATACCAGAAGATGAATTTGAAAGAAATGGATATATAGCATTTTGGAATGAATGGTATAGAAGAAAGGGAGAGTATTTGTGGAGTATAATCTAATATTTATGGTTGAAAAAATGATATTGTTACTAATAATATAGCACCAATCTTTGATAGTTATAAATGGTTTACATTTTCACATTATGGAGATAAAATTTAGATAGGATTTTTATACTTAGGAAATAAGAATAGTATATTATTAGTGTTTACTATATAATACAATTAAGGCAATTAGAGTAATAGGAAAATAGATCCATGGAGGCAGGATCATGAATTGCATTTTTTGCAAGGCTAATTTAATAAAGGGAAAGGTAAACCATATTGTTGATTTGGGGGAAACAATAATCATCATAAAAAATCAGAACCTGCTGGTTTAAAGGTTATAAAGCCTTAGACTAGTGGGTTATTTTTCATTTCAGATAAAATCTGGTAGAAATTAGGTAATATATTTGATAGAAAAAAGGAAACTAAAAAGATATGATTAAAGTAATTTATATATATATATAAATGTTTAGTATTAGAACGGTTATGAAAGGCCTGCAACTATATCATTACTTCCAGAAGTTAGAGGTAAGAAATTTTTAGATGCAGGTTGTGCAGCAGGGTGGTATACTAAATGGTTATTAGAACTTATGCCAGCAGAAGAATTTAAAATCGTACATCCTGATATATATGATAGATTAACTAAAAAAACCTCAGTTTTTATTTAAACAATATATTGTATAATAAAGAACATAGTTGTGTCAATAGAAAATTTGAACTATTTTGTTTTTAGTGTTATAATATTGGTAAGAATAGGTTAAAATTAAATATAAATAGAATAAAATGGCTTTTATAAAAGATTGCATATATAAAATGGAGGGGTATAAGTTAATGTATTTAGTTGATAAGGAAGTAATACATGAAACTTTTGGTAAAGGAAGTGTGGTCAACTATAATGATAATTATATAAAAATAGATTTTGAATCAGGTGCTAAAAAGTTCGTTTTTCCTGATGTATTTGCAAAATATATGACTCTTGTTGATCAAAAAGCGGTTAATTTAGTAAAGATGAAAATACAAAAAAGAGAAGAAGAAAAAAAGAAAGAAAAATTAAGGCTCAGAAAGGAGAAAGCTTTAGAACGGGAACGTCAACATATTTTAGATCAGAAAAAACCTATGCAAAGTCGTAAAATTAATCCTAAACAACAAGCCGTCTTCTGGTGTGAAGCAGGAGAAGAGGATAAAATTTTCACAGATGGTAGGATTTTTATAGGGGAAGTTAAAAGTGGGAAAAACAAAGGACAGCCAAGAAGACTGGCTCGAATGAATTGGAAAAGCGGATGTCTTTTAACTAGAAGAGAACCTAATATGCTAGAAAAGGATAGACGCATCTTAGGTGTATTTATGGCAGAGGAAGGTTTTAATGGACAGACATGTAAGGATGGATATATTCTAGCTCATCCAGAGTACAGACTTCGTCTTTCAGAACAAGAATCAGATAAGATGCTTTTTTGGAATTACTATATGAATAAAAGTTTTCCTACTAGGATGACATGGAATTCAGGAAGACAACGTTATTTTGATAATATATGGATGGCCCAAATTTTACAGGATATTGTTTCTTTGAAAAAGAAACCTGGAGAACGTGAGGATGCACAGAGATTTTTTGAACGTTTTTGTAAAATCAACCATATAAATGGAAGTAAATTACCAGAAGCTAATGGTGCATTGATGCAGATGCGGTAAAGGTACCAGGTAGTGCGCCAAGATAAGGGTGTAAAAGGAAGGGGATAGTCGTTAATCTGTATTGATGCGAATTTACCTCCTCTTGTAATACCATTAATGAACTTTCGTGAATAATACTAAGCATCTCAAAAATAATTAGAGGTGCTTTTTTTATATTTAAAACAAAAAGCCCTAAGAGATTAGCTTTAGAAGGTTGAGCAATTATCAATCGAACCTAGTACACACTTGGAACCTTATCAACCATCAGCGCAGATGGTAGGTTATAACAAGATTCGAAATAAGGGAAAAAGAATTCTTTATATTGACCTAATTTTATTGACAATCTGGTGTATAATTTATAAATAAAATATGAAAGCCAAGCAAATGGGAATAGTAACTATTGAGTATGACTTAAACCTAAGATATATTTGTGATAAATGTAGAAAAAATCAGGGACCAACTACAGATGCTATTATAGAAGCTTAAAAATAAAATCAAATAATTAAAATAAAGGAGAGGATATAATGAATATCATCTGATAGGATGATTTTAAATTGAGATATTTATATCCATTGATATAATTGTTTGTCAGAATATGTGTTGTAAAAAATAGAAAGATAATATTTTTTTTAAGAAACTTTGTAAGATAATCTAAACTTCTGCGTCTTATAAATAGGAGGTGAGAAAGTGACAGAATTAGAAAGTCTATATAGAGCTTATTTCCAGGATGTATATCTTTATATATTATCTTTATCCAAAGATGAGCATATAGCTGAAGATATTACCTCTGAAGCTTTTATTAATGCCATTAAATCTATTGATACTTTTAAAGGAGATTGTGATATTAGAGTATGGTTATGTCAAATTGCAAAGAATTGTTATTATTCTTATTTACGAAAAAATAAGAAAATTATATATACAGATGAAGAACCTGAGCATATAAGTGAAATTAATATTGAACAATCAATTGTCTCCAAAGAGGATTCAATAAAAATTCATGAAATTTTGCATAAGCTTAAGGAACCCTATAAGGAGGTGTTTTCACTACGAATTTTTAGTGAATTAAGCTTTAGAGAAATAGGATATTTATTTGGGAAAAGTGAAAATTGGGCTTGTGTCACTTATCACCGGGCTAGAAAGAAAATTCAAGAAGAAATGGAGGATTATTAATGAAAATTACCTGTGATGTAATTGAGGATCTTTTGCCTTTATATGCGGAAGGGCTTACAAGTGATGATACTAATTTTCTTGTAGAGGAACATCTTAAAACATGCACAGATTGTAAAAAACAATTGGAAGCAATTCAAAATCCTAAAGAACTTCCAATAAATACTGATATAGAGCCATTTAAAAAAGTAGAAAAGAAACTTTTTCATAAAAGAGTCCAAATAATTGCTTTAACTATTGTACTAGTATTGGCAATTGTAATAATTACTATGGCCTACCTCACATCACCAGAATACTTGCCCTATTCTAATGAAACTTTATCCATAAAGGATGACGAAGATGGGAAAGTTATAATTAATTTTGATGATAATGTAGCAGGATATGATATTGAATCTCATAAATTAGAGAATAATAGAGGCTATGTCTACCATATAACTACTTGGAATAATATTTGGAATCAGTATATTTCTAAAAATAAGGCCCAAAGCATAATATTAAATCCAGATGATGAAGATGTTATATCCATATATTATTATTCAACTGATGGAAGTGGGGACAGATTAATTTATGGAGTAAATTTGCTAGGGAATGGCGGTGTGCTTACACTACCTAGATTAGCCCTTGCATATTATTTACTATTAGCTATGGCATTAGCAACTGTATTTGGAATCTTATTATATGTGTGTAGGAAAAAAGGTAAAGAGAAAACCATATTAGAAAAAATTTTCTTATTACCTGTATCTTATATTATTGCACACTTTTGTATTAAAGGTTTTGAAACTACATCCTATTCGATGCAACGGGACTTTTTTGCCATTTTACTATTAATGATTCCAATATATTGCTTGTTGCTCCTTGTTATTAATTTGTATGGCAAAACAAAAAATAAAAGAAATACCATATACAAATAAATTAATTTAAAAACATTCCAAAGGTGGCAAAGGGACGTTTTGAGGCCACTGAAAAAGTGCCCTTTTAATAACACCTTAATCCTAAAATAATTATTTTCTAATAAAATACCAATTTAAATCTAAAAAACTTCATAATAAAAGAGAATTTAGAGGATAGTATACTTGCTATCCTCTTTAAATTAACTGCTATTGCAGTTAATTTTGCTTGTGTGGACATGCTTCTTAAACCATACCCCCGAGCACGGTTTAATCCATGATTATTTTTCATTTCGCCATTTTTCCCTTCATGGCAAGCTCTTTTTTTATATTTTTCTTTGAATTCATCTGTTTTTTGTTCTTGACTGTATCCATAAAATTCAGGAGTGTTTATACCTACTTCAAGAATTTTACCAATATTTTTGCCAGTTTTACACTCTTCTCTTTTGCTACAATTCCTGCATTTTTCCTTTTCAAAGTAATATTTATATGTCTCTTTTCCGCTTTTGTCTTTTCTATGTTTTTTTCTTATTGTTATGTTTCCTTCGCTACAAAACCATTCATCTGAATCTTTGTTGTAACTAAATATTTCTTCATCTATCTTATATGCCATTTCGCTTATTGGGATATATGCTTTTGCTTCCATTTCTTTTATTTTATCTAATATCGGCTTTCTAAAATATGCTTTATCTCCAAATACTTCTTCTACTTTTAAACCTGTTTGATTAGTCAATTCTATTAACTTATCAAAATTTGTTCCATCTACATATTCTCCACTTTTTACTGTTACCGCTGTTATTATCCTCTCATCAGTTGTCATCATAAATTCTGTTTTATATCCAAAAAAACGTTCTGTTTTACTTTTATGTCCGACTCTTGCTTCTTGGTCAACAATTGATCGAACTCCTCTTTGTTCTAAGAATTTTGGATCTTTTAATATTTCTTTTGCATTCTCCAAAATCATTATTGTTTTAGGATTTTCTTCTTGATGAACAATGTTTTCAACTTTTTTAATTTCTTTTTCAAGATAATCCTTCATAGTTTTCTTTGCTTCTTTATGATCTTCAATTTGTTTGTAATCTGGAATATCTTTATCTATATTTTCAGGTAGTTTTCCCGATTCTTCTTCATAAGTTTTAAATATTTTCTTTGCTAAGTATTTCATTACTCTTTCAGGAGTAGCCTTAAAAGTATTAGCTTCTGTATGAGTTGCATCAATACTAATACCAGTATTTTCTATTATCCCTTTTTCTACACATTGTCTTACAATTTCAGTTATAATTTCGTCTAATGTTATATCATTTAATCTATGTACTCTAAATTTAGATAGTAAACTTGCCTCCGGCAAATCCTCATCTGGATTTATTCCTAAAAACCACATATATGATAAGTTTAATGAACATTCTTCAATTAGCTTTTCATCCGACAAATTGTACAAGTACTGTAATATCAAAAGTCTAATCATAAGTTCAGGGTCCTTAGCTGGCCTTCCATAGTATTTGTTGTATGATACTTCAAGTAGTTTCGTTACAAAACTTAAGTCTATAGCTTTATTTATTAATTTTAATGTATGATTTTCTGGTATTTTATTATATAATATTGAGTAGATGCTTAATTGATTATTTTTGCCTTTAAGCATTGCAAATCCTCCTTTTGGTTATGTTTTCTTATCAATTACATTATACCAAATTAAGGAGGATTTTGCTTATCTATTTTATATTTAATTCATCTTACATATTATTACATCGTTTTTCAGTGGCCTCGGACGTTTTGTTTGCCACCTCTTTATTTTCATCTTTTCATCGAGCAAAGGTACCAGGTAGACCCCGCTTTTTGTCGAAACATACAATAAGATAGAAATGAAATAAGTTAAAATAGGTAGGTGCACAATTTAAGTTTACAGACATAAAAGAACTATAATATTGATACAATAGAAACTCCTTGATTTCAAGGGGTTTTGTTAGTTTTTTGAAAAATTTTAAATTATTGATTTTGAAATATAAGAATTTATGTTACAATTAATATTGTAACAATTCTTTGTTTATATTATAACAAGCTAATCATATTTGCAAATAAGAAATGGTTAGCTTTAAATATGAGGAGAGATAAAATGAGTGAAAGGATAAAGTCTTTTATTAAGGATTTGCCAATTTTAACAATAGGTATGTTTATTGGAGCATTAGCTGTACATTTCTTCTTGATACCGAGTAAATTAATTGTTGGTTCTATTACTGGTTTATCAATAGTAATTAATTTGCTTACATCAATACCATTGTCATTATTAATTTTTATTATAAACGCATTTTTATTGATTTTATCTTACTTTCTTATCGGGAAAGAATTTGGTGTTAAAACTATATATGCAGCTTTGATTTTGTCACCTATGCTTGCAATACTAGAAAAATTATGTCCAATTGAACAATCATTGATGCAAGATCAGTGGCTAGATCTTTTGTGTTTTGTGTTGCTTTTGAGTTTTTCACAAACCATTTTATTTAGACGCAATGCATCAACTGGTGGTTTAGATATTATAGCTAAAATTGTAAGTAAATATTTTCATATTGATTTAGGCGCATCAGTTTCTATTGCAGGAGCAATTATTTGTTTTACTGCTATTTTTGTGTATGATATAAGGACGGTAATCATAGGATTAATTGGAACTTATCTAAATGGGCTGATATTGGAGCACTTCACGATAGGATTTTATTCTAGAAAAAGGGTTTGTGTTATTTCAAAGGATTACCAGTCGATTCGTAAATTTATAATAGAAGATATGCATAGAGGTGCAACATTATATCCAATTAAAGGGGGATTAGGATCTCAGGACAACTTTGAAATTCAAAGTATAATGACAAGAAATGAATTTTCTTATCTTATGGAATTTATTAAAAAAGAACAAATTGATGCATTTATTACGGCAGGAACAGTTAGTGAAATTTATGGCAATCTTGGAGTAAAGGGAATCAAAAGTAAACCAAAAGTATTAATTGAAAATAAATAAAAATATCTACTAATTTATTGAGGACGTTTTGTTTACCACTCTTTGTGACAGATAATTAAAGTTGTTTATGTTAATAAAAAAACCAGTAGGGTTACATTTTAAAGAGCCTACTGGTTTTTTTATAACTCATAGGAAAGTTCAGTTTTCCCTAGTATACAACTTTTCGAAATGAGTTTCAAAAAAGGTTTCCTTATAATATTTGGATAGGAGCCTTTTTTATAAATCTATATTTAAGAAGTGTTTTAAGCTACTTCCTCAGAGAATTACATATTTAGTGAGCTAGTAAAGTGGTGGATTTGGAGTTCTACATGGTGGAAATGGAAGTACATCTTGAATTTGGTTTAGGGGATAGTGTTTCATTGCAAATTGAGTATGATATAAATATTCCATCAAGTATATTTCATTATGGGTTATACTACATAGTACTCCTGAAACACCTGTACCGTTAACTAGAGATACTCCCACAGGTTTATTTATCAAATATCGCATAGTTGTTTGCCAAGGCATGTTGGGTCACCTCCTAATATAGATTATTCAAAATTAGGATTTAAGGTGCTATAGGTTAGAAAATATAGTTTAACTTTTCACCCTTTTTAAGTTTTATATTGTTTTATTAATTTATATCTAATATAATCTATATAAAGAGAAAAGAAATACTGAGAAATAAGGGGGTAAAAAATGAACAACGAAGAAAAATTATATGCCCTACTAGAAAAAATCTATATCGAACTTCAAGATACTAAAAGTGAATTGAAAGAAGACATAGGCAATGTCAGTAGTGAATTGAAAGAAGACATAGGTAGTGTTAGAAGTGAATTGAAAGAAGACATAGGTAGTGTTAGAAGTGAATTGAAAGAAGACATAGGTAGTGTTAGAAGTGAATTAAAAGAAGATATAGGTAGTGTTAGAAGTGAATTAAAAGAAGATATAGGTAGTGTTAGAAGTGAATTAAAAAAAGACATAGGCAATGTCAGTAGCGAATTGAAAGAAGACATAGGCAATGTCAGTAGTGAATTGAAAGAAGACATAGGTAGTTTGAGAAACGAATTAAAAGATGATATTAGAAGAATTGAAACAAAAATTGAAACTGAAATATCCGATAAAATTCGAGGTTTATATGATAATCGTGAAGTTACAAATGAAAAATTAGATGAAATGAGTGTTGATATCAAAGATATGAAAGAAAGTATTTCCCAAATTGAAATGATAACCGCAAGTAACTGGAGAGATATAGCTAGACTTAAATCTATTAAATAATATTATAATACTTAAAAGCTTTGATTAAATAATCAAAGCTTTTATTATTTCAAAGTATATGATTTAAAAGGGTTAATAAAATAGTTTTTTAAGGGTAATATTTATATAATAGGCTATGTAAAAGATGACATTATGGTATATATTGTTTATAATTTAAAGTATAATATTGTTTTAGATTTGTTAGGAGGTTAGAGAATGGAATATAAAAAAAGATATGATGAATGGTTAAACAATCCTTTTTTTGATGAAGAAACTAAAAGGGAATTATTTGCTATAAAAGATGATGAAAAAGAAATAGAAGATAGGTTTTATACTAGTTTGACTTTTGGTACAGCAGGGCTTAGAGGTATAATAGGTGCTGGAACCAATAGAATGAATAGGTATACTGTTTCACTAGCAACTCAAGGTTTGGCAGATACTATAATATCCTATGGCCAGGAAGCTATGAATAAGGGAGTAGCTATAGGATATGATGTAAGACATTATTCAAAGGAATTTGCAAGTATTGCAGCACAGGTACTTACTGCCAATGGAATAAAAGTGTACTTATTTGATTATTTAAGACCTACTCCAGAACTTTCATTTGCCATAAGAGAACTAAAAACTATTTCAGGTATTATGATAACAGCAAGTCACAATCCTAAGGACTATAATGGATACAAGGTATATTGGAAAGAGGGTTCTCAGATATTAGATGATATTGCCAAAGAAATATTAGATAATATTAATAAAATTGAAGATTATTCAAAGATAAAGCTTATGGATATTGATGTGGCTATTGAAAGTGGCCTTTTGACTATGATAGGTAGTGAAATAGATGATATATATTTGGGAAAAGTGAAAAAACTTTCATTAAATGATGATATAGATAATAATATAAAAATTGTATATAGTCCGTTAAATGGAACTGGAAATATTCCTGTTAGAAGAGTTCTAAAAGAGAGAGGTTTTACAAATGTCATTGTAGTTCCAGAGCAAGAAAATCCAGATGCTGATTTTTCTACGGTTGGATATCCTAATCCTGAAGATATTAAAGCTTTTAAGTATTCAGAAGCACTTGGCAAAAAAGAAAATGCAGATATATTAATTGCTACGGATCCAGATTGCGATAGGGTTGCTTGTATGGTAAAAGATGAAAATGGAGATTTTATAGCTTTAAATGGAAATCAAACTGGAGCATTACTAGTTAATTATGTTTTAGAATCTAGACATGCACAAAACAGTATTCCTGAAAATGCATGTATTGTTAAATCAATAGTTACAGGTGATTTAAGTAAAGCTATAGCTAATAAATACGATGTCACTACAATAGAGACCCTTACAGGTTTTAAACATATTTGTGGCAAGGCCAATGAATTTGAAGTAACAGGTGAACATACTTTTATATTTGGATATGAAGAAAGTATAGGGTATGTTTATAGTACAATTGTTAGGGATAAAGATGCAGTGATTTCTAGTATGTTATTAGCAGAAATGGCTGCATATTACAAGAAGAGAGGTAAAACACTTTTAGATGTTTTACATGAACTATATGAAGAACATGGATATTATAGTGAAAAACTTATTTCAATAGTTTTAGAAGGATTGGAAGGAAAAAGTAGGATAGAGAGGATAATGGACTCTTTTAGGGCTAAACCAATTAAAACTATTGGAGAAATAAATCTTAATAGAACAATTGACTATTTAAATGACAAAACAGATACTCCACCTTCTAATGTACTTAAATATTACTTAGATGATGGCAGTTGGTATGCTGTAAGACCATCTGGTACAGAGCCTAAGATTAAGATATATATATATTCAAAGGCTGACTGTGAAGTAAAATCCAAAGAAAAGATTTTAGATATTGAAAATGCTGTTATAGAAAGAATAAATTCAATAGAATAAGTAAACTATAACCAAGGTATGAGATGTTTTAACTTATACCTTGGTTTTTTCTTTTTGTGTATATATTTATACTATATTTCAAACAATAACATATACAACAAAAAAGTAGGGAGTGATTGAAATTAAAGCAGTAATTATGTCTGGTGGAAAAGGAACTAGACTTAGACCACTTACTTGCAATATTCCAAAACCTATGGTTCCTATTATGAACAAGCCGGTTATGGAGTATTCAGTTAATTTATTGAAAAGTTATGGGATTGAGGATATAGCAGTTACACTACACTATATGCCCTCATCAATTATAGATTATTTTGGTAATGGTGAACAATTTGGTGTTAAGATGAACTATTACATAGAAGAAAGTCCACTTGGTACAGGAGGTAGTGTGAAGAATGCAGAAGAGTTTCTTGACAGTACTTTTTTGGTAGTTAGTGGAGATGCTTTTACAAATATGGATTTTCAAAAGGCATTGGATTTTCATAAAAAGAAGAAATCAAAGGCAACTTTGGTTTTAAAAAGAGAGCCAATTCCTTTGGAATATGGGGTAGTAATAACAGATGAAAATGGTAGAATAACTAGGTTTCTAGAAAAGCCTAGTTGGGGAGAGGTTTTTAGCGATACTATTAATACTGGAATTTACATACTAGAACCTGAAGTGCTAGATTATTATAAAAAAGGTGAAAACTTTGATTTTAGTAAGGATTTATTTCCAAGGCTTTTAAAAGACAATGTTCCTATGTATGGGTATGTAACTGAGGAGTATTGGAATGATATAGGAGATATAAACTCTTATATAAAAACTCATGAAGATTTGTTAAATAAGAGAGTTCATGCTGATTTTAAATCAGAGGAAATAGAGGATGGAATATGGGTAGGAGATGGAACTTTAATTGAAAGAGGTGTTCAAATTATTCCTCCTGTGTATATAGGCAAAAATTGTATTATTAAAAATGGTACTGTATTAGATTCAGATACTGTTATTGGAGACAACTCATATATAGATAATAATTGTTCTTTAAAGAGAACTATTATGTGGGATACAGTTTTTCTATCAAAAGATGTTGAGACAAGAAAAGCTATAATTTGTGATTCTGTGCAAATAAAAGACCATGTTAAATTATTCGAAGGTTCAGTCATAGGTTCATCTTCAACAGTATTAAAGAGAGCTGTTGTAAGTCCTAATATTAAGATTTGGCCTCATAAATTAATTGAAGAAAATACAAAGGTAAATGAAAATTTGGTTTGGGGTTCAAAAGTATCTAAAAATATCTTTGGCTCTAGAAACATTGGTGGAAATATAAATATCGATATCAATCCGGAATTTGCTACTAGACTGGGTTCATCTTATGCTACTGTTGTAAGCAAAGATGGAGTTGTAATAGTAAGTAGTGATGAGCACAATTCATCAAAACTAGTTAAAAACTCACTCGTTTCTGGGATACTATCTACTGGTGCTAAGGTTATTGATATTAGTGATGCAACTCTTCCTATGTGTAGATTTGCTGTAAGGTATTTTAGTGGAAATGGTGGTATTCATATTAGTTCAAATTCCAATGACAAAAATATGATTCAAATAGAATTGATAAATAAGAGCGGTGCCAATATTGATAGAAATTTTGAAAGAAAAATAGAAAATGCCTTTAGTTCAGAAGGTTTTACTAGATGTAATGGAGACAGGATAGAAGATGTAACTAGAATATATAGTTTTTCTTCAATGTACATAAGGGAAGGAAGAAAATTACTCAAAAATGAATCTACTATCAAGAGAGAAAATCCAAAGGTAATGATAAGTTCTATTTCAGGAAAAATTCTCTTATTGGCTAGAAAATACTTAGAAAGCATTGGTTGTCAAGTGACAAGTAGACAATTAGAAAATGCAGGAGAAAGTGAATTAAAAGCTATATCAAGAGAAGTAGTTGAAGGTTCTTTTGATTTGGGATTATTTTATAGTGAAAATGGAGAGAACATGACATTGATTGACGATAAGGGCAATGTCATGGATAGAGAAAAATTCTCCTTATTGTCAATTCTCATGGGGCTTAAGAGTGGAGAGTTAGACAAAATAGTTGTACCATACAATTTTCCAAGAGTAGTAGAGGATTTGGTTAGAGATTATGGTGGTAAGGTTTATCTTACTAAGACCAATTTAGCTGATTTATTAAATGAGATTTTTAAACAAGGCAGTATATATCAGTATATTATTAATTTTGATGCCATTTTAGGAACAGGGAAAATATTAGATTATTTAGTTTCATATAAAATAAAATTAAGTGACTTGATTGAACAATTGCCTGTTTACTACTACGTTAAAGGTCAGGTCAAATGCCCTTGGGAAGAAAAAGGTAGAATACTTAGATACATTATAGAAAATGATGATAATCCTATTGAAACTGTTGAAGGTGCAAGAATTGTAAATGATAAAGGATGGGTACTAATATTACCTGACAATGAAAAACCAATATTCAATATTTACGCAGAAGGTTTTTCTGAAGAATATGCTGAAGAACTATCAAATCTTTATTATGAAAAGATAAATGAAATATTAAGTGAAAGGTAAACTAGTAGCAGAAAGGAATGAGCAAGATGTTGGCCATGTATATAGGCGGATTTTCTATTCTAATATTATTGATAATTATCATAGCAATATATTTGCGAGATGAAGAATATAAATCCATTGAAATAGAAGATGTACTGTTGACTAAAGAGGAACTCATGAATCATGGTAGAGAATTAGGGATAAGACATAATCTTGGTAGAAAAGTAGATGTTAAAGATTTTCTTATCTCTAATTTAGATAAGAATTTTAGGGAAATAGAAAAAATATATTTAAAGCTAAATAGAGATGCAAATGAGAATAGGGAATTGCCAAGGGCTTCTGAATGGTTACTTGACAACTTTTATATTTTAGAACTTCAATATAAGGGGATAAGAAGAAGTCTAAAATCAGAAAAGAAGATGGTGTTAAATGTACTAAAAGAAGGTCAGCTAAAAGGATACCCTAGAGTATATATCTTGGCATTAGAACTCATATCTCATACAGAAGGTGCTATAACTGAAAATGATATAGTAAACTTTGTAAATGCTTATCAGAGAGAAAACACTCTTTCTATCAAAGAAGTTTCCTCTATTAGTATGATGCTTTCAATTGCACTTTTAGAATATACAAAAAATATTTGTGAAAAGATTTATAAAACAAAGATGATTTGGGATAAGGCAGATGCTATATCTTTATCTAGTGTATTAGATTTAGAAAGTGACATGGCATATAAGCTAAATATGGATACTACCTTTTTGCAAAGAATATTTATTAGACTTAGAAAAACAGGTGAAGATGGTAAGACTGCAATACTTGATAAAAAACTTAACTACCTTGGTACAAGTATTAAAACTGTAATAGAAAATGAATATAATAGACAATCAATTACGAGATTGGAGATAGGTAACTGTATTACAAGTCTAAAAAACATCTCAAATTTAGATTGGGAAAGTATATTTGAGAATTTATGTATAGTTGAAGGAATACTAAAAAAAGATCCCCTTCAAGTATATGAAAATATGGATTTAGAAACAAAAAATTATTATAGATTTCATGTAGAAAAAATGGCAAAGTCCTTGAATACTAAAGAAACTGTTGTAGCTAAAGTTGCATTAGAATTAGCAATGAATAGTTATGACAAGGAGAATGGAGATAAAGAAAGTCATATAGGATATTACATAATTGATAAGGGAAGAAGCAAGGTATTTGAAAGCTTAGGCAAAAGAGATAATAGACATGGATTATATTTTAAAAACGAAAAACCGTATACAATTTCCATATTGGTACTTTCATTGACAGTAGTTTTTTTGTTAGCAAGATATGCTTTTGTCAATAGTGGTAATTTTGGAATGACTATTTTAGTATTTTTGGTTACCTTTATTCCAGTTTTGACTATATGTATCTCCATAGTTAATAGAGTTTTTTTCAAGATTCAGAAACCTGTTATATTACCTAAGCTTAATCTTCATGAAGGCATACCAGAAGAATCTAAAACTTTTGTAGTTATTCCAACACTTTTACCTAATGAAGCTAGGGTTAGAGAAATGGTTGAACAAATAGAAGTACATTTCTTATCTAACAAAGAAAAAAACTTATACTTTGCAATTGTTGGAGATTTTAAAGATGGAGATTTAGAGCATACAGATTCAGATGAAAAGATTATAGAAACTGGGTTAAATTTAATTAGAGAATTAAACAAAAAATATTCTACAGATGAAGATATATTTTATTACTTCCATAGATGTAGAACTTATTCTCAAGGAGAGAATAAATGGATGGGCTGGGAGAGAAAAAGAGGTGCATTGGTAGAATTTAATAGCTTGATATTAGGTGATAAGGATACTAGCTTTTCAATTGTATCAAGTGATATCAATCATCTTGTAGATAAGATAAAATATGTAATCACTTTAGATGCTGATACAAAATTGCCATTGGAGACTGCTAAAAAACTTATTGGAACTATATCTCATCCATTAAATATAGCTAAGGTAGATGAAGAGAGAGGTATAGTAACTGAAGGATATGGATTGATTCAACCTAGAATAGTAGTGGATGTTGAAAGTTCAAATAAATCCATATTTTCAAGAATATATGCTGGGCAAGGAGGAATGGATCCATATACTACAGCTGTTTCAGATATATATCAAGATTTATTTGGGGAAGGTATATTTACAGGAAAGGGAATCTATGATCTAAAAGTTTTTCAAAGATGTTTAAAAAAAGCTATACCAGAAAATACAGTACTTAGTCATGATTTGTTGGAGGGTAGCTATATTCGAACAGGTTTAGCTACGGATATAGAATTAATGGATGGGTATCCAGAAAAATATACATCTTATATGATGCGACTTCATAGATGGGTTAGGGGAGACTGGCAACTCATAAGATGGCTTAGTATAGGGAAAAACAATCCTATTTCAAACTTATCAAGATGGAAAATATTTGACAATTTAAGAAGAAGTACCCTTCAGATAAGTATTCTTTTACTTATTTTATTGGGTTTGACGGTTTTCCCAGGGAATACATACATTTGGATGGGATTGATGCTTTTAGTATTATTTAGTTCTCCTATAGCATCTTTATTGAATTATATAACAGATAACAATTTTATTAAAACTAGATTCAAACTCAATGGAGATTTGATTACAGGAGTAAAAGGAAGTTTTTATCAGGCTTTACTTACTCTTATGTTCATTCCCTATGAAGCTTGGTTAATGTTAGATGCCATTTTTAGAACCTTATATAGGGTTTGTTTTTCGAAAACTAATTTATTGGAATGGACAACAGCTTTTGATATGGAAAAGAAACTAACAAATGATTTGAAAAGTTATATTATTAAGATGAAGACGGGACCTATTTTTGGTGTGTTAACTATATTGTTAGGATATTTACTTGCACCACAAATATTTTATTTGTCGATAATTATAGGAGTACTATGGTTGATATCACCTATAGTAGCTTATGTGATTAGTAAAGAAACACTACAAACAGAAGAAAATGTAGATGTTGAAATCATAAAAAGAATTGGTAGAAAGACTTGGGAGTATTACAAGACTTTTACAAATGCTGAAAACAACTATTTGCCTCCTGATAACTTTCAGGAATATCCATACAATGGGCTAGCTTATAGAACTTCTCCAACTAATATTGGTTTTTTATTATTGTCTATAATGTCTGCAAGGGATATGGGGTATATAACTACATCTAAAATGGCAATGTATTTAGATAATACTATATCAACAATTGAGAAAATGGATAAATGGGAAGGTCATTTATACAATTGGTATAGTACAACATCTTTACAAGCTTTAAAGCCATTTTTTATTTCTACAGTTGATAGTGGAAATTTTGTTTCTTATTTGTATGTTTTGAAAGAAGGACTTTTAGAATATCTAAAGAGTCCTCTAATAGATATCAAATTACTTGAAGGCATAGAAGATACGATGAAACTTATAGAGGATGAAAGGGTAAAAGAAGATATTTCTATATTAATAGGATTATTAAAATCAGAAAGCGATATAGAGTTAAAAGGAGTATATAATCAGCTAGAAAAGATAAAAGAGAAAGGTTTAGTTGATAAGTGGTTAGATAGTTGCTTGGATATGGTAGATAGTTTATTAGCGGAGTATGATAGCTATTTACCTAATGGTGAAATTATAAAAACATTAGAATATAATTTCGAGAAACTTGGTAAAGATACTTCTCTATATGATTTAAGGGATTATTATATTAATGCATTACAAAATGTAGTAGATGAAAAGCTAATAGATATTTTAAAAAGATGGTATAACAATATAAATGAATTGATTTTAAAAATAGAAAATATAATTTCTAGAATAGACATTTTAATTGAAGATACAAAGTTTGCTCCTCTATATGATAATAAAAAAGAATTATTTTCCATAGGTTATTTTGTTGAGGATAATAAAATGGTAAATTCCTATTATGATTTATTGGCTTCTGAGGCTAGAATTGCTAGCTATATTGCCATATGTAGAGGGGAAGTGCCTAAAAAGCATTGGTATAAACTTAATAGGTCCCTTGTTTTATGGGATGGATATAGATGTTTAGCATCTTGGACAGGAACAATGTTTGAATATCTGATGCCTATATTGGTTATGAAAAACTATAAAAACACTTTGTTAGATGAATCATATAAGACTGCGATTAGAGCTCAAAGAGAATACTCCAGCAAAAAGGGTTTACCTTGGGGGATTTCAGAGTCTGGTTTTTTTGCATTTGATGTAAACCTTAATTATCAGTATAGAGCATTTGGTTTACCGCAATTGGGATTTAAAAGAGGTCTCAAGGAGGATTTGGTGATTTCCCCTTATGCTTCTATACTAGCACTCAATTTAGATAAAGATGATGCGATTTCAAATATGAAGAAATTAACAGAAGAAAAGATGGAAGGACAATATGGTTTTTATGAGGCAATTGACTATACAGCTAAAAGACTACCTGTAAATATGGGAAAGGCCATAGTTAAGAGTTATATGACTCACCATCAAGGCATGATATTTTTGTCTATAAACAACTATTTGAATAGAGATATTTTAATTGAAAGATTTCATAGAAATCCAGTAATGAAATGTGGAGAAATACTTTTACAAGAAAAAATACCTATGAATATAATAGTTGCTAAAGAAAAGGAAAATACTTTGGAATTGGGATATGAAGAAAGTCAAAAGAAGGAACTGGTACTTAGAAAATATAAAAAGGCATCGCTAAAGGATGTTAATTGTCATATTTTATCATCAGGCAACTATTCAATGTTTATAACCAATAGTGGAACAGGATATTCAAAGAAAGAAAACATTCATCTTTACAGGTGGAGGAAGGATTCTAAAGTTAGACCATATGGTTTTTTCTTATATGTAAAAGATTTAAATAATAACAAACTATGGTCTACAACATATGAACCAACTAAAGCAGAACCTAAAGAATATGAAGTGAGATTTTCAGATTATAAAGTTTCATATTTTAGAAGTGATGATGATATAGAAACTCAAATGGATGTTATTTTATTTCCTGAAGAAGATGGAGAAATTAGAAAAGTAACAATAAATAATCGTAGCAAGGACGATATCCTTTTAGAATTGTTTAGTTACTTAGAAATAACTGGGGATAGCTATAAATCTGATTTAGCACATCCAGTATTTAATAGTCTATTTATTAAAACAGAATTGATTGATGAATATAATGCTCTTCTAGCAAATAGAAGAAATAACAAGAAGGGTCAAACACCTACTTGGATGGTTCATGTTTTGGTTGGAGACGAATTGGAGGAAGGTGGTCTACAATACGAAACAAGTAGATCAAGTTTTATCGGAAGAGGAAATGAACTATCAAATCCAGAAGGAGCATATAAGGATTTAACAAATACAGTCGGAACTGTATTAGATCCTATTATGAGTTTAAAGAAGAGATTAAATATAAAAAGTGGAGAAAGTAAGACTGTATATTTCATAACAGGTATTTTTGATAGCAAAGAAAAAGCTATACAATTCATTAAAAAGTATAGGGATGATTTGAGTTTAGAAAGAGCTTTTGAATTAGCTTTTATTAGGAGTCAAACAGAGATTAGCTATTTAGATTATAAACAAGAAGACATCAAATTGTTTGATGAATTGTTACCAAATATCATTTTTGAAAATGGTGATAACAAAAGAAAAAACAATAATTTAATTGCAAAAAATACAATGGGGCAGGAAGGGCTTTGGGCATATGGGATATCTGGGGATAATTATCTAATACTTTTAAGGATTAAGTCAATGGAAGGCCTAGATACTCTTAGAACAATGCTAAAAGCTCATGGATATTGGAATCAAAAAGGATTGTTGGTAGATTTAGTAATATTAAATGAAGATGAAGGTTCTTATTTTGAACCATTATTTGAAAAGATTCATCAGTTAGTGTATGAAATTAGAGGTGGTTTGTCTAGCGGAAGGGGCAATATATTTATTATTAAGTCAAAGGATATAAATGAAAAAGGAAAAATACTATTGTTCAAATGGGCAGATATGATAATCAATGGGGAAGAGGGAATAGTTAAGGAAAGTGTCCTTTCAGAAAGTATTCCTTTTAAGGAGTTTAGCGAGGATATAGTTGAGTATCCAACGGTTTCAAGGCAATTAGACCTTAAATATTTCAATGGATATGGAGGATTCTCAAGGGATGGAAATGAATATACTATGATTTTATCTCCAAATATGAATACTCCACTGCCATGGGTAAATGTTATTGCAAATAGAAATTTTGGTTTTCTAGTAACTGAAAATGGTACTGGTTTTACTTGGGCACACAATAGCAGAGAAAACAAGCTAACACCTTGGTATAATGATCCTTATATAGATGTACCAAGTGAAGTCATTTATATAAGGGATGATGAAAGTGGTGAGATATGGAATATTACACCAGCGCCTATAAGGGAAAGTAAAGATTATATAATTACTCATGGTCAGGGGTATACACATTTTAATCATCATAGTCATGGTTTAGAAGAGAATTTAACTATGTATGTTTCACTTAAGGATAATGCAAAGATAAACTTAGTAAAACTAGTAAATGATTCTCTTAAGGAAAGAAAGTTATCAATTGTATATTATATAAGGCCTGTATTAGGAGTTACTGATGAGTTTACAGCAAAACATATTGAGACATATATGAATGAGAAGGGAAAGGTATTTACAGTAAAAAACACTACAAATACAGAATTTGCTGGTTCAAGTATTTATGTATCTACATCAGAAGATATAAGTAGTTTTACTGGAGATAGAAGTGAATTTTTTGGTTTATTAGGCAATTTTAAAGAGCCTGAAGGATTAAAGAGAGAGAGTTTTTCAAATACAACAGGACTGGGATATGATCCTTGTTGTGCTATACAAATAAATATTACTTTACCAATGAATACAGAAAAGGAAATAGTATTTTTATTGGGAGAGAGTATGGATGAGGACACGGGATATGAACTTGTTAAAGAGTATAGGGAAATAGAAAGGGCTAAAGAGGAATTTAAATTTGTAAAAAAATATTGGAGAGAAAAATTAGGAAAAATAAAAATTGAAACTCCTGATGAGTCTATGAATGTACTTATGAACAGTTGGCTTATGTACCAAACTATAAGTTCTAGACTGTGGGCAAGAGCGGGTTTTTATCAGGTGGGGGGAGCTTATGGTGCTAGAGATCAGATACAAGATGTTATGAATGCAACACTATTGTTTCCAGAGGAGTGTAGAAAACAAATACTTAATGTATGTAGACATCAGTTTCTAGAAGGAGATGTACAACATTGGTGGCATCCTACACCTTTAACTGAAGTACATAAGGGTATTAGAAGTAGATATTCTGATGATTTGTTATGGTTGCCTTATGCAGTATCAGAATATGTAAAAATAACAGGAGATGTTGATATTTTAAAAGAAGAAATTCCATTTATAGAAAGCCAAATACTAAGAGATGATGAACATGATAGGTATGAGGTACCAAGTATTTCTAAAACTGTAGGTTCCGTATATGAACATTGTAAAAGGGCGATTGATAGATCTCTAATCTTTGGTGAAAGAGGAATACCTCTAATGAAATCTGGAGATTGGAATGATGGCATGAACAATGTTGGCAGCAAGGGAAGAGGAGAAAGCATTTGGCTTGGATGGTTTTTAGGAGATGTATTGCAGAGATTTGTACCCTTGTGTCAAATGTATAATGATGTGGAATCTATAGAAAGATATACAAATGCAATAGATGAAATAAAAAATGCAATAGACAATAATGCTTGGGACGGAGAATGGTATTTGAGAGCATATTTTGACGATGGTACACCACTTGGGTCAAAAGTAAATGATGAGTGTAGAATAGATTCCATTTCTCAATCTTGGGGTGTTATTTCAAATTTAGCAAGTGAAGAAAAGAGCATAAAGGCAATGAATTCATTAGAAAGATATTTAGTAAATGGAGAAGAAGGGATTATTTCTCTTTTGAAGCCACCTTTTGATGAAGGAGATTTAGAACCAGGATATATAAAAAGTTATGTACCTGGAGTCAGAGAAAATGGTGGTCAATATACCCATGCTGCAGCTTGGGTAATTGGAGCATTTGCATTGATGGGAAAAGGTGATAAGGCTCTAAAATTTTTCAATATGATAAATCCAATTAATCATACTAGGACTTTTTTAGAATGTAATAAATATAAAGTAGAGCCATATGTACTTTCTGCAGATGTCTATAGTAGAGAACCTCATATGGGTAGGGGAGGATGGACTTGGTATACTGGTTCAGCTGGTTGGTACTACAAAGTTGGACTTGAGTATATTTTAGGTTTTAAGAAAATAAATGATAGATTGTACATTGACCCTTGTATATCTAAACAATGGCAAAGCTATAAAATCAAATATAAATATCTAGAAACTATTTATAATATAGAAGTTAAAAATCCTTATAAAATAAATAAAGGAGAAAGTAATATAAAAATTGACGGTAAGCAATTAGAGGAAAAGTATATAAATTTAGTAAATGATGGTAGAGAACATTTTGTGGAAGTGACTATTGGAAGCTATAAAATGAATTTAAATCATTAAAATATGAGGATAGGCATAAAAGTCTATCCTTATTAATTTTTAAATATGGTTAATAGTATGAATATTTGTTATAATATAAATGTCATATATATATATTAATAGCAATCAGTTACCTTTGTTGGGAAAAACAGAAACGTATTAATTATTGTACAAGCAAATATATTGTGATAAAATCGACCATGTAATAGTATTTATTGTGGTTGATTAAATATAGTAATTTATTAATAAATATGGCTGTTTATAAGTTTTTTAACTTTTACTAACAAAAAGGGAGGGTTACAATTGTATAAGATTGTAGATAAGAAAAATCTAGCACCAAATATTTTTTCTATGGATATTTTGGCTCCTAGGGTAGCAAAAGCGGCGCAACCAGGTCAGTTTGTAATAGTAATAGCTGACGAAAAAGGAGAAAGGGTTCCACTAACTATCTGTGATTATGATGAAGAAAAGGGAACTGTAAATATTGTTGTTCAGTCTATGGGGTGTTCTACAAAGAAAATGGCAGAATACAATGTAGGGGATTATTTCCAAGATTTTGTTGGTCCATTGGGACAACCTTCTGAATATGTAAATGAGGATTTAGAAGAATTAAAAAAGAAAAAGATATTATTTGTAGCAGGGGGAGTTGGAACTGCTCCAGTATATCCTCAAGCTAGATGGTTCCGTGAAAGAGGTATTGATGTTGATGTTATAATTGGTGCTAAAACAAAAGAATTAATAATTCTTGAAGATAAAATGAAAAAGGTAGCAGGTAATCTTTATGTTGCAACAGATGATGGTAGCTATGGCTTTAAAGGTATGGTTACAGCATTAATCGAAGATCTTGTAAAGAATCAAGGTAAAGAATATGACCTTGTTGTTTGTATAGGACCAATGATTATGATGAAATTTGTATGTAAGCTTACTGAAGAACTTGGTATTAAAACTATAGTAAGTCTTAATCCAATAATGGTTGACGGAACAGGTATGTGTGGAGCTTGCAGAGTAACAGTTGGAAATGAAACAAAGTTTGCTTGTGTTGATGGACCTGAATTTGATGGCCATATAGTTGATTTTGATGAAGCACTAAGAAGACAAACTCAATATAAACCTGAAGAAGCAGACAAAACTGAAAAATATATTTGCAAATGTCAACAAGGAGGTGCTAAATAATGGATAGATTTAAAAGAGTACCGATTGCAGAACAATTACCTGAAGTTAGAAACAAAAACTTTGAAGAAGTATGTTTAGGTTATACTGAAGAAGAAGCTGTGGCAGAAGCTAAAAGATGTCTTAATTGTAAAAACCCTCAATGTGTTACAAAATGTCCTGTATCAGTAAATATACCTGAATTTATTCATGAAATTGCTGAAGGAAACTTTGCTGAAGCAGCTAAAATATTAGCTAAGTATACAGCACTACCTGCAGTTTGTGGTAGAGTCTGTCCACAAGAAACACAATGTGAATCTAAATGTGTTCTTGGAAATAAAGGAGATGCTGTATCAATAGGAAAACTTGAAAGATTTGCTGCAGATTGGGGTAGAGAACATGGTGTTGAAGTAGCAAAAGCTAAAGAAAGCAATGGACACAAAGTTGCAGTTATAGGTTCAGGACCTGCTGGAATTACATGTGCTGGAGATTTAGCTAAGGAAGGCTATGATGTAACTATTTATGAAGCACTTCACAAACCAGGTGGAGTTTTAGTATATGGAATACCTGAATTCAGACTTCCAAAAGATACAGTTGTAAAACATGAAATAGAAAATTTAGAGAAACTTGGAGTTAAGATAGAAACAAACGTAATAGTAGGAAGAACTATTACTATAGATGAATTGTTTGAAAAGGGAGGATATGAAGCTATATTTATTGGTTCTGGAGCTGGTCTTCCTAAGTTTATGGGAATCCCTGGAGAAAACTATAATGGAGTATTTTCTGCAAACGAATTCCTAACTAGAAACAATCTAATGAAAGCTTTTAATCAAGATTATGATACACCAATAAAAGTTGGTAAAAAAGTTGCTGTAGTAGGTGGCGGTAATGTTGCAATGGATGCTGCAAGAACTGCAAAGAGACTTGGTGCTGAAGTATGGATAGTGTATAGAAGATCAGAAGAAGAACTACCAGCAAGAGTAGAAGAAGTACATCATGCTAAAGAAGAGGGTATAAACTTTGAACTTCTTACAAATCCAATGGAAATAATTGGTGACGAAAAAGGTTGGGTTAAAGGCATTAAATGTATAAGAATGGAACTTGGTGAACCTGATCAATCAGGAAGAAGAAGACCAGAACCTATTGAAGGTTCAGAGTTTGAATTTGAAGTGGACACTGTAATAATGGCTCTTGGAACATCACCAAATCCACTTATACCTTCAACTACAAAAGGACTTGATGTTAGTAAGAGAAAATGTATAGTAGCTGATGAATATGGAAAGACATCTAGAGAAGGTATCTTTGCTGGAGGAGATGCAGTAACTGGTGCTGCTACTGTTATCTTAGCTATGGGTGCAGGGAAAGAAGCTGCAGCTGCTATTGATAAATATATTAAAAATAAATAAAACCATAATGTGAACTTGCAGACTGAAAATCATTGAAAAACACAATGATTTTCAGTCTTTTTAAACGCAATCATACCATAGGATTCTTTAAATAAATTCCGAATTATGTTATAATATTTAGAGTATCGAAATTATCATAAGAGGTGTTGGTTAATGGAAGAGTGTTATGAGAAAAAACACATTAGAAGTGAAGTATTAAATATTGCATTACCTGTATTAGTTGAGTTGTTTTTAGGCTCTCTATTTGGTATGGTTGATATGATGATGCTTGGAAGGATAGAGAATAGTAAGATTGCTGCTGCTTCTATTGCATCAGTTGGAATTACAAATCAACCTCTTTTTATAGGCTTGTCACTTGTTCAAGCATTAAATGTTGGTGGTACTGCTATGGTGGCAAGATATATAGGTTCTAGAAAAAATGATAGGATAGAAAGTGTTGTTAAACATGTGGTATTATTAAATTTAATTTTATTGGTTTTGCCAATATTTATTATTGGAATCTTTTTTACTGAAGATATAATGAGTTTATTGGGAGCGCAACAAGATGCAATTATGGTAGGAAAAAACTACTTTAAGGTAATTATGGTAGGGTTTATTTTTCAAGCATTTAATTTGTCTATAGCAGCAGTTTTGAGAGGTGCAGGAAACACCAAAACTCCTATGAAAATAAATTTAAGAGTAAATTTAATAAATGTTGTTGGCAATGCAGTACTTATATATGGTCTACTAGGATTTCCTAAATTAGGAGTTGTTGGTGCAGGAATATCTACATGTATTTCTCATATAGTTGCTAGCATTTTTCTAGCTAGGCATGTATTAAAAAAAGATGATTTGATAAAAGTTAGTTTAAAAACTCCCCTTAAATATGATAAAAATATTATTTATAATCTTATAAAAATTGGAGTACCAGCATCTTTAGAACAAGTTGCTTTTAGAATAGGAATACTTCTTTATGTTAGAATGGTTGCATCTTTGGGAACTGTAGTTTATGCTACTCACCAAATATGTTTAAATATACTTAGTTTAACATTTACACCTGGGCAAGCTTTTGGTATAGCTGCTTCTTCTTTAGTGGGGAAAAGCTTAGGTGCTGATGATTTAGAAGGCGCAGAAGAATATATTAAGGAATCTAGAAAGATTGGGTCCATTATTTCTAGTACAGTAGCAGTAATCTTTTTCTTTTTTGGTGGAAAAATTGTAGGTTTATATACAAAGAATCCAGAGATAATAAATGAAGCTTCAACTGTTCTCAAGATAATAGCTTTTGTTCAACCTTTTCAATCTTCTCAATTGATTATAGCTGGAGGATTAAGAGGAGCAGGTGATACAGTTTGGACATTGGTAGCTACTTTTCTTGGAGTAATGGTATTAAGAGTTATATTGGCATATTTATTTGTGAGAGTTTTAGGAATGGGATTAGTAGGGGCTTGGATAGCTACATTTGTGGATCAGTTTGTTAGATGGATAGTTATATATTTAAGATTTAGAACAAACAAGTGGAAATATATTACCATTAGGTAATTTAAACAAGGCAGTTATCCTAGGATAACTGCCTTAATGTTTTTTGATTTATAGTATTTTATTTTTCCAATGTTCGCCTGTTGGAGTAGCAGCAAGTCCTCCTAGTGCAGTTTCTTTAAGTGTATCTGGAAGGGATTTACCTACTTTGTACATAGCTTCTACGACTTCATCAAAAGGAACTAAACATTCTATTCCTGCTAGTGCTAAGTCTGCTGAAATAAGAGCATTTACTACTCCAGATGCATTTCTAAGTGCACATGGAAATTCTACCAATCCAGCTATAGGGTCGCAAACAAGTCCCATAATGTTTATAAGAGCAAAGCTAGAAGCATTAAGACAAGCTTTAGGAGTACCTCCTAGCATTTCTACAATTGCAGCTGCAGCCATTGCTGCGGCTACACCACATTCAGCTTGACAGCCACCATATGCACCGGAGACTGTTGCATTTTTTGCAACTATTTCACCAATTCCTGATGCAGTTAAAAGACCATTTACCAAATCATCATCACTTAGGTCAAATTTTTCCTTTGCTGTTAGTATAGCACCTGGAAGGATTCCGGCAGCACCTGCTGTAGGAGCTGCTACGATTTTACCCATGGATGCATTTATTTCGGAAGTTGATAGAGCCTTTGCCATTGCGGTATTAATAGTTTCACCACAAATTGTTTTGTTGTTTTTTTTGTATTCTTCAATCTTCATAGCTTCCCCACCTATTAGTCCACTAACAGATTTAACTTTATTAGTAAGGGCATAGCTAGATGATTCGATCATTACCTTCAAGTTTTCACTCATCATATTTCGTATTTCTTCTTCAGGTAGAGACGCAACACTACTTTCTTTTTCTAATACAATTTCAAATATTTTTTTGTTTTTTTCATTGCATAATTCAATTAAATCTTTACCATGATTATACACTTGATCACCTCTTATCTATTGGATTTATAGCCTTTATATAAAATATATCTTTAAACTTTGTTATTTCTTTTATTACACTATCATCAATATAAGAATCAGCTTCTAGAACCATTGTGGCAATCTTGTTATCACGAGTAACTTTCATTGTTGCAATGTTTATTTCATTGTATGATAATATTGTACTTATTTTACTTATAGTGCCCTTTTTATCATTATACTTTAATATTAGTGTAGGTAAAACACCTGCAAAATCTACTTTTGTTCCATCAATATCTGTTACTAAAATATTTCCTCCACCAATAGAAGAACCTGTTACATAAAATTCGCTTTCATCTGTTTTGTGGAATATTATTTTAACGGTATTTGGATGTTCATAGCCTAAATCTGTTTCTATAAACTCAATTTCTATACCTTTTTCTTTTGCAATTTTGAGTGAATCTCTTATTCTTTCATCAGAAGGTTCCATTCCTAGCACTCCAGCAACTAGTGCTCTATCTGTACCATGTCCTCTATAAGTTTTTGCAAATGAGCCATGGAGTAGAAAGGATACTTTGTAAAAATTATTTCCTTCGATTTGTGCTGCAATTTTACCTAGTCTAGCAGCTCCAGCTGTATGTGAACTAGAAGGTCCGATCATTATAGGACCTAAAATATCAAAAACTCCATATTCTTTCATATTATCTCTCCCTATATCTTAGTCGTATTAATTTTAGCATTTATTATAAAAATAGGCAACAAAAAAGAGGGTATATTTACCCTCCTAGTGTAATGTCTTGTTCATTATACCACTCTAGAGCATTATAAAAATGTTTTGGTTTAAAATCTGGCCAATAGTCATCTACAATATAAAAATCAGAATAAACAGATTGTAATGGTAAAAATCCACTTAGTCTTCTTCGACCACCCCATCTTATAATTAAATCCACTCTTGAAATATCTCTTGAATATATAAGGTCTAAGGCATTATTTTTATTATTTTCTTCTATTAAATAATTTTTTAAGTCCCATTGCCAACCATAATTTACTAAAAAGTTTACCTTAATTCCACCATTTCCAAAGGTTTGTCTTCTTATAGTATAAGGTATAAGTTCCTTAGGAAACATAGCTGAAGTAGTATTTCCTACAACTAAAAGGGAAGCATTTTCTTTTGAAAGCATTTTTACTGCATCTACACATGCTTTAGTAAAGGCAAGTCTTTGAACTTTTGGCCTTTTCGTATTGTCAACTGTAAAGCCATAGTAGGTAATTTCCTTTATGCCTATATCTTCACATAGTTTAAAAAGTTTAAGTCCAGGTTCTAGACCACTTTTATAACCATTTTCCTTTGTAAGACCATTATCTAGTGCCCAACGTCTATTACCATCAGGAATTACCCCTATATGTTTAGGAATCCTCAAATAAAATCACCCCATATTTTTATAGAAATAATATTGTTATAAATATTATTTCCAATATATCAAAATAAATACAATTACAAGGATAGATTTATTTATGGATAAAATTAATAAAAGCCTTGATTTATAAATCAAGGCTTTTATTAATTATTTTTTTTCTGATTATATATAATGTAAATTCCGGCAACTATCAATAATATAGGCCAATATTTAGTAAAGTTAAAATATTTTAAAGTAAACCAAGGCCATATCTTTCTTATTAACATAATGGCTCCAATAACTATCAATAATCCGCCTACAAATAGAGCACTGTTCTTGTAATTACTAGAATCTTTTGAATCATAATATATGACTCCATCTCCTTCAGGAATGATTATACCACAAATGAAATAGGCTATTATGCCAGCTCCACCAGTAGATATAGAAAACAATAGCCAAAAAAGTCTAACTATGGAGGGGTCTATATTGAAATATTCACCTAAACCACCACACACACCAAAAATAACCTTATTAGTAGAAGAACGATAAATTTTCTTTGCCATTAAAACACCTCCTCAAATATAAGTCATAAGTTAATTTTAACAGATTTGTAACCAAAATTAAACACATTTAATTTATACTCAAAAGCAAATACTTTATTCACTTTATATAATCAATGTGGTAACATTGAATTTAGATAGAATTATTTTGGAGGTCAAAATATGTATAATATATTGTCATTAGTATTTAAATACTTGTTTATCCTCATAATATATTTATTTATGTTTAGTATTATAAGACTTATTTATTTAGATATTAAGGGGATGGGATTGTCTAGCTATGTTAAGGATACCTATTTAAAACTTATAAACCAAAAGGATACTCTTCCATTTAAGATTAAAGAAGTATATTCATTAGAAGAAGATATAACTATAGGTAGAAGTAAAAACAATACTATAACTATTAAAGATCCTTATATATCTAAAAATCATTTAAGTATAGTAAAAGATGAGGGAGATTATTATTTAGAGGACCTAGGCAGTGCCAATGGAACTTATATAAATGGGGATAGGGTAATGGATGTAGTAAGGCTAAAGAACGGTGATACTATAAGATTAGGGCAATTAGATTTTATTTTTGTTAAGAGAAATTAGGGAGTTGAAAATATGTTTAAAAAACTTATTAGTTATAGAGTTCCTAGAAATCTATTGGTATTGATTTATCTCATGGGGCTAATGCTTTTATTTTCTCAAAATATTGAAGAGCCTGACATGTTTACATTGGTTACTGGACTTGCTCTTGTACTTATTATATATGTTTCTAATTTTATATTAGTAAGGGTTTCTCCAGGAGATCATTATATATTTTTGATTGTAACTATGCTTATAAGCTTAGGAATAATAATGATCTATAGAATAAATCCAAGCTTAGGTGCCAAACAAGTTGTATGGGTGAGTATAGGAATTGTAGCCTTTTTTCTTTCCTATCTAATAGTAAAAAATATTAATGGATGGGATAAATGGATAAGGCTTTATGGCATAGTATCTCTAATATTATTTATTATCACTTTGATATTTGGCAAGACAATTGGAGGTGCAAGAAACTGGATAAAAATTAGTAGATTCAGCTTCCAACCAGCAGAGCTTATAAAATTATTGTTTATATTCTTTATAGCTTCTTATTATAACAATGTAGATAAATATAATTTGGACAAAAAAGGTGGTTATAAAATATTAATTGCTGTTTATATTTTTATTGGATTTTTATTTTTGCAAAAGGATTTGGGAACAGCATTAGTATTCTATTTAATATTTTTAGTTATACAATATGTTTATGAAGAGAACAGAAGATTGATACTTTATAATATTGTATTAGCGGCAGTAGGAGGAATCTCTAGTTATTTTATTTTTGACCATGTAAAGATAAGGGTGGAAACTTGGTTAAATCCTTGGCAATTAATAGATAATAAGGGGTATCAAATTACCCAATCCTTATTTGCTATAGCCAATGGAGGTTTTTTTGGTACAGGAGTTGGTTTAGGTCATCCTGATTTTATACCTGAAGTTCATACTGATTTTATTTTTTCAGCCATATGTGAAGAAATGGGCATATTTACAGGTATTGCAGTTATGATGTTGTTTTTGATTTTAGTTTATAGAGGATTTAAAATTGCCTTTAGTCAAGAAAACAAATTTTTTAAAATTGTAGCTTTTGGTATTAGTTCTCTATTTGGATTTCAAGCTTTTATAATATTTGGTGGAGTAATCAAGATGATACCATTAACAGGTATTACACTTCCTTTTATCAGCTATGGGGGAAGTTCAATGATTGCTAGTTTTATTGGATTGGGAATTCTTCAAGTGGCTTCAGAAGAATTGGATATAGATGAGGTGGAGCAAGATGGATAAAGAACTAAAGAGAATGATAAGAGTTTTTACAGCTATGTGTATTCTTTTTGTAGTTTTGATAGTGTATCTAAGTTGTTTTCAAGTATTTACAGCACCTAAAATAAAGAACAATAGTTACAACAAAAGACTTTGGATAGATGAAGAAAATATATTACGTGGAATGATACTTGATAGAAATGGTAAAATTTTAGCCTATAGTGAAAAAACAGAAGATTCATCTATTAGACATTACAACTATGGTAGTCTTTATGGTTATATTATAGGATATAGTTATAGGGAATATGGAAAGGCTGGTTTAGAGGCAACTTATAACAATGAACTATTAAATCTTAAGGAAAGTGCAACTTTAAATGAAATAAAGAAGATTATAGAGCCAAATGGAGAAGGTAATAGCTTAAAACTTACACTAGATCATGGTTTACAGGAGATGGCAAATGGACTGTTGAAAGGTAAAAAAGGGGCCATTGTATTGATGAATCCTCAAACAGGAGAAGTTTATGCAATGGCTAGTCAACCAACTTTTAATTCTAGTACACTTAAGGAAGACTGGAAAAGGTTGGTCGAAAATCCTGATAGTCCTTTTATAAATAGGGCAACTAGTGGACTTTATGCACCTGGTTCTACCTTTAAAGTTGTTACTTCAGTTGCCAGTCTAGAAACACCAAATGTAGAAACAAATTATGATTGTAGTGGTTCAATCAAGATAGATGGGTATAAATTAAAGGACTATGGTGGAAAGGCTCATGGAAAATTGGATTTAGAAGAAGCATTGGTTAAATCGTGTAACTCATATTTTGCACAAATGGGTATTCAAGTTGGGAAAAATAAGCTTGGTGAAGTTTCTGAGAAGTTTATGTTAAACAATCAAATACCATTTGATTTACCTGTAAAAAAATCTTCATTTCCATATAAGGAAGGTATGGGCAAAACTGATTTAGCAGCATCTAGCATTGGTCAAGGGAAAGTACTTGTTACACCATTGAATATGGCCCTTGTTGCCTCAGCTATAAGCAATGGTGGAGATATGGTAAAGCCAATATTAGTTAAGGAGATTATATCTCCTGATGGAAAGGTAATAAAAACTAATTATACTGAGACGATTTCTACAGTTACAAATAGTTTAGTGGCAAATGAGCTAAAGGATATGATGGTAGAGGTAGTAAAAAGGGGAACAGGTACAAATGCTAGGATAAAAAACATAAAAGTAGCTGGAAAAACAGGAACTGCTGAAAATGCATCTGGCAAGACTCATGCTTGGTTTATAGGATTTGCACCAGCAGATAATCCTAAGTATGCCATAAGTGTTATTTTAGAAGAAGATGGGACTACAGGTGGTAAGAGTGCAGCGCCTATAGCTAGAAAACTTATGATTGAAGCTTTAAATAGGATAAAATAATTTTAATTAAATTTTATTTATATAGGGAGGAATTATTATGGATATTGAAAAAACAGGTTTATTAGAAAGAGAAGAGATCCCTGTAAAGTATAAATGGGATTTAGAGTCAATGTATGCAAATAATGAATTATGGGAAAAGGATTTTGAAAAGGTAAAAACTTTAGCAAATGAAATTGAAGTTTACAGTGGAAAAACAGTAGAAAGTAGTAAGAATTTATTAGATGTTTTGGTGTTAAAAGATGAATTATATAGACTATCTTACAATGTATTGGTGTATGCAAGAATGAGATCTGATGAAGATAGTAGAAACAGTACTTATCAAGCCCTTACAGACAGGGCTATGGGTTTGGCAGCTTTGGTACAAGAGAAAACTTCTTTTATAGTACCAGAAATACTTTCTCTAGATGAAAGTGAAATGGAAAAGTATATAAATGAGCAAAAGGATTTAGAAGTATATAGACATTTCTTAGATACAATCTTAAGAAAAAAAGAACATGTATTATCTCAAAGAGAAGAAGCCCTATTAGCTCAAATGTCAGAAGTAAGTGAATCACCACAAAATACTTTTTCAATGTTAAATAACGCAGATATTAAATTCCCAAGTATTGTAGATGAAAATGGAAATGAAGTAGAAATAACTCATGGAAACTTTATACCATTTATGGAAAGCAAAGATAGAAGGGTGAGAAAAGATGCTTATGAAAATCTATATCATACCTATGGAAACTTTAAAAATACTTTTGCTTCTACATTAAATGGTTGTGTTAAGAAAAATATTTTTTATGCTAAGGCAAGAAATTATAACTCAAGTATAGAAGCATCTTTAGATGAAAACAATATACCTGTATCTGTATATGATAATTTACTTAATTCAATAAATAACAATTTAGATGCAATGCATAAATATATCAGTATTCGTAAAAGAGCATTAGGAGTAGATGAACTTCACATGTATGATATATATACTCCTATAGTTAAAGATACTGATATAAAAGTTCCTTATGAAAAGGCACAAGAGGTAATCATAGAAGGACTACATCCTCTAGGAGAGAATTATTTAGAAGTATTAAAAGAAGGATTCAACAATAGATGGATTGATGTGTATGAAAACAGAGGTAAAAGAAGTGGAGCTTATTCTTTTGGGACATATGATTCTAAACCTTTTGTACTATTAAACTATCATGAAACTCTTGACAATGTATTTACAATTGCTCATGAAATGGGACATTCTATTCATAGCTATTTTACAAGAAAGAATCAACCATATATTTATGGAGGATATAGTATATTTTTAGCCGAGATAGCTTCTACTACTAATGAAGCTCTTTTGATGGATCATATGCTTAAAAATGCAAAAGATAATAGTGAAAAATTGTATTTACTAAATCATTATTTAGACCAATTTAAAGGTACTATTTATAGGCAAGCTATGTTTGCAGAATTTGAAAGAGATATCCATGAATATGTTGAAAATGGAGGCGCACTAACAGCAGATTACTTATGTGATAGTTATAAAAAATTAAATGAAAAATACTATGGTCCTGATATGGTAATTGACGATGAAATAGCAATGGAATGGGCTAGAATACCTCATTTTTATTACAATTACTATGTGTTCCAATATGCAACTGGTTTTTCATCTGCAATTTCGCTATCAGAGAAAATACTAAAAGAAGGTAGTGAAGCTGTAGATAGATATATAGAGTTTTTAAGTAGCGGAGATTCAGATTATGCAATAAATGTACTTAAGAGAGCAGGAGTAGATATGACTACTAGCGAACCAATAGATAAGGCGTTGAAATTATTTGGTAAGTTAGTTGATGAAATGGATAAATTAATTTAGTATAAAAGGAGACCATTAGGTCTCCTTTTTCAAAATAATTATAATATTGACAAAGTGATTTATTTAGCATAAACTAGAGTTGGTTAGTGAAATAGTTATATGAAAATTAAATACCGTTATGTTTATAAGTTTATTTATATAATTAATAGGGAAGTTGGGTGAAAAGCCCACGCAGCCCCCGCTACGGTAAGTATTTCTTCATTATGATTGAAGAGTGTTTATCAATATGCCACTGGATTTTTCTGGGAAGGCGATAAACATATACTAAGCCCGGAGACCTGCTTATAAACAGTTTGCATTTTTCGGTGGGAAAAATAGTAACAATATGTTGTAGGACTTTGTGTTTATATATAAAGTTTATATATTTGTGTATTTTTCTGCCGTTAAAAATTTAACGGTTTTTTATATTTTTTGATACAAAATTAAATAAGAGGCTATTGGTGTAATAAAAATACTTAAAAGGGAAGTTTGGTGAAATTCCGACACGGTCCCGCCACTGTAATAGATAGAAGCTTATCAAAACCACTGTGCATGAGCATGGGAAGGTGAAAGATTCGTTATTCTTAAGTCAGGAGACCTGCCAATAGTAGCAATGCTGTTTATTACTCACGAGGATGAGGAGGTGTTATTAAATTAGTAGAGTTATCTACTTGTTAATTATGCCTTTCTGCCTTTAGAAAGGTTTTTTTGTGTGAAAATTAAAAGGAATGGAGGATTAATATGAATATTCATGAATACCAAGCAAAGGAAATATTAAATGAATATGGGATACAGGTTCCAAGGGGGCAAGTAATATTTACTCCTGAAGAAGCTTTTAAGGCGGCATGGAGAATAGAAAGCGATGTAGCAGTTGTAAAAGCACAGATTCATGCAGGTGGTAGAGGAAAAGCTGGAGGAGTAAAAATAGCAAAGAGTATTGATGATGTAATGCTTCATGCAAATGAACTATTAGGGAAAAAACTAGTTACTCACCAAACAGGACCTGAAGGCAAAGAGGTAACACGACTATTGATCGAAGAAGGCTGCGATATAAAAAAAGAATATTATATAGGACTTACTTTGGATAGAGGCACATCTAGGATTGTTTTAATTGCATCTGAAGAGGGAGGAACCGAGATTGAAAATGTAGCTAAAGAGATGCCAGATAAGATATACAAAGAAATAATAGATCCTGTTATTGGATTGACTCCTTTTCAAGCACGTCGCATTGGTTTTAATATTAATATTTCTAAAGAGCTTATGCAGCAATTTGTAGAGTTGTTACTAAATTTGTATCGTTGTTTTGTAGATAAAGATTGTACTATTGCAGAAATTAATCCTCTAGTAGTTACTGAAGATGGAAGAGTAATGGCATTAGATGCGAAAATGAATTTTGATTCCAATGGGTTGTATCGTAATAAAGATATATTAGATTATAGAGATTTAGAAGAGGAAGATGAAAAAGAAATTGAAGCTTCAAAATATGATCTTTCTTATGTATCACTAGATGGCAATATTGGTTGTCTGGTAAATGGCGCAGGTTTAGCAATGTCAACAATGGATATTATAAAATATTATGGTGGAGAACCAGCAAATTTCCTAGATGTTGGTGGTGGTGCCACAGAGGAAAATGTTAAAGCGGCGTTTAAGATTATTCTTTCAGATAAACGCGTAAATGGAATATTTGTTAATATCTTTGGAGGAATTATCAAATGTGATGTAATTGCAAATGGGATTGTTGAAGCTTGCAAGGATATAAAGGTCAAAGTGCCTATTGTAGTTAGATTGGAAGGTACTAATGTTGATGAAGGAATAGAAATACTTAACAATTCAGGATTAAATATTGTTACTGCAAATTCAATGGGTGAAGGTGCTAAGAAAATTGTTGAATTAGTAAAGTGAGGAGGGAATTTTTATGAGTATATGGGTTAATAAGGATACATTGGTAATTGTACAGGGGATAACTGGTTCAACTGCTAGTTTTCATACAAAGGAAATGTTGGATTATGGAACAAAAATAGTAGGTGGTGTTACTCCAGGTAAGGGTGGAACAAAAGTACAAGGAGTTCCAGTGTTTAATACGGTTAAAGAAGCTGTAGAAGAAACTAATGCAAGCGTTTCTGTTATTTATGTTCCTGCTCCTTGGGCTCCAGATGCAATAATTGAAGCAGTTGATGCTAAGTTGGATATGGTTGTTTGTATTACTGAACATATACCAGTGCAGGATATGGTAAAAGTTAAGAGATATATGGAAGGAAAGAAAACTCGTTTAATAGGGCCTAATTGTCCGGGAATAGTTATACCAGAGGAATGTAAAATTGGAATAATGCCTGGATATATTCACAAAAGAGGTCATGTAGGGATAGTATCACGTTCTGGAACCTTGACTTATGAAGCTGTTTATCAATTAAGCCAAAAGGGAATTGGACAGTCTGCAGCTGTTGGTATTGGTGGAGATCCCATAAATGGAACGAATTTTATAGATGTTTTAAAGGCATTCAATGAAGATGAAGATACCAATGCAGTTATTATGATTGGTGAAATAGGAGGTACTGCAGAGGAAGAAGCAGCGCTATGGATCAAAGAAAACATGTCAAAACCTGTAGTAGGATTTATAGCTGGTGCCACAGCACCAAAAGGTAAGCGTATGGGCCATGCTGGAGCAATTATTTCAGGAGGCAAGGGAACAGCAGATGAAAAAATAAGAATGATGAAGAAATGTGGAATAGAAGTAGCTGATACATGTGCCACAATAGGAGACACTCTTGTTGAAGTTTTGAAAGAAAAAGAATTGTTAGATTATTGTCTATAAAAATGTATTGACATATATATATAAAACAAATATTATATCAATAATTAAATAAAAAACATTTCGTCTTTTATATGGATGAAATGTTTTTTTATCAGTTATTTAGTCCTATCATGAGAAAGGATAGTTTAAAAATAGACACGGAGACTAAAAAACGACACACATAGATTGTTAATTTAATGGCATTGTAAGTATACATTATTCAATTGATATGTGAAAAATAAATCAATTAATAATGGTCAATTAAAAAATTAATGTCTATTTTCAGACTCTTGTTTTTTTAATTGACTAATTTTACCTTTTATAAAATCTAGTTTAAAAAGGATGTAAATCAGTATTATTAGCGGTTTTGACTATATTATTTGCAAATTAATTATTTATAGATTATTATATATATTGTGGTATGATATTTGCAACATACTTAATAGATGTTACATTAATTTTATGGGAGGTGAAGGCCTTGAAAAGAATGTCATTTATGTTAAAACAACATATAGGAGCACCATGTAATCCAATAGTTAAGGCTGGAGACGAAGTGAAGAGAGGACAATGTATTGCAGAGCCTTCAGGACTAGGTGCTAAAATATTTTCAAGTATTTCTGGTAAAGTAGAAACTGTTAATGATACTGAGATAGTAGTACTTGCAGATGATGTTCAAAACAAGGATTATGTTAAAATAAAGGAATGTGATTCAATACTTGATACTATTTATGAAGCTGGGATAGTTGGAGCTGGTGGAGCTGGTTTTCCAACTCATATTAAGTTGAAAGCTGATATACCAGATGGTTATATAATAGCAAACTGTGTTGAATGTGAGCCAGCATTGCATCACAATATTAAATTACTAGAAGAAGACCCTGGTGTTGTAATAAGGGGTATAGAATATGCAATGAAGGTTACTAATGCTCCAAAAGCGTATATAGGAATAAAAGCTAAACATAAAAAAGCTATTGAAGCTATTAACAAATATTTAGATGGCAATAAGGATATTGAAATCAAAGAATTAAAAGATATCTATCCAATGGGAGAAGAGAGAGCACTTATTCATGCTATACTTGGTATTTGGCTTGAACCAACACAATTACCACTAGAAGCTAAATGTGTAGTTATAAATGCTGAAACTCTTTCAAATATAACAAGAGCTGTTGAAGATAGAAAACCTGTTATAGACAAAGACATGACTATTATTGGAAAAATAAAAGGTGGAAATGAGCCTCATATTTTATTCCAAGTACCTATTGGAACTCCTATTAAGGAATTAATTGAAGAATGTGGAGGAATAGATGGGGAATATGGAGAAGTAATCATTGGAGGACCATATACAGGCAAGGCACAAGATTTAGATAGTTCTTATGTTACTAAGACTTCAGGAGGGGCAATAGTTACTATACCTTTCCCTAAATATGAAGGCCCAATAGGTCTATTAGTTTGTGCCTGTGGTGCAAATGAAGAAAGACTAAGAGATGTTGCAGCTAAGATGGGTGCAGAAGTTGTTGGAGTTACAAAGTGTAAAAATGTTATAGATGTAAAAGGTGCAAATAAATGTAAGACTCCAGGAGATTGTCCGGGACAAGCTGAAGGAATTATCAAGCTAAAGAGAAGTGGAGCTAAGAGAGTTCTTATTTCAAACTGTAGTGACTGTTCAAATACAGTAATGTGTTGTGCACCTAAGATGGGACTACCTGTATACCATCATACAGACCATGTATTTAGAACATTAGACTATCCATTGACAAGAAGATTACCTATGGAAGAAAACAAGTAGTTGAAGGGAGGTTTTATATATGTCTATGAGTGCAGAATATGCAGAATCAGTAAAAAATGAAGTAGCTGCTGTTTGTTGTAGAACTGAAGAAGGTACAGTAATTACACCAGAAAATTTAGAAGATCCAGCAATATTTCCAGATCTAGTAGATTCAGGACTTATGAATATTCCAGATAATTGTTTAAAGGTTGGAGAAGTTATTGGAGCAAAGATTACAAAGACTATTGACTCCTTAACACCAATTACTCCTGATATTGTAGAAGGAGCAAAAGCTATCGAAGGAGCTACAGATGTTGAAGTTACAGATTCAGATGAAAAAGCTGTTTTAAAATTCAATAAAAAAGCAGGAGATATTATAAACCCTGAGGATTTAGAAAATCCAATGCATTTTGAAAAACTTGTAGATTCTCTTCTTATAGATTTAAATGATAGTGTACTTACAAGAGGGGAAGTTGTAGGAAAGAAATTAGCTAAAGATGTATTAGCTTTAACGCCTGTAACAGGAGATATGATCGAAGGATTTGTTGAAAAAGAAGTACCAGCACAAGAAGTAAAATCAACTCAAGCTTCTACTATAAAAGGCGGAGTAGTAAAGATTAAGATTGGTGAAGGTAAAAATATAAACATAGAAATACCTGTTGGTATGAAAGGAAAAATTTCAATAAAATAATACACAAGAGTGTTATCATATAGGTTAAAAAAAGGCTTCCTGAATCTTTCGATGGAAGCCTTTTTTATCTAAAATACTGGACCCAATGTGTTCCAAGGACTTAACATTATTGGTTCTTGTTCATAAGCTTTTATTATTTCTTCAGGTACATATTTTTTATTTATAGCTACTCTTAAGACATATTCATCAAACCATTCATCACTCATTATATAAAAACCATTATTTCCGGCAGATTCTCCCCAACTGTTTTGAACCTTCCATCTATTAGGTTTACCATCTACAAGGTTTACCCCGGTAAAAGTCATTACATGGGCTGAACCACTAGCTTTGTACATGAGTCTTTCTTTTTTATTCATAGTAAATTTAGTATTTAAAACAGTTTCATAATTAAACAAATTCATATCCATAATTCCAAATTCCCTATGAGACATCTTTCCTACATCACAACCAAAAGAAACCTGTTCTCCCCCTTTAATTTGAGATATAGCCAATTCCTTTAAAGTATTTATATCAACATTTAAATATTTAATTGGTTCATCGTCAACTACATTTCCATGATATTTTAGAGAATAGGTTTTTCCAAAAGGTTTATCATCTGTTGGATAGTTTACTAATATTATATAGTCTTTTGGTTTTACTTTTGAATATTTATTATAAAAATCTAAAGGTGTAATATCTCTATCTCTATGGAAAACTCCATTAAGGTCTCTATACTCAAAATCAAAAGTTTTTGGTGGTTCTCCAAGAAAATGACATAATATATTATATATATCTATTAGCATATTTTCTTTTTTATCTCGAATGGAATCAATTGTATTGTTTTGTCTATACATTTCTCTCAATACTTTAGCATATTGTCTCATCTTTTCATTTAATATTTGATTAAGTGTTTTTGAATCTTCTGAAGCTTTAGAATCTGGCATTGCATATTTAGGAACTACTCCATACTTTTCAATTATTTTTGTAAACAGTCCCCATCTTCCTCCTTCATGTATAGGAGAATTAAGTAGTCCAATTACTTCATGATCTTCTAGCTCTTTGTCAATAGTACTGATTATATTTTCTAGAAATAAATTAGATTTTTCTAGCTTGTCCCAGAAGAATATATAATTTTGAGAGAGTTCAAAATTTTTTTCATCCATCTGTAAACTATTAGAAATACTATATCTTACACAGTTTAAAGCTCCAAACATCCAACATCTTCCGGTTTTCATTTGATTTGTAACTTTTCCAACATCTATTTCTTCTGAAAAATGGTAATGCATATTTGCAACAGCTTCATGATTTAATGCAACATCAACAAGACCATTTCTTATTACAGCATCAGAATATACCTTGTTATTTATATCTGAGTTGTAATATTTTGAACATCTTTCAATAAGTTCATTTGTCACTGATTTTTTGTCCATAAATCTAACCTCCTGTATTTAAAAAAAATTTAGCCTTATTGTTCATATGTTCCTTTTTCTATCAGTACACCCTCATGCATCATCAATTTACCCTTAGCAATTACGGTTTTTATTTCTAGATTTTTATCTATAACTAGTAAATCAGCATCTGAATTTTCTATTATTGTTCCCTTTTGAGGATAAAGATTAAGTGCTTTTGATGCATTTGTTGTAAAAAACTTTAACGCCTTTTCAAAGTCAAATTCTAGGTCTAGTACCATTGTTTTAAATTCTTCATATAAGCTACTTACTTGAGACGCTCCTATTTCTATGATATTGCCTTGAGAATCATATTTAGACCAGCTTCCATAGCCATCAGAACTAATAGTAATGTTTTCTAGAGGTACCTCCAAGGATTCTGCTCTTTGAATCACCTTTCCAGGAGACAATTCTTCATATGTTCCACAAGTCAAGTCAATTATACCTCCATCTTTTGCATATTCAAAGGCTTCCATTAAAAGATCTTCTTTACGATTTACATGAGTGGGTCTTATTGTCCTAAATGGAATATCTGTTTCTGCTAAAACTTGTTTTATTGGCTGCAATCCTTTTTTCCCATTTCCCATATGGGCAACTAATATACCTGCTTTTCCAGCAAGCATTCCAGCTACTCTTACATCTGAGGCTAATCTTGCTAGTTCATCTTGAGTTAGACTAGAAGATCTGTGGTCTGATAAAGCTATTTTAGCTCCAATTATTTCGTCTATAAATACAATATCACTCTTAACTGAATTAGTTAAAGTTGGCGATGGAATTTCGTAAGCTCCAGTAAGTGCATATACTGATATTCCTTCTTCTTTAAGAGATTTGGCTTTTGCTATAAGATTTTCTATACTTCTAGTTGTAGAGTCAGTTCCCAAAAGGCCTACTACAGTTGTAATTCCTGCTTCTACTAATTTAGATAATGTGATTTCAGGTACTCTCGTTTTAAAACTACCTTCTCCTCCTCCTCCAATAATATGTACATGATTATCTATGAATCCAGGAATAAGCATTTTGCCAGTGCCATCAATTATTTGTATTTTGTTAAAAAAGGGGTGGATATCATCTTCAATTAAGGATATTTTACTATTGCTAATCAAAACATCCTTTGTTTTTAGGTATTCTGGACTATAGATTTCAATGTTTTTAATCAATATCATATAAATCCCTCATTTCCTTATTTGATTATTCTATGTACATTATACATTCTATATTATGATAGGTCTAGGACCGCCTCTTTTGTTTATGTTTATAGGAATTTACTCTTTAGATTGTTCCAATACATATCTTTATCAAACACTAAACGGAAAATAGTTGTTTTTGACATATTAAAGGAAACCTCAACTATATCATCATATTTATTTTGTACTCCGTCATTTATTATCAATATAGAATTTTCATAGAGATATTCTGGTTTGATTTTTATTGTCATATCTCCAGGGATTATAGCACTATTTAATAATGAACGATATGCTTTTGAGCTTATAGGAGATAATGGTGTTAATTGCAATGTTTTAAGTGTAGGATATACAATACATCCTGCACTAGAATAGTTATAAGCTGTGCTTCCAACTGGAGTTGAAACAATAAGGCCATCTCCACTAAACTTTTCTAGATGGTTATCATCTATAAATACTTCTAAATGGACTACTTTGGATTCTATACCTTTTATAACTATTTCATTAATACCCAATAGATTTATACAATCTGTTTTTGTACAAACATTAGCTTCTACAAGGAAAATTTCTTCTATAAAATAAGCATCATTTATATAGTTATCTATAAAACTATCAATTTTTTCTGGGAGTATTTCTTGGAAAAAACCTAAATGGCCTGTATTTATGCCAACATAGGGAATTGAAGAAAAATAATTATTATGCACAGCCCTTAAAAAAGCACCATCTCCGCCAATACATATATTTAGTTCTGCATTGGCATCATATTCTTTAGGGATAGTAAACCCCTTACTTTCAAGTTTCTGAGTTAAAACTTCACAAGTTTTTATAGAATCAAAATTATTATTTGGAATAATATTTATTATTCCACTTTTATTAAATGTCAAGAAAAAAACCTCCTAAGGGACCTTTTATTTATACTATGTATTTTGATATAATAATCATCGTTTGCTTATATTATACAATAAAAGACTAAATATTTGGAGGATTGAAATGAGTTTGTTAAAAGAAAACGAAAATGTAGTATTATTTAAAGTAAAAGACGAGATGACAGTAGAAGAAGTGCTTTTTAACTACAATATTTCTTCAAGGCTTTTTAGAAAGTTGAAAAGAGATAAGGCAATATTTCTAAATGGCAAACCTGTAAAAAATACTTCTATTGCAAGTGTTGGGGATATTATTTCTATAGTAATGGGAGATGAAATAGACGATACAATCCCAGAACCAATACCATTAGATATAGTATATGAAGACTATGATTTATTGATTTTCAATAAAAAACCAAATATGGTGGTTCATCCTACAAAAAGCCATCAAAGTGGAACTGTTTCTAATGGAATTAGTTATTATTATAAACAAAAAAATATAAAGAAGAAAATAAGATTTGTAAACAGATTAGATATGGATACTTCAGGAGTTTTAATAGTAGCTAAAAATTCATTTAGTCATCAACAATTGGCTATCCAATTTCAAGAAAACAGTGTAACTAAAAAATATATTGCAATAGTAGATGGTTTAGTTGAAAATGACAATGATATTATTGATTTACCCATAGGAAGGGAAGAAGATAAAAGTGTTAAAAAAGTAGTAACAGATGATGGCAAAAGGGCAATTACTGAGTACAATGTAAAAGAAAGATATAAAAATGCAACTTTACTTGAAGTTCAAATATACACTGGTAGGAGTCATCAAATAAGAGTTCATTTGAATCATATCGGTCATCCTATAATTGGAGACGTACTTTACAATAAACCAAGTGAATATATTGGAAGGCAAGCTCTTCATGCAAACTATATTAAATTTAAACATCCAAGAACTCAAGAAGATATGGAGTTTATAGCTCCACTACCTGAGGATATGACTAAACTTATTAGCATATTAAAAGACCCCAAGAATTAATCCTTCTTAGGGTCTTTCTTTTTTGAAGAATCTAATACTTTCATTATTTCTATCATTTTTAGCATTTCTTTCATTTTTTCTTTTTCCTTTTCGTTTTTTCCATCAAAAAGAGATTCTGCTAACTTAGTTAACTGATCTTTATCATTAATCTTTTGAGGATTTGATAATACTTGTGACATTAATCCCATCATTAACTTATACTTTTCATAGTTTAATATCAAATTCATTGGAGTACCCATTTCATTTAGTTTTTCTTCAGGTATTTCTTCCTTTAGAGTGGAAACTATGTAATTAAATCTTTGCTTATTGTTATCTAGTTCCATAGGGGTAATTGGTTCCTTGGATGTATTTCTTTGCAAGAACTCTGTTAGCTCATGGAATTTAACTATTTTTTCTGTAAGCAATATAGATTTGTTTAATATTGGAGCAAGCCATTCTGGAAAATAGGGTCCAATTTTTCTTAAATGTTCAATTTTTTCATAAGTTCCTTCAACATCTAAACTTTTATATTCATGTATGATTACATGTTGATTTTTATTAATATTATCTTTTTTACTCATTAAAAAATACAAAAAAATAAATAAAATAAAAATATTGTTCATTATCATACCTCCATAGTTAAAAATTAGTAATACTATTTTATGTTCTAAAAATTAAATTGTTCCACTTATAAGTAATATATTTATACATTTACTCATAGATTTAAAATAAAAAACAAATGGAGGTAATTAAGTGGAAAATAAGGATAAGTTAAATATTAGTATTGAAGATTTAAAAGATATAAATCCATCAGAAGAGCAACTAAAGCAGATACAGGATATGGCAGAAGCTTATTCAGATAAGTCTGAGGATGAAATAATATTTGAAATCATTAAGCTAAACAACAAAATGGAAAGTGAAATGAAACCTGATGAGTATCAAGATTTAATGGGAAAACTGGAACAGATAAGGCCTTTACTGGATGAAGAACAAGTAGAAAAACTTGATAAAATATTGGAAATACTTAAAGGTGAATAAATTATCTCCTAAATATAGGAAATAGACTTCGGATAAAAATGATGTTATAATTCAATATATACATTATGTAAACTAGGAGGAAAAACAAATGAAAAGGCCTAAGAAATTGAAAATACTATTATTGCTTGTAATTTCTTTCGCTATTCTTTCAAGTTTGTATCTATATATAAATAGTGAGAAGAAATATGATGATATTTCATATAGTGAATTTATGGAGTATGTAAAGGATGGAAAGATAGAAAGAGTAGATTTAAATGATGGTTCAAGAATTAGAGGAAAATTTGCTACAGGAGAATACTTTATAACAGATAATCCTAGGACTGAAAATTTTAAGGAAATACTTTTAATGAATAATGTAAAAGTTGTAGAGTCAAATGGTAGTTCTGTTATAGCTCAAGGACTTACATTTTTACTTTTCATAGTTGGTATAGGGGTTATAGGTTATTTTGTTAATAACAATATGACAAAACAGGCCCAAAAAGAAATGGCTCTAATGTCAAATGTTGAAAGTGGAAATGGAAGCGGTGATGTGTTTACTTTTGATAATGTTGCTGGAAATGAAGAGGCAAAGGAATCCTTGAAAGAGTTAGTAGATTTCATTGAAAATCCAGAAAAGTATAGTAAATATGGTGCAAGGATTCCTAGAGGAATTTTACTGTATGGGCCTCCTGGAACAGGTAAAACTCTCTTAGCAAAGGCATTAGCTGGGGAAGCTAAAGTTCCATTTTTCTCGGTTTCAGGTTCGGATTTTATTCAAGTATATGCTGGATTAGGGGCTAGTAGAATAAGAGCCCTTTTCAAAAAGGCAAAGGAATGTGGAAAAAGTGTAATATTTATTGATGAGATAGATGCTTTAGGCAAAAAGAGAAAAGGAAGTCTTTCTAATAGTGGTAATGATGAAGGAGATAGAACACTTAATGCATTACTTACTGAGATGTCTGGGTTTAGTGATAGAGAGGGTACTATAGTAGTTGCTGCAACTAATAGAGTTGATACACTAGATGAAGCACTATTAAGACCTGGTAGATTTGATAGACAAATAGAAGTAGGACTTCCTGATTTAAATGCTAGATTTAAGATATTAAAACTTCACAGCAAAAATAAGCCACTATCAGAAGATGTAAATTTAGAAAAACTAGCTCAAGAGACATCCTATTTCAGTGGTGCTATGTTAGAAAATCTAATGAATGAATCGGCAATGATAGCTGCTCGAAACAATGATATTAATATCAATATGGATCACATTGATAAAGCATTTTTTACTGTATTAGTTGGAGAAGAAAAGAAAGATAGAAGTAGCATATTAAATAAAGACAAAAAAATAACTGCATATCATGAAGCAGGTCATGCACTAGTAGCAAAAAAGGTTTCAAAAGAAAATAGGGTTACTAAGGTAAGCATAATCCCTAGTACTAAGGGGATGGGTGGATTTAGTATGAATATTCCACCTGATAAGATGTATCAAACTAAAAAGGATATAAGAAATAGTATAATGATTGCACTAGGAGGAAGAGCTGCAGAAGAGATAATATTTGGCATAGAAAATATTACAACGGGAGCTTCTAGTGACTTACAAAAAGCTACGGACATGGCAATTAAGATGATGGGCATTTATGGAATGGATGAAGAATTAGGTCTTGTAAATTATGAAGTGGTATTAGGTCAAAACATAGGTAGCAATAGCTTTGTCATAGAAAGACTAAAAAAACAAATTGATTCACTATATGAAGAAACAAAGGAAATACTAATTACAAATGAAAAATTCCTACATCAAATTGCTACAGCTTTATTAGACAAAGAAGTATTAGATGAATCGGAAATTAATGTATTGGCATCAAAAAAATGTTTAGCTGTTTAAAAAAATAGATACAATGAATACTTGAAGAAAAATGTATTTCGGGTTATAATAAATATACGAAACACAGAGTTTTATTTTCTGCGATGTTCGTTATCCTGTATAATTCAACCGACATAGTGCAGACGGGAGTCTGAGTTCAGTAATGTATGACATGCCTTTTACTAGGAAGTCAAAAATTATTGACAGGATACCCACCTTGTGAGAGGCGGGTCTGAATTAGCACGGAATACGGCATTGCGGGAATACAAAAGCCTCTTAGATTTAATCTAAGAGGCTTTTGCATATTTATTTTAAATAGTTAAATACTAATTATAGATAATATATTGAAAGAAGGTATTTTATGGAGCTTATTTGTCCATTATGTAATGGATTGTATGAAATCAAGGTCATTTGCCCGATTTGTCAAAACAATATGATAGATAAAGGGCCCATTGTAAATTACTTAGATAATTATAGTCCCTATCTACCAGATGAAATAATTTCTAAAGTAGATGGAGTTCCTAGTTATAAATGTATTCACCTTTTTAAATGTCTAAGGTGTAAACATGATAAAAGGGTAGAAGTAGATAGAGTATATTTTTAGCCTATTTGTATAGGGACTTTTTTTCTCTCTTTAAATATATAAATGTATTTAAAACCTAATTCCTTCAAAAGTTTTTCAGCTTGCTTATATTCATATCCAACAAATTGTGGTTCATGAGCATCTGAACCAATGGTTATAATTTCTCCTCCCATATCTTTATACAGTTTTAATAATTCTACCTTAGGATGGTAGTAATCAAGTCCATATCTAACACCTGAAGTATTAAGCTCAATTCCTTTACCAGATGAAATTAATTTTTTGAATATTTTTTCAACTGAGGCTATATAGTTTTTTACCTCTGGTACCATAGATGGATCTTCAAAGTATCTATCAATAACATCGATATGTCCAACAACATCAAAATCATCAAAATTATCAATACAACTTAATAGTTCTTCATAATACTCAAGGGTTACTTCTAAAGGATCTTTATCAACTAAATATCTATCACCATACATATCATTTCCTTTAATAGTATGAAGGGACATTAAAACGAAGTCAAATGGATTTTCACTTATGAATTTACTATACCTATCACTTAAATGAGGTTGAATCCCTATTTCTACTCCAGTTAATATTTCAATTTTTTTTAAGTACTTATACTTTACTCTTTTTGATTTTCTAAAATAGTCTTCAGTATGAAAAGCCATATCCAATTTTTTATCAGTAGTTTCAAATTCTATATGATCAGTGAAACAAATACTTCTAATGTTTTTTTCAAGAGCTTTGATAACCATATCTTCCATAGAATATTTGCAATCTAAAGAATAATCACTGTGAACGTGAAAATCGTACATTTGCAACACTCCTAATTTTATTATATTGATATTATTGTAAGATAAAACAGCTAAGAAGTAAAGATTTAAATCTTTAAATAAAGGTTACAATATAAATACATAAAAATATTTTTACTAGGAAGTATATTATTAAAGGATTCTTGGAGGTGAAAAACATGGAAATGAATACTAAAGAAGTAGTCAAGAAAAAAATATTAGATGCTCAAGAGATGGTAAGAGATTATGAAATGTATTCTAAACAAGTTGAGAATGAAGATGTAGCATTGACATTTAAAGGTTTTGCTGAAGAATGTGGATATCAAGCTAAAAGACTTCAAGAAATATTAAAAGAAATAGACCATAAATAGGGATATATATCCCTATTTTTTTTCCCTATTTATATGAAAAAGTGTATAATGATAATATGAGTTTAAATTATCTAGGAGGGGATAATAATGGTAAAACCATTAATTTATGCTCACAGAGGGGCTTCTCATTATGCACCAGAGAATACTATTGCATCTTTTAAGAAAGCTGTAGAAATGGGAGCAGATGGAATAGAAATTGATGTTCACAAGAGTAAAGATGGATATTTAATGGTATGCCATGATGAAAAAGTTGATAGAACTACTAATGGAAGTGGATATATAAAGGATAAGGATATGAAAGAGTTAAAGTCTTTAGACGCTGGTAGCTGGTTTAGCAAATATTTTGAAGGTGAAAGAATTCCATTACTAGAAGAAGTGTTAGATTTAGTAAAAATGGAGAATCTATTATTAAATATCGAGTTGAAAAATGGACCAATATTTTATGAAAATCTCGAAATGGATGTTGTAAATGCAATTAAATCCTTTGGATTAGAAGACAATGTAATTATATCATCATTTAATCATTATAGTCTTTTGGGAATAAAAAAGATTGAACCTAGGATTAAAACAGGAATTCTCTATATTGCAGGAATGGTGTCACCTTGGAAATATGCAAAAACTATTGGCGCTGATGCTATTCACCCATTATATGTGACTATTAACAAGGAAGTAACTAAAGAATGTATTAGAAACGATATAATGGTCAATCCATTTACAGTAGATAGGGAAAATGATATGATACTAATGAGAAATATTGGTGTTACAGGAATTATAACTAATTGCCCTGATATAGGTAGAAAAGTAGTTGATTAATTAATAGATTAAGGAAGGCTGATACGTGTGAAGAAAGTAAAAATAATATGCAATCCATCTTCAGGTAGACAATTGATACAAAGAAGAGTTGATGCTATTTGTAAAATACTAGTTGATGAAGGATATACAATAAGTAAGTTTATTACTAAAAAAAAGAACGATGCTATGTTTGAAACAATTAAATGTTGTAAGGAAGACTGGGATATAATAATTGCCTGTGGTGGAGATGGTACAGTAAATGAGGTTGCAAAGGGTATTGTACTTGGTGGAAGGAAAATACCTGTAGCAATATTAGCAGCAGGTACTGTCAATGACTTTGCAAATTATTTAGATTTACCTAAAAGTAGTAAGGAATTTTATGAACTTATAGAAAACGGGAATACACTAGATGTTGATTTAGGAAAGGTAAGAGATGAATACTTTGTAAATGTTGCAGCAAGTGGATTACTTACAAATGTAGGATATCAAGTGCAACCTGAAATAAAAGCTGTATTGGGAAGGATGGCATATTATTTAGAAGGATTGAAAGAGATTCCAAAACAAAAGTTTAGACCTATAAAAGTAAAATTTGAAAGTGAAGAATATACTAAAGAAGAAGATATTTTGTTGTTTTTATTATCTAATAGTTCTTCCATTGGTGGTTTTAAGTACTTAGCTCCAAAAGCTTATATAAGTGATGGGTATCTAGACAGTATTATAATTAAAAAATCCGATGTACAGGATTTGGTATCCATATTTATAAGCATTTTTAGCGGAGAACATATTAATCATCCAAATGTTGAGTATTTTAAAACTCAAAAAATCACAGTATATACAGAAGAAGATGCGCCTATTGACATTGATGGGGAATATGGTGGAAAATTGCCGGCAACATTTGAAGTTGTTCCTAACAGCTTTAGGATATTTGTTAAATAAAAGCAGATTATTTAATCTGCTTTTTTTAATATATATTTTGATATTATATTTTGGTATAATTTCAACTATTGATTTATAATATATTGTATAATATGATGAATACAAGATTATTTATGGAGGAGATATCTTTGAACGAAAAGGTTTGTGACAATGTTGTTGAAATAGAAAAGTACGTGAGAAAAGTTGACTATATAATTAGAAAAAAAGGAAGAGAGATATTAAATGATTTTAATATTACAGGTCCTCAATTTACTGCATTGCAGATTCTTATAGGCGAAGGAGATTTAACTATAGGAGAATTAAGTCAAAAAATGGCTCTTGCTTGTAGTACCATTACAGACTTAATTGATAGAATGGAGAAGAGCGGATTAGTAATTAGAAAAAAAGACGAAAAAGACAAAAGAGTTGTTAGGGTTGAAGTTCAATCTATTGGATATGAATTAGTTCAAAAAGTATTGGATAAAAGAAGAATTTATCTTGATGAGAAATTGAATGGATTTGAAGAAAAAGATAAGGAATTTCTAAAAGAAGCATTAAAATCATTGTATTATGCAATGAAAGATGATTAAAGATATGTAAATTATATTGTTTTTAAAGAGGGGAAGGATGTCATGAAAATTATTGACAATAGGTATAAGATTGATAAGATTATTTCTGAGGATCCTAATGGAATTGTGTATATAGCCACTGATTTATGGAATAAAGATAAAAAATTATTTTTAAAAACTTTTAATCACAATAAACATATATCTCAGATCGATTATTTTATATCCGAATTTGTTACCATCTCAAACATAAAACATGAATACTTGTTAGCCAGTGAAGAATTCAATATTATTAAATCAATAGATCAAGAGATAACTCATATAAATCAATATTACTATGTTACAGAGTATGTGGACAAACCTAAATTAAAAGATATTTATGAATATCTTAATCTTACCCAAAGAGTAACTATAGTACAACAGCTTTGTACTGTATTAGATTTTTTACATTATAGAGGATTTGTCTACAAGCATTTGACTCCAAAAGATATTTATATTTTTGATAACAATATTATAAAAATAAAAGATCTGGCAACAGTAAATGATAAATTTATGTGTAGTGATTATGATTTAATAGACAGACATTTTATAGCCCCTGAAGTGATTTTAAATAAAAACAATATTGATTTTCGTGCAGATTTTTATTCCCTTGGAATTACTATGAAATATCTTTTTTTAGAGGATGAAAAACTTTTATCTTCTTTAAACAATACTCAAATTAATTTTTTAGAGGACACAGTAAAAGCTCTTACAATGAAGAATGCTTCAAATAGAGATGGAGAATTAAGTTCTATAATTTCAGACATTAATAAATATTTCTCACTAGACTATACAGTGGATTATAAAAAGGAAAGAGAGTATCTAAATTTTAATACAAAAATAGTAGGAAGAGAAAAAGAAATAGATAAATTAATACATATTGATAATAGTATTAGTAAAAAAAGCCAAACTATCACTTCATTGCTAGTAGAAGGGGAAGTTGGAGTAGGAAAGACTAGGTTTTTAAATGAAATAGCTAGAATAATAGAATATAGAGGAAGAGAAGTATATCAAATTGAATTAAACTCCAAAAGAAATGCCAGTTTTAAATCAATAACTGATATATTAAAAAAAATAATAAAAAAAGCTCCAAAATTTTTGGTGCAAAAATATGGTAGTGAACTTGTAAAGATAATACCAGAACTAAATCATGTAGAAGGTATAAAACCATCTGCTAATTTAGTCAAGGAAAAAGAAATGCTTCGAATGTATGATAGGATTTCTAATTTTATAATAGATTTATCTAAGTTAAAACCAATATATATACTTATTGATAATTTTAATTATGCAGATGATGATACTTTAAAACTTATTAATTATTTGTTGCAAAACAATAAAAACGCTCGTTTGTTATTAATATTGTCATATAACAAAGATTTCTTAGAAGAAGAGTTAAGTAAATATTTAATTGATGATTGGTTATCAAAGGATTATGTAGAACAAATAAAATTATCTAAACTTAATCTTGAAGAAATTGGAGAGATGGTCAAGAATATATTAGGTATGAATTTTAGACCTTTAAAATTTTCTACGGTTCTCTTGAAGGAAGCTTTAGGAAATCCACGATATATTGAATTATTATTACAGGAATTATATACAATAGGTGAATTAAGTATAAAAGATAAGATATGGCATTTAATGACAATGAGTTATAAGGATATTTTCATGCCATCTAATTTAGATGATACCTTAAGAAATCAGTTAAAGCGTCTGGAAGACGAACTTTTACAGTTAATAAAGATAATATCTATTTTTAATAGCCCTGTATCTAAAAGTATATTGCTAAAAATGATTGATATTGATATGGATAGATTAAATGAAATAATTGAAAAATTAATATCAATGAGGCTTTTAGATGAAAGAGTAGGAGATTGGGGATATAGCTATACTATTTATAATATGCAACTTAAGAAGTTAGTTTATTATGAGTTAAAAGATGAAGAAAAAGAAAAACTTCATAGCCAAGCTGCAATAGTACTAGAGGAATTATACAATGTTTTAAATGGAGGAAATATAGAGGAGCTTATTTATCAGTTATCCTTATCAAATCAGAAGAACAAAGTGGTAGATTATCTTATAAGACAAGCAAAAAAAATGGGACCAGCACTAAGTGCCCAGTCAATTTATATGTGGGAAAAAGCATATAGTTTAATGGATGATGCTAATAGTGAATTGAAGATAGAAGTGCTATTAAATATTGGAAAGGCAAATCAAACTATAGGGAATAATGATAAAGCTCTTGAAATATATGATAAAGTATTAAAAAAGTCTCTAAAATATGGATATAAAAAATATGCTGTTAAATCTAAAAATTATAGTGGTGAGATATTTTTAAGGCGAAATGATATAGATAAGGCTGAAAAAGTAGCTTTAGATGCTATGGCTTTAGCAGAAGAGATAAATTTTATAGATGGCATTTTAAAAGCGAAGACCCTCTTAATAAAAGCGTATTCTACAAAAGACGAAATAATAAAAGCTTTATATGAGTCAAATAAAGCCCTCGAATTAATAAAAGCACATGATAAGGTTGAATTTTTAGGAACTATATACAATCAAATGGGAATATTGTTTTATTTTAAGGGGGATATGGAATCAGCTAAGGATTTTTATGAAAAGAGTATAGAAAGCTATCAAAAGGTAGGTAACGATATAGAATCTTCTAAGCCATTAAACAATCTAGGTAATATTTATAATGAATACTATGGTGATAAGGTTAAATCTATGGAGTATTATGATATAGGACTTCAAATATGTAATAAATACAATAACTTAGATATGGAATTAGTTTTTTTAAATAATATAGGAGAAACATATATAGAAAATCATGATTATGAAAAAGCAAAAGATTATATTGAAAAGGCTAGAAATATTGCACTAGAAATTGAAGATAAAAGAATGTTGTTTTTAGCAAATATCAATTTAGGACAAATTTATTTAAAAATTGGAGAGTTTGACCATGCGTTTAATTGTTATAATTTAACTAAAGAAGAATATGAGAAAGGTTTTTCCCTTTCCAAAGAATTGATTTGTCAATACTATGATTTTTTAGGTAATTTTTATTTCAAATTTGGAAAATGGGAAGAAGCTATAAAATACTATACTTTAGAAAGAGATATAACTAAGAATTTTCAAGCTAGCAGTTATTTAATTTCTAAAAGCAGGATAATAGTAAGTAAGTATTTAAATGAAAATCATTTGGACAAAGAGGCTATGGAAGCCATCAGAAATCATTATAGGAAAAGTAACCTTACAAATGATAGAGAAAAAGTATTAACTGAATTTGCTTTTATAGCATTTTTAAATGGTGAATATGAATATGTTCAGGATTTTTTAAAAGAAATTGAAGAATTATCAGATTTATCTTATTCAAAGTTTTTAGATTTTCTACAAAAGCTTCTTAAGTTTAGCTTAAAAAATGATAGTTCAAGTTTGAATTTGCTGCTTGATTTAGAAGAAAAATCAAAAACTGTCAATCTATATGAAATTAATTTATATATAAACATTGTAATTGGTAATGAGTTTTATTCAAGAAAAGATTATTATCAAGCAATAAACTATTATTTGGAGTCATTAGACATGATGTATAGACTAATAAAAAAAATACCTTTAGAAGAATTGCAAATCTCTTATGTTAAAAGCCATCAAGGTGATAGAATAAAGATTCAGATAAATAAGATATTGAAAAATCTCTTTAATTTAGATGTCAATTGCGTTTTTATAGAAGATGTTATAGATGGTAAAAGTGATTTAGAAAATTATTTTGATTTTAAAAATTTATTAGATTTGATAGGGAATGAAAATTTTATAAGAATTATAAGAAATAGTAAGACAAATAATTATGCAGAAAATATCAATAATATGACAGATCTTATATCTAAATTTAGTGATGATTATGAGTACAATTTAGATTTAATATTAAAATATATTGCTAAAGAAACCATGGCTCAAAAGGGGATTATTTGCTATTTTGATGAAGAGAATGATAAATTACAACCGATAGCTCGATTAAATGTTGAAGATTGCTCTTTTATTAAAGAGAGTATTATAAATATAGTAAACAAAAGAGAAGATGGTGTTATTATAAAAAATTCTTTTGTAAATCATAAGAATGGTGTTTTTGAGGAATTGTTACCAATTGATACAAAAGCATTGATATGTATGCCTATTATGAGACCTGATAGTGTTAATAAAACAAAACTCATGGAAAGAAGAAAAAATGCTTATATAAGAGAAAACAAAATAATAGGATATATATATTTAGAGACAGATAGAATATTTAATAGAATTGATTATGAGAGATTTAAGATCATTAAAACAATATCATACTTAGCATTTCTAAATATAGATAATTATAGACTCAAATCAGTATCATCTATAGATAAAATGACAGGTACTTATACTAGGAAATACTTTGATATAATTTTTAATATTTTGTTAGAAGATTTAAAAAAGAAAAACGGGACATTTTCGTTACTCATGATAGATATTGATAAATTTAAAGATGTAAATGATACTTATGGCCATAGAAAAGGAGACGAAGTATTATCTTTAATTGGGCAAACTTTAATAGAAAATACTAGATGCACTGATGTTGTTGCTAGATATGGGGGAGAAGAGTTTATTATTGTTTTACTAAACACCAAAGAAAAGGAAGCTATAGAGATTGCTGAAAAAATTAGATGTTTTATACAGAAGTTAGATTTCCCGGGTATAGATAATCCTTTGACAATTAGTATAGGAATTTCTATTTATCCGAAGCATGGGGAATTTAGTAGTGAGTTAATAGAGAAAGCAGACCAAGCACTTTATTGTGCTAAAGAAAGGGGAAGAAATGAGGTTATATTATGGGAATCAAATATAGCCAACAATATAAAAAGGGGAGATAGGCTAGCTGGAATTATATCAGGAAATACTGTACAAGATCAGAGAAATGTACTAGCTATAATGGATATTATAGATTTATATAATAAAGACCTAAATAAAAACGAAAAAATTTATGAGTTTCTAGGGAGAATAATAGAAATAGTCGATGCTGAATATGGTATGCTTATATTAATAGATGAGGAAAATGAATATTATTCTAGACAAAGATTTATATCTGGCTGGATTGAAAATGTGAAATATAATCAAAAAATAATAAATAGAGCTATTAAAAATAAAAAAGGAGAGTTTTTGATTGATTGGGATAATATTAATGATATAGACATACTCTCTGGAACCCCAAACTGGCAATCAATAATAGTTATACCATTAGTTAAATCTGATATTGTAAAAGGTGTTGTATATTTATCTGTTCCAATAAAGGAAAAAGAGTTTGATTACAACTGTTACAATTTAGTTAATACTATATGTGGTGTATTTTTGCCTGTTATATAATTTCTACCTTTTTGTTGCTTGAAAAAATGAAAATGTGATATAATGTATAGTACATGTAGAAGCTCTATATGAGGAGGATAAATATGTCAGCAACGATAAAAGATGTTGCAAAATTAGCAGGTGTATCTATTTCTACTGTTTCTAGAGTAATTAACAATTCAAAACCTGTGAGCAATGAGGTTAAGAAAAAGGTTTTAGATGCTGTAAATGAATTAGGATATAAACCAAATGAAGTTGCAAGAACCTTAGTAACGAAAAGGTCTTATTTAATAGGAGTAGTTGTGACTGACATTGGAAATTCTTATATAGCAGAAATGGTTAGAGGAATAGAAGAAGTAGGAAAGATGTATAATTATGATATCTTGCTTTGCAGTAGTTATGGAGATTTAGAAGCCGAACTAAAATTTATGCAACTATTAAAAAGAAAACAAGTTGAAGGAATAATATTGTTATCTGAAATAGTAAATGAAGAAGTAATAGATAAATTAGATGAATTAAAAATACCTTTTGTATATTTAAATAGATATTTTTATATAGAGGATTTTCCAACAGTAACAATTGATGATTATCAAGCAAGTTATGAAATGACAAATTACTTAATCAACCTTGGACATAGAAAAATAGCTTATGTAACAGTAAATGAAGATGAATATTCACTGGAAAATTTTAAAATTGCAGGATATAGAAAAGCGATAGAAGAGGTTGATGGATGTGAGGAAATACTTTATAGTGCAAAGGGTTATAGTATTGATGATGGTTATGAAATGGGAAGGGATTTCCTTAAATTAAGGGATAAACTTGGAATTACAGCTGTGTTTTGTAGTCATGATGAACATGCTATTGGCCTTATGAATTATTTTTATGATAATAACATAAGGGTTCCTGAGGACATTTCTGTAGCTGGTTATGGAGATATCAAGATTGCTTCAATCTATAGACCTAGATTGACAACTGTTAAGGAACCACATTATGATATTGGGGCAGTAGCTATAAGAAAGATAATCAAGGAATTGAAAGATAAAGATCAAAAAGAAACTATAATAAAGCTACCATTTCAAATAGTAAAGAGGGAAAGTTGTGAAAAAATTTAAATTTAAAGACTTAAAACCAGTATTTATATTATTTGTTATTAGTGTTATAGTAACAGTAATACTATCGTTGACCAATAGAATAGAAGGTAAGTTTATTCAAACATTGAGTAATAATTTTTTTGTTGTAGGAACTGTCTATATGACTGTGGGTATAATGTTTGAAATAATAGGTTGGTCAACTCGTAAAAAATATTTGAGAAAGCCAATGAGTAAAGATGAATTAGAAGAAATAAAACATAGTCATAAAGATGCTGGGATTGTCAAAAGTATGAATAAGGAAAAAGAAGCCGAAAAAAGAAAAGAAATATATGGCATGTTATGGAAGGCATTTGTTATAGTAGGTTTTGTAGATTTTGGCTTATCGTTGATTATGCTTTTATTTATAAAATAAAATTATTTTGATAAAGAGTGGGTGAGTTATGAAAAAGAGATTGTACACTCCATTAAAATCAAATAAATTAAAAAAAACGACCACAGGTAATTCTGTGGTCTTTTTATACACTTTAATGTAATAGTGTAACATACAGATAAAACTATATAGTTTTATTTGCAATCAATAGAAAATTAAGGAGGAGATAAAAAATGAATAAAGTTATAATTGATGGGAACAGCCTTAATATTGAAGATTTCATCAATGTAGTAAGAAAAGGTTATGTTGTAGAAATGTCAAAAGAAGCAATCGAAAAAGTAGAAAAGTCAAGAGATGTAGTTGATAAATATGTTGATGAAGGAAGAGTTGTATATGGCATCACAACTGGCTTTGGAAAGTTTAGTGATGTAGTTATTAGTAAAGATGAAACAAAAGATTTACAAAGGAATTTAATAATCAGCCACTCATGTGGAGTTGGAGAACCACTTGATGAAGAAGTAGTAAGAGGTATAATGTTATTAAGGGCAAATGCACTATCTAAAGGTTTTTCAGGAATTAGACTTTCTACATTAAACACTCTTATAGAAATGTTAAATAAGGGCGTTCATCCAGTAATACCTGAAAAGGGTTCACTGGGAGCTAGTGGAGATTTAGCACCTTTAGCACATATGGTTTTAGTATTATTAGGTGAAGGAGAAGCATATTACAAAGGTGAAAGAATGTCAGGTAAGAAGGCTATGGAGTTAGCTAATATACCTACTGTAGAACTTACTTCAAAAGAAGGTTTAGCTCTTATAAATGGAACACAAGTTATGACTTCTGTTGGAGCATTAGCTCTTTATGATGGTATGAACTTAGCAAAGATAGCGGATATTGCAGCAGCACTAACAGCAGAATCACAAAATGGTATAGTAACAGCTTATGATGAAAAAGTTCATATGGTAAGACCACATAGTGGACAAATCAATACAGCTAAGAATTTATTAAAATTACTTGAAAATAGTAATATGACTACAGTTCAAGGGGAATTAAGAGTTCAAGATGCATATTCCTTAAGATGTCTACCACAAATTCATGGAGCAAGTAAAGATGCAATAAACTATGTAGGTGAAAAAGTTAATATTGAAATTAACTCTGCTACTGACAATCCATTGATATTTGGTGAAGAGGATCAAGTAATATCTGGTGGAAATTTCCACGGGCAACCAATGGCTTTAAGCTTTGACTTTTTAGGAATAGCTTTAGCAGAACTTGCAAATGTTTCTGAAAGAAGAATTGAAAGAATGGTAAATCCAGCATTAAGTGGACTTCCAGCATTTTTAGTTGAAAAAGGTGGAATAAACTCAGGTTTCATGATAGTTCAATACGCAGCCGCTGCACTAGTTTCAGAAAACAAAGTATTAGCTCATCCTGCTAGCGTAGACTCTATACCATCATCAGCTAATCAGGAAGATCATGTTTCAATGGGTACTATAGCTGCTAGAAAAGCAAGAACTATTTTGGACAATGCTAGAAACGTTATTGCAATGGAATTACTTGCTGCAGCTCAAGCTATTGATTTAAGAGGTAACAAGGGATTAGGTAAAGGAACTAAAATAGCTTATGATTTAATAAGAAAACAAACAGCAAAGATAGAAGATGATATAATAATGTATAAGGAAATTAATAAATGTGAAGAGCTTATTAAATCTAATGTTATTTTAGAGGAAATAGAAAATAGTATTGGTAAACTTTATTAAAAGGGAGGAGATTTCATGGTAAATAACTTTGATATTTCAAAAGCTATGACAATTAAGCTAGACAATGAATTGCCTGAAATGCCTGAATTTGTTGAAGGTATAAGGAGGGCACCAAAAAGAGAATTTACACTTACAAAGAAAGAGACAGAAATAGCTTTAAAAAATGCACTTAGATACGTACCAGAAGAATTACATGAAACATTGGCAAAAGAATTTTTAGAAGAACTTTATACTCGTGGAAGAATTTATGGATATCGTTTTAGACCAGAAGGAAATATTAAAGGAAAATCAATCGATGAATACAAAGGAAATTGTATTGAAGGTAAAGCTTTTCAAGTAATGATTGACAACAATTTGGACTTTGATGTAGCATTATATCCTTATGAACTTGTAACATATGGGGAAACAGGTCAAGTATGTCAAAACTGGATGCAATATAGATTATTAAAGAAATATCTTGAAGAACTTACTGATGAACAAACTCTTGTGGTTGCATCTGGTCATCCACTAGGATTGTTTAAATCCTTTAAGCACAGCCCTAGAGTTATAATTACAAATGCATTGATGATTGGTATGTTTGATGACCAAGAACATTGGATTAAAGCTCAAGCTATGGGAGTTGCAAACTATGGACAAATGACAGCTGGTGGTTGGATGTATATTGGACCACAAGGTATTGTTCATGGAACTTACAATACCATTTTAAATGCTGGTAGATTGAAACTGGGTATACCTGAAGATGGAGATTTAAGTGGACATATTTTTGTAAGCTCAGGACTAGGTGGAATGAGTGGGGCTCAAGGTAAGGCAATTGAAATTGCAAATGGAGTAGGCATAATAGCAGAAGTTGACTATTCTAGAATTGAAACAAGATTAAATCAAGGTTGGATAGATAAGTCATCTGATAATTTAGAAGAAATATTTAAAATAGCTAAGGATTATATGGAAAGAAAAGAAACTATAGCTTTGGCATATCATGGAAATATCGTTGATTTACTTGAGTATGCAGTTGATAATAATATAAATATAGAATTACTTTCAGATCAAACTTCTTGTCATGCACCATATGATGGTGGATATTGTCCACAAGGTTTGACTTTTGAAGAAAGAACAGAATTATTAAATAGTGATAAAGAAAAATTTGTGGAATTAGTAGACAAATCATTAAGACATCAATACCAATTAATAAAGACTTTAGTAGATAGAGGAACATATTTCTTTGACTATGGTAATAGTTTTATGAAGGCAGTATATGATGCTGGAGTTAAAGAAATAGCTAAAAATGGAATAGATGAAAGTGAAGGATTCATATTCCCATCTTATGTAGAAGATATAATGGGACCTATGTTATTTGACTATGGTTATGGACCATTTAGATGGGTATGTTTAAGTGGAAAACATGAAGATCTTGTAAAGACAGATAAGGCAGCAATGGACTGTATTGATCCAAATAGAAGAGGTCAAGATAGAGACAACTATATTTGGATAAGAGATGCAGAAGAAAACAAATTAGTTGTTGGAACTCAAGCTAGAATTCTTTATCAAGATGCACTAGGAAGAAGAGATATTGCTCTAAAATTCAATGAAATGGTTAGAAATGGTGAAATAGGTCCTGTAATGATGGGTAGAGATCACCATGATACTGGTGGAACAGATTCACCATTCAGAGAAACAGCCAATATTAAAGATGGAAGTAATATGATGGCAGATATGGCTACTCATTGCTATGCAGGTAATGCTGCAAGAGGTATGAGCTTGATAGCATTACACAATGGTGGTGGTGTAGGTATAGGAAAGTCTATCAACGGAGGATTTGGGCTTGTACTTGATGGTAGTGAAAGAGTTGATGAAATAATTAAATCTGCAATTCCTTGGGACGTTATGGGAGGAGTAGCAAGAAGATCTTGGGCTAGAAATGAAAACTCCGTGAAGACTTGTATGGAATTTAATGAAAATCATAAAGATACTGATCATATTACAATACCTTATATAGCTAATGATGAATTAGTAAAAGATCTTATAGACAAAACTTATGAAAAATATAGCAAATAATAACTAAGGGGGAAATTTAAATGGCTAGATTACTTCAATGTGTACCAAACTTTAGTAATGGTAGAGATAAAGAACTTATTGAAAAGATTGTTGATGAAGTGAGAAAAGTGGAAAATGTAAAATTGCTGGATTATTCATCTGATAAGGATCACAATAGAACAGTTGTAACTTTTATAGGTGAACCTGAAAATGTTCTTGAAGCTGCATTTAATGCATGTAAAAAAGCTTCAGAATTAATTGACATGACTAAACATACTGGAGAACATCCAAGAATGGGTGCTACAGATGTAATACCTCTAATTCCTATATCTGATGTAACTGAAGAAGAAGCAATAGAAATGTCTAAAAAATTAGGAGAAAGAATAGGAAAAGAACTTAATATCCCAATATTTCTATATGAAAAGTCAGCTTCAGCTACTCATAGGGAAAATTTAGCAGATGTAAGAAGAGGACAATATGAAGGCATGGCTGAAAAATTAAAAGAAGATAAGTGGAAACCAGATTTTGGTCCTAATGAATTAAATATAAAATCTGGGGTTACAGCTGTTGGAGTAAGAATGCCTTTAGTAGCTTTTAATGTAAACTTAGATACAAATGATATCTCTGTTGCTAAGAAGATTGCAAAGGCAATAAGAGGAAGTAGTGGAGGCTACAGACATTGTAAAGCATTAGGTATAGAAATAACTGAAAGAAATATTGTACAAGTTACAATGAATATGGTCGACTATACTAGAACTCCTCTTTATAGAGTATTTGATACAATAGAAAGAGAAGCAAATAGATATGGGGTTAATGTAATAGGAAGTGAGATAATAGGTCTAGTTCCTATGGCAGCTTTAATTGATTGTGCTGATTATTATTTGAAGATAGAAGATTTCAGTCATAGTCAAATACTAGAAAAAAGAATATACGAATAAGGTGGTAAAATGAAAGCTGATATTATTATTAAAAACATTTCCAATTTAATAACTATGCAAGGTGAGAATAGACCAAGAACCAAAGATGAAATGAGAGATATAGGATTAATTGAAAATGGTATTGTAGCAATTAATGATGATAAGATCATTTATGTAGGGGAAGGAGAATGTCCATCAACTATAGAAATAGATAAAGATACTATAGTTATAGATGGAAGAGGTAAAACTGTTACTCCTGGACTTGTTGATTCTCATACTCATTTAGTTCATGGCGGTTCAAGGGAAAATGAATTGGCAATGAAATTAAAGGGTATGGAATATCTAGATATATTGAAGATGGGTGGAGGAATACACAGTACAGTAAGCGCAACTAAGAAAGCTACCTTTGATGAACTCTATGAAAAGGCTAAAAAGAGTTTAGATGTAATGCTTGATTTTGGTATCACTACAGTAGAGGCAAAGAGTGGATATGGAATTGATGATTTTCAAACAGAATTAAAACAGTTAGAAGTAGCTAAAAAGCTAAATGAAGACCATCCAGTAGATATTGTTTCTACATTTTTAGGAGCACATGCTATTCCAGAAGAATATAAAGAAAATCCAGATAAATTTGTAGAAATTTTGATAGAAGAAATGATACCAGAGGTAAGTAAAAAAGGTTTAGCTAAATATTGTGATGTATTCTGTGAAGAAGCAGTATTTTCAATAGAGCAATCAAGAAAGATATTAAATGCAGGTAAAAAACATGGATTATTGCCCAAAATACATGCAGATGAAATAAAACCTTTAGGTGGTGCAGAACTTGCAGCAGAAGTTGGTTGTGTAACTGCGGATCATTTAGTAGCTGCTAGTGATGAAGGGATAAAGATGATGGCTGAAAAAAAAGTAATAGCTAACTTATTACCTGCTACATCTTTTAATCTTCAAACAGGCAAATTTGCAAAAGCTAGAAAGATGATTGATTCAGGTGTTCCAGTATCTCTTTCAACAGATTATAATCCTGGAAGTTGCCCAACTGAAAATTTACAGTTGGCAATGAGCTTTGCATCCCTTATAATGAAATTGACACCAGAAGAAGTTATCACTGCTGTAACCATTAATGGTGCTTGTGCCCTAGGCATGGAAAATGAAGTGGGTAGTATTGAGGAAGGAAAGAAAGCTGATATAACCATATTTGATGCACCAAATTTAAATTACATTATATATCATTTTGGAATAAACCATGCGGAAAGAGTGATAAAGAAGGGTATATTAGTTAAATAAAAAAAACAGCACAGTATTGTGCTGTTTTTTTCAAAGAAGTTTAGCAAAAGCTTAAAAAAAAAGAAGGATTTACGATAAATATGTAGAAATAATATTTAGAAAACATTAAAAATATTGGGGGTGAAGAATGTGGCAGAAAAACAATATGTTGTATTTAAGTTAGGGAAAGAAGAATATGGTATAGATATTATGAATGTTAGAGAGATAGGCCCTTATCAGGAATCAGTTAAAGTTCCCAATACACCAGAGTTTATAGAAGGGATTATTAATTTTAGAGACAAAGTGATACCAATAATTAATTTAAAAAGAAGATTTAAATTACAAGACACTGGCATCACTAATGATACTAGGATTATCATAATTAACTTAAATGAAAAACAAATAGGGTTTGTTGTAGATGAAGCTTCTCAGACTATTAGACTTGATGATAATGATATAGATCCTACTCCAGATATTATTTCAACTGTAGATAAAAGATATATTACTGGTGTTGGGAAAATGGGTGATAATAGGTTGTTAATTCTTATAGATTTAGAAAGAGTATTAAGTGATGAAGAAAAAGATGAAATTCAAAATATGGAAATAAAGCAATAAGAGGTGCAATATATAATGAGTGATACCCATATAGATATAAAAAGAATAAATGAAATACTTAATGATACCATAACTACTATAGAAACTAATCGTGAAGAAATATTTGATATAGTAGAACATGCAAGAAATGAATGTAATAATATTAAAGAACAATTACAAAAGGTTAAAGAAAAGGCAGAAAAGGTTATTTATGAAGTAGATGTATTAGAAGTTGAAGAGAAAAGTAGTAGAATTAGATTAGCCTCTGTTAGTAAAAATTTCAAAAATTATGATGAAGAAGATATTAGAAGTTCTTATGAAAAGACTAATGAGCTTAGGGTATTGCTCACTTTGAAACGAGAAGAGGAAAAGAGCTTAATTGAAAAAAGGGCAGATTTAGAGATTAGATTAAAAGAATCTGTGAAGGTATTAGAAAAAGCTGAAAAGATAAATAGCCAAGTTGGGATTGCCATGGAATGTTTAAAGGGAAATTTAAATGATATATTGGCTACAGTAGGTGATTTAAGTAAGAGGCAGTTATTAGGGATAAAAATTATTGAAGCACAGGAAGAAGAAAGACAAAGGCTAGCTAGGGATATACACGATGGACCAGCACAATCTATGGCCAGTATAGTTATTAAGACAGAACTATGCGAAAGGCTTTTAGCAACAGATAAAGAAAAAACAAAAGAAGAATTAGTTGAACTAAAGAATATTGCTAGACATAATTTGAAGGATATTAGAAAAATAATTTATGATTTAAGGCCTATGTCTTTAGATGATTTAGGCTTAGTACCTACATTGGAAAGATATATTTATAATTTTCAAAATGAAACAGGGATTTTAGTTGAATTGAAGGTGATTGGCAATATAAAACATATGGGTTCTACATTTGAAATTGCTATATTTAGGATAGTTCAAGAAGCATTGAATAATATTGAGAAGCATTCTAATGCTACTAATGTAAATATTATAGTAGAAGCATCATTAGAAAAATTGAACTTAATGGTGTCAGATAATGGAGATGGATTTGATTTAGAATTATATAGCAATGATGGAGATGTTCGAACTGGAGGTTTTGGGTTAATAAGCATGAAAGAAAGAGCTGAGTTAATTAATGGAAAGCTTGAAATAAAATCATCCCCAGGGATGGGAACTAACATATATCTTTCAATCCCATTAATTAAGGAGGAAGATTATAATGAGTAAAAAAAAGATTGCAGTTATGCTAGTTGATGACCATAAACTATTAAGGCAAGGTCTTAAACAAATTCTAGAACTAGAAGAGGACATAAATGTAGTTGCCCAAGCTGGAGATGGTGAGGAAGCCATTGAAAAGGCCCAGAAATATAATCCTGATATAATATTATTAGATATAAATATGCCTAAAGTAAATGGAATAGAAACTTTGAGAAGATTAAAAGATTTAGGTATAAATTCAAAAATAATAATACTTACTATTTACGACGATAGAGAGTATTTATTTGAAACTATGAAAATAGGGGCTAGTGGGTATGTTCTTAAGGATTCAGATGCAGATAGTTTAATAAAAGCAATAGAGGATGTAAATGATGGAAAGACCTACATACAACCTAGTATTGCTTCAGCTTTAGTAGGAGAGATAAATGAAAAAAACAAAAAAGATGGTGATTATGCAAAGATTGAATCTTTAACAAAACGAGAATATGAAGTATTGACATTAGTAGCTGAAGGTCTTAATAACAAAGAAATCGCCAGTAAGTTATTTATCAGTGAAAAAACAGTTAAAAACCATGTGTCTAATATTTTTAAAAAAATAAAAGTAAATGATAGAATTCAAGCAGCAATTTTTGCATTTAAAAACAATATAAAAAAAATATAAATGGGGGTAATAAAATGACAGGCAAAAAACTTATGGAAGAACTAACAAAAAAATACAAAAGCGTTTGGGAAGTAATTTCAGAAAAAGAAAGAGAAGAACTATTTTCAGTTAATGAAGATTACAAAAAATTCTTAGATTTAGGAAAAACAGAACGAGAAAGTGCAAGAGAAATTATTAAAAGAGCAGAAAAAAGTGGTTTTAAATGTTTAAATGAGATTATTGATTCTAAAGAGAAACTTAAGCCCGGTATGAAAGTATATGCTAACAATAAAGATAAAGGTGTAGCACTATTTGTTTTAGGTAAAGAATCAATTGAAAAGGGAATGAATATCGTTGGTTCCCATATAGATTCCCCTAGACTTGATTTAAAACAGAATCCATTATACGAAGATTCAGAAATGGCTTTTCTAAAGACTCATTATTATGGTGGAATTAGAAAATATCAATGGGTATCATTACCTCTTGCATTACATGGAGTAGTTGTTAAAAATAATGGAGAAAAAATTGATATTGTTATAGGTGAAGAAGAAACTGATCCTGTATTTTTAATTACTGACTTATTACCACATTTGGCCAAAGATCAAGGAAGCAAAAAATTAGATGAAGCTATTGCTGGAGAAGGATTAAATTTAATTATAGGAAGTATACCTTATGCTGATGATGAGATAGATGAAAAAATAAAACTTAATGTTTTAAAAATTCTAAATAAAAAATATGGAATAACAGAAGAAGATTTTACAACTGCTGAATTAGAAGCAGTACCAGCTGGAAAAGCTAGGGATGTAGGTATAGATAGGGGTTTGGTTCTTTCCTATGGTCATGATGATAGAGTATGTGCTTATACATGTTTACAAGCTATATTAGAAGTTGAAAATCCTGAGATAACATCTGTAGGTCTATTTGTTGATAAAGAGGAAATAGGTAGTGTTGGAAATACAGGTATGCATTCACATTTCTTTGAAGATGCTGTTGCTGAGATAGTATCCTTAACAGAAGAAAATTATACTGATTTGAAATTGAGGAGAGCTTTAGCAAATTCAAAGGTATTATCTTCAGATGTTGCAGCTGCATATGATCCAAACTATCCAGAAGTATTTGATAAGCTTAACAATGCTTATGTAGGTAAAGGGGTAACATTAGTTAAATATACAGGTTCAAGAGGAAAAGGTGGAAGTAATGATGCTAATGCTGAGTTTATTAGTTATATAAGAAGAATATTTAATGAAAATAATATAGTATGGCAAACTAGTGAACTTGGTAAGGTTGATCAAGGAGGAGGAGGTACTATAGCTTACATTTTAGCTAACTATGGTATGGAAGTAGTAGACTGTGGTGTTCCAGTGCTAAGCATGCATGCTCCTTATGAAGCAGTAAGTAAAGCAGATGTTTATATGACATATAAAGGATATAAGGCTTTTTATAAATCAAAATAAAACGAACTAAAGCAAAAAAATCAGGCTATTTAGCCTGATTTTTTACTTTAGTATATTCTAATACAAAATCTTTAAAAGTCTCACTTAGTGGAGATAATTGTCTGTTTTTATGATATACAAAATAGAATTTTCTAGAAAGATCTAAGTTTTTAACATTAAAAACTTTAAATCTTTCTAGCGAATATTTATCCTGTACAGTACGCTCAGATAGAAAACTAACGCCTGCACCTAATGAAATTAAGTTTTTAATGGTTTCAGTATCTTCTATGTACGCAAGGATTTTAAGAGAACTACTAGAAATATTATTTGATTTTAATGTTTTTTCAAGGAGTTCCCTAGTCCCTGAACCTTTTTCTCTGAAAATCAAATTTTCTTTAAAAAGAATATCTAATTCAAGGGTTTCAAAGTTATTATAAGGGAAGTTTTCATTATTAGCTGTAACTAATAAAAGTCTATCTTCCATTAATTCAATGTATTCTAAGTTATTAGATGGGTACATGGCACCTACTATGCCAAAGTCTGTTTCCCAACTTAGAATGCTTTTTATTACTTGTTTAGAATCTTTATCTTTTAAAGAGAACGTTACATCTGGGTAAATAGAGATAAATTCTTTTAGTATTTTAGGTAATAGATATTGTCTAGGAACAGAACTAGAACTAATATCTAAATGTCCATTGATTTTACCTCTGTATGAACTTAAGTCAAACTTAGCCATTTCGCACGTATTAATAATATCCAAAGCGTATTTAAAAAGTATATTGCCGGTTTGTGTTAAACTCATATTTTTACCAGTACGATTTATTAATACTGTTCCAAGTTCTTTTTCTAGGTTTTGAATATGGCTAGTGACAGTTGGTTGAGTTATAAAGAGTTTATCTGCTGCTTTTGAAAAACTTTTATACTTACATACTTCTAGAAAAGTTTCTAGTTGACGAAGATCCATTTTTTAATCACCACTTTCAAATCATATTGATATCTTTATTTTATCAGTATAGTTGAAATAATGCTATAACAACTAATATGATTTTTATTTTTGTTAAAAGTATTGACAAAGATAAAAAAACCTGTTATATTATAAAAGCTGTCTGAAACACATGAAAAAAGACAGCAAAACAAATGAAAATTATCTCTTGACAAAAGAGCCAAAAGATGATATCATTTGTAATTGTTGCTGACATAGCAGAAGAAAATAACTTGAAAAAAGATTTAAAAAAGTTATTGACAAAGAAGTTCAAATATGCTATATTAATAAGGCAACTTAAAGAACCATGAAAATTGAACAGCGTAATACAATCCTTGAGTTTAATGATTTTAAATAATTTGTTCAGGTAAAACTTTTTTATGAGAGTTTGATCCTGGCTCAGGACGAACGCTGGCGGCGTGCCTAACACATGCAAGTCGAGCGAAGGATATATGAGGAAATCTTCGGATGGAATCATATAAACTTAGCGGCGGACGGGTGAGTAACGCGTGAGGAACCTGCCTTGCACAAGGGGATAGCCTCGGGAAACCGGGATTAATACCCTATGACACTTAAGATTCGCATGAATTTTAAGTTAAAGCGCTTTAGCGGTGCAAGATGGCCTCGCGTCCCATTAGCTAGTTGGTAAGGTAAAAGCTTACCAAGGCTACGATGGGTAGCCGGCCTGAGAGGGTGACCGGCCACACTGGAACTGAGACACGGTCCAGACTCCTACGGGAGGCAGCAGTGGGGAATATTGCACAATGGAGGAAACTCTGATGCAGCGACGCCGCGTGAGCGATGAAGGTTTTCGGATCGTAAAGCTCTGTCCTAAGGGAAGATAATGACGGTACCTTAGGAGGAAGCCCCGGCTAACTACGTGCCAGCAGCCGCGGTAATACGTAGGGGGCGAGCGTTGTCCGGAATTATTGGGCGTAAAGGGTGCGTAGGCGGCCTTGTAAGTCAGATGTGAAAGATCACGGCTTAACTGTGGTAAGCATTTGAAACTGCAGGGCTTGAGTACAGGAGAGGAGAGTGGAATTCCTAGTGTAGCGGTGAAATGCGTAGATATTAGGAGGAATACCAGTGGCGAAGGCGACTCTCTGGACTGTAACTGACGCTGAGGCACGAAAGCGTGGGGAGCAAACAGGATTAGATACCCTGGTAGTCCACGCTGTAAACGATGAGTGCTAGGTGTCGGGGGTCAAACCTCGGTGCCGCAGTTAACACATTAAGCACTCCGCCTGGGGAGTACGGCCGCAAGGCTGAAACTCAAAGGAATTGACGGGGACCCGCACAAGCAGCGGAGCATGTGGTTTAATTCGAAGCAACGCGAAGAACCTTACCAGGGCTTGACATCCCTCGGACCGAACTAGAGATAGTTCTTTCCCTTCGGGGACTGAGGTGACAGGTGGTGCATGGTTGTCGTCAGCTCGTGTCGTGAGATGTTGGGTTAAGTCCCGCAACGAGCGCAACCCCTACTTTTAGTTGCAAACAGTTCGGCTGTGCACTCTAGAGGGACTGCCGATGATAAATCGGAGGAAGGTGGGGATGACGTCAAATCATCATGCCCTTTATGTCCTGGGCTACACACGTGCTACAATGGTCAATACAACGGGTAGCGACCTCGCGAGAGGTAGCCAATCCCACAAAGTTGATCCCAGTTCGGATTGTAGGCTGCAATTCGCCTACATGAAGCCGGAGTTGCTAGTAATCGCGGATCAGAATGTCGCGGTGAATGCGTTCCCGGGTCTTGTACACACCGCCCGTCACACCATGGAAGTTGACAATACCCGAAGCCAGTGAGCTAACCGTAAGGAGGCAGCTGTCGAAGGTAGGGCCAATGACTGGGGTGAAGTCGTAACAAGGTAGCCGTATCGGAAGGTGCGGCTGGATCACCTCCTTTCTAAGGAG